>NZ_KV827850.1:83657-209656 GCF_001836235.1 Bacillus sp. HMSC036E02 | reverse complement strand
GTATCGATCCAAACCAATTTTTCTAATATCTTTGCCATTATACAGTACATAACCATTTTTAGGGACATCTAGTCCACAACCTAAGCTTAGAGTTGTGGTTTTACCAGATCCAGATGGTCCTAAAATCGTGTAGAAATGTCCTTTTTGAAAAGAAAAGTTAACATTTTCTAGTATCGCTACATTTTTTCCATTACTTTCATAATAATAATCCAAATTTTTAAACTGTAAAATCGTCTCCATATTAAGCCTCCTCATTCATCTTTTAAAAGAATTTGTTTTGGGTTTAAACGTAGAATAGATAATGCCGGAAGAAGCGTTGCTATTATAGCAATAGCTAGTCCAATTCCACCCATTTTCCCTACATCTTCTCCTGTTACACTTACATCAATTTTATCAATTGGATCTTCTTTTTGATTTTGTAGAGTACCACCAGATCCAGCCATCATTACAGTACCATGTTGCGAAGTATCTGTTTCTTCGCTTGCAGTAGCAATTTCATTCGAAAGTAAATTATCCCCGATATATTGAGAAACTTTAGCTCCTGTTGTTATGGATAATCCAAATGCTAAAATAGCGGCACATACTACTTCTACTACGAACTGTGCCATCAGTTTCCACTTTTTCTCTCCAATGGACAATAGAATCCCCATTTCCTTACGACGTCCTTTAATTGATAGCATAATAATTAATCCTAAAATAATCGCACCTGCAATCGATACAATATAAATAATCATTTGAGAAGTCGAAGAGATATTTTCTATAGGACCAATCATTTGCTTGTACAATGAATCATGCGCATCTAATTTATAATAATTAAAATCAATATTAGATTTTTTTGCTTCTTTTTTAAATGCATCAATATATTGTGGATCATTCAAGAAATACACGACTTGAACACTATTTATACCTTGGTCTACTTCTAATTTTTTCATAGTTGAATGCGGCATATATAGTTTATTAGCTGGATCCATAATAGGAGGAGCCTGTTGACCCATTGCTTGTTCATTTGTTTCGTAAATACCGATAATTTCAACTTCAAGGGTTTTCTTCTTATCCCCTGATTGCACTTTAACTTTGTCTCCTACTTTCAAATTGTTTAATTCCGCTAATCGTTTTTCCATTAAAGCTGCATTCTGATCCTTCATTTGCTCTGTTATTGGTTTTCCATCAATGATTTTACTTTTTCCGTTTTTAAAGCTTTCTTGTAATGCAGTCTTGCGAACTCCCTCAATCATAAAAGAAGCATTCATATCTATTTCTGTACCAGAGCTTGAACCGCCTCGCGCAGCCGTCATTCCCACTTTACCTTTTCCTTCTTCTTCTCCTTCTGAAGCTCCTACTAGTTTAAGCCCATCAGAAATACCGAAAGTGTTAGCTATGTAATTATAATCTTTTACATACTTGGACTTCGCTAATTGATCTGTTTCTTTTGCATCGAGCTGCGGCGGATTTGGCATTTCTCCAGTTTCCTTAGCTTTTTGACCTATTTTGTCGAAATCAAGACCTAAAGTAACATCTGCACCAAGTTTTTTTCTTGCAGCATCCGCTGCTTTTTTTGATGCATTTTGGATTGTGAAACCTGAAAGAACCAAATTTGTAACAATCAGAAAAACTGCCATCAAAATTAATGATGTTCCTATCCTTTTTTTCATACTGAGAATTGCTCGTTTCATAAAATTCATTTTTCTTACCTCCTTGATAACTTGTATTCTATATAGGTTATCTAGAGTTTATATGGAGCTAATCGGTAGTTTAACTAGAGATATAAGGAGTTTATGTGTAGTTATTCATTTACCTGTTCAAGAAAAACTAGAACACAAATTCAAAAATGCAGTCGTTTTTGAATATTGGTAAGGAGTTAGTCAATTTAAGAGACTTATAGAAAAGAGAGGTTAAGCTTAATTTAATGTATATAATATAAAAAATATATTTATTGTATAATTTCTATACAATAAATATAGAGAAGCTATTTGTGAATATCTAGATGGGAATTGTTAAGTTCCTCATAGAAATTACATCTTTTAATAAGAAAAGAAACAAGTTAACATTCTTCTTAAATTTTAATATAAATTATTTATAGTTTTATTTTATTGCACGATTTATAATATAATATACAAATTTATCACCTGTTTTTATAATTCAAGCACCTACTATTAGGAAAAAAGAATATTTCCTAATTAATTTAAAACATAAATTTTGTCTATGTTTTAAACAATATGTATTTTGGAGGAGGTTAATTTGATTTTTTCAAAACTCATTGATCGGTACGCCTTATATGATTTACACAAAAAAAGAAGTGTAGCATTTCAGTTTACTTCCCTTTCTAACACTTCATTAAATATAAAGAACATAGAATCTTTTTATAAAGTAAAACCATCACATTTTCATTTTGACATTAAGCATTCAAAGCAGGAAAATGAATACATGGTTGGGCAATTCAACTATAAAAGTTCGGTTCAATCCGGTGATTCACGCAACGACTCTGTAACTGGGGAATTATTCTTACATAAAAATGAAAATGCACCTCATGTTATCTTTGTTCACGGTTGGAGAATGGATTCTAACGAACGTGTGAAAAAAATATTCCACGATCATATGACCAGCCTGAAGTGGAATATGTATTATTTCACTCTACCCTATCATTTTGAAAGAAAACCCGATCAATCCTTATTCAGTGGAGAGTATATGGTAAGTGCAAATATTGAACGAACATTACAAGCAACTAGACAAGCGGTAGCTGATTTACGAGCTTTGATTAAATGGATTAAAGCAAATAAAAAGGGGCCCCTGATTCTAATAGGAATTAGTTTAGGCGGATTTATTACTAACTTAACCTCTCTTGTTGAAGAAGAAATTGATGTGTTAGCATCCATTTTCTATGCAAATCGACTTTCTTATTCTATTTGGAATACAACTCCAGGTAAATTTATTAGAGAAGACTTGGAACATCATGGTGTTACGTATGATGATTTAATAGATTATTGGAAAATCACTGAACCGAGTCAAGCATTACCAAAAGTACAAAAAGAAAATATTTTATTAATTTCAGGTAAGCACGATCTATATGTGCATTCTGAGGATACAGACTACTTGTGGGAAGCTTGGGAAAAACCTACACGATATATTTATACATGTGGGCATGCCGGGATCGTTCTTAAACGTAAAAAAATTGCAACTGATACTATCAATTTTATTCAAAATCGATTGAACTCCCTGCACTTATCCAATGCCATGCCTTAAATCGCGAGATTACTAAGTACAAAATCTTATACTTATATTGTTATATTTTTTACTAGTCACCTTTGTAAATCTTAGCCCCAAGCCTTACACGATTGAAAATGAAATAAAATAAATAACTAAAGAACTAATTTACCATATGGAAAAACATTGCTCAGCATTTTCACCAGTGGTCCCTGTATATGCAATATTACATACAAAAATATTTATTTATTACGTTATTAATTTAAAAATAAATTATTCATCCATTAATCTATACCATCCTTATTTACATTTATGGATACCCTAATTACATATGAAAAAGAGAGAAGAACATTGGTTAGTTCTTCTCTTTTTGTTTATTTTTAAGGTAACTATCTATAAAATTTTGCTTTTCATAATTCTTCATGAGTCTAGAAAATAAATTTTTCTAATGTACATAATTACAACGACATTAAAACACTTTGCTCTTAAATCCGCTACTTGTATTATTAATTGCATGAAACTCCTTCTTGAGAAAGGTTTTAATTTCCGAATATTCTGTTGACCGTTATAACATATCCAATTTACAATTTAATTGTGGTGTTCTTTCACAATTAAACTACTTAGAATACACTTCATTTATTTGAAAACAATTACAAATAGAGGTGCTAAAATGAAAACTAGAGTAAATCCAGAATTATTACAAGGGTTAGAGATGTTTCCGGATCTCGATTTACGCCCAGAAAATTTGCAATCAATCAGAGAAGGAATAGCTCAAATGAGACCACCTACCGTTGTTGATGACTCTCTTTCTTTAACAGATAAAGTCATTGTTGGGCCTGATGATAATCCGTTACCATTACGAATTTATCGTCCAAAATCAAATCATGAATCTTTACCTGTCTTATTATGGATACATGGTGGAGGTTATATCTTAGGGTCTATAGATGATAACGATGATACTTGTATGAGGTTTGCAAAAGAAGCTAGCTGTGTGGTCGTGTCTGTAGACTACCGCTTAGCACCTGAACACCCTTACCCAGCACCAATTGAGGATTGTTATTCAGCTTTAAAATGGATTGCTGATAATGCAAAGTCATTAAACATTGATTCGAATCGAATTGGGGTTGCAGGAGTAAGCGCTGGCGGTGGACTAACAGCAGCATTATCATTATTAGCCCGAGATCGAAAATATCCTTCAATTTGTTTACAAATGCCACTATATCCAATGATTGATGACAGAAATGATACACCTTCAGCGAATGAAATTAAAGAGGGATTTGTTTGGAACCAAAAGGCAAATGAAGCTGGCTGGAAAATGTATTTAGGAGAAATGTATGGAACGGATCAAATCCCTGTCTATGCAGCACCTTCTCGAGCTGAGGATTATAGTGACTTACCGTATACTTACACATTTGTTGGTCAATTAGATCCATTCCGCAGCGAAACATTAACCTATGTAAGCAAACTAGCACAAGCTGGTGTTGATGTGGAGTTTCATTTATATCCAAATGCCTATCACTGGTTTGAAGGGTTAAATCCAAATGCCGATGTATCTATTTATGCTGTGAACGAAATAGTACAAGCAATAAAGACTGGTTTCAAACGAGTATCCAAGGTTGAGGCTTAATCCCATTACAAGAGAAACACTTATAAATAGTATATATGTATTTATCATTTAAATATAATAGCCGATTCTAAATAAGAATCGGCTATTAATATGTAAAATCCGCCTAATATATTAAGGTTGAGAAACAGATATAAGATGTTTAGGCGATGTGTTTATTTCCTCTGCTAATGCTTTGATGTTCATCATGATTTGAAGTATTTCTTCTTTTGTTGTCCTTGGGTTGATAGAGCAAAGTCGAATTACTACTTTTTCTTTTAATTTAGTCGTACTTAGCATAGCAAATCCTCTTTGATTAATTTCTTCCACCAATTTTTTGTTTATTTCATGAATTGTATCTGTAGATGTTAGCTCACATGGAATATAACGAAAAGTAACAATTCCTAATTGGGCAGGTGTTACTACTTCCCAATCTTTTTCTTTCCTTAAAAACTCTTCAACTTGTTCAGCTAGCATAATGCCATGATCAATTGCCTCACGAAAAGCTGTAACTCCGAATGCTTTAAAAGAAAGCCATACCTTTAATGCTCTAAATCTACGAGAAAGTTCAATTCCACGCTCCCCAAAATTCACTTTTTCTTCTATATTAGTTTCTGTATCCTTAATATACTCTGGGATCATACGGAATGTTTCACTTAAATATTGGCTATTTCGAATAAGTACACAACCAACATCATAAGGCTGAAAAAGCCATTTGTGCGGGTCTAACGTTAAAGAATCGGCACGATGAATTCCACTTAATAACTCCCTTCCTTTTTCACTGAGAATTGCTGCAGCCCCATAAGCACCATCCACGTGTAGCCATATATCTTCATCACCACATACATCAGCCAATTCATCGAGGGAGTCCACCGCTCCGCAATTCGTTGTCCCTGCATTAGCAATAACACAGAATGGTTTTTTCCCTTTTAATCGATCTTCTTTTATTTGTTTTCTTAAAGTACTAACTGAAATTTTTAAATCTTCATCTGTCTCAATTCGGCAAATTTGATGCTGTTTAAAACCTAATACTTTAAGTGCTCGATCTACAGAAAAATGAGTTTGGTTAGAAAAATAAACAATCGTATTTTCTATGTCATTATTCAGCTTGACCTGTCTCGCTACAGTAAGTGCAGTCAAATTAGCCATGGAACCACCACTGACAAATAGTCCTTCAGCTGAATCAGGGAATCCTAGCATTGATTTTAACCAGTTAATTGTCGTTAATTCAATTTGTTCGGCACCTGCACCTACTATCCAAGCTGTAGGAAATACATTAAACCCACTTGCTAAAAAATCTGCTAATACACCAACATAATTATTAGGACCTGGCACAAAAGCCATAAAATGAGGATGATCCACATGAGTAATTTGATTAAACACATTGTTATTAAGAAAATGAAGTAATTCCTTTGGATTAGATCCGTTTTCCGGAATCGTTTCAATTAGCTTGTCTCTAAAAATATTACTATCAATCGTTTCTGAAACTGGTTTACTTTTTAAATGATTCATATGATCAACAATCAAGTCAACCGCTTGATATCCTAACTGACGCATCTCTTCGGCTGATAACTGCAAGTTTTTTGTCATTTGATTTACTCCTATTCTATTTAAAAAGGCGAGTTCTTGCTCGCCTTTTTATTTTTTATAATTTGTAATCACCAATTGCTTGTATTGGATTTTGAAGAATCATGTTGATTAATCCATGGATCTGATTTAATATTTCCTGTATTTTCTCTGTTTCATATACCGTTTGATCAAATCCAAACTTTATTGTAAGTTTTTCTTCAGGGAAGCACATAATTCCATACTTTACATGTGGCTCATCAACAACTTCGTAATCCGTGATAGCAAAATGTCTGTTTTCATTTGAAGAAAAGATTGCTGGATTAGTTGGATAGTTTTCAAAAACCCAAAGATGGTCAGTCAACTCAGTTTTTAATTCACTTTGCTTTTGTATATCAACAAATGAATAGTATGCATACTCATTACATTTCAATGTCTCTAGTTGTACCTTTTGCAGAAAATCCACAAAAGATTGCGTTTCTGTCCATGCTAATCGGATAGGCAAAATATTTGTGAACAGACCGAACATATTTTCAATTCCTTCTACTTCGGGAGGTCTGACTGATACTAGATTAGGCAATACTACTTCTCTCGTTCCGTTAAATTTGCCAAGCAATATTCCCCATACAGCTAGTAATGCCGTATTCATAGTTATATTATTTTTAGTTACAAATGTCTGTAACTGATCAGTCAAATCCTTGTCTAATGTTAAATCCATAAAAGTGAAGTTTAACCCTTCACTTTTAGATGGGACTTTCTTTTTAGGAATACTAATTTTCTGATTGTATCCTGATAAATAATCTCGCCAAAAATGACGTGCTTTCTCATGATCTTGTGCCAAAGTCCAATCTATAAATGTTTCAAAAGGTTTTACCATAGGTAACTCCGCCGTAGTTCCCGCATTTGTAGTTTCGTAGAGCTGGAATAATTCGTCTATCAAAATGCTGACGCTCCAACCATCACATAATAGATGATGGGAACTCCAAATTACCTTATACTCGTTATTACCTAGTTGGAATATACAGAGACGGGTCATAAGTTCACCATTTTTAAATCCTTGACTTAAATTTTCATTCATCCACTGATCTAGGAATTCTTGCTGTTCTTGTTTCGTCATCTCAATCAAGTTTTTTATTTCTGAATTTATTTGAACATCATATAGAACAGCTTGCCAAGGTTTTGCTTGTTCATCTTGCACAATTATTGTTCTTAAAGAATCATGACGATCAACTAATTGTTGGAAACACTGAATAAAGAGTTTAATATCCAGCTCCCCCTCAAGTGCCCAAATTGTTTGTTCAAAATATGCATTTGTATCAGGTTCATTCGTAGCATGCTCATAAATAATTTCCTGGAAAGGTGCTAGCGGGTAAATACGTTCTATTTTTATATCCGGCATTTTTTCTTGTATTTTGGTAAGTGTATGTTGATTAAGTTGTTTATCTTTAACATTTAGTAATGTAGCTTTATTATCGTTCATTATATTTACATCATTTGTTTGTGAACTTGAAAACTGGTCTAGCTTTTTAACAAATTGAACCATATCTCTTAATATAGGAAATGAAAATAGATTTTTTGGTTCAAGCTCGAATCCTTGTCGATACAGTCTAACGGACACTTGAATTGCTTTTATCGAATCTCCACCTAAGGCGAAGAAATGATCATTTACTCCAACTTGATCTATTTTGAGTACTTCTTGCCAAATACTAGTTAATATTTTTTCCATTTCAGTTTTTGGGGCAATAAATACTTCATTTTTTTGTTTCTCCGGAGTAGGGAGCGCTTTTCTATCTAATTTCCCGTTTGGAGTCAGGGGTAATTGGTCCAAATAAACAAAATAAGAAGGAATCATATAATCTGGCAAGTGATCTCGCAAATGCTTTCGTAGTTCTGTTGTACTAATATTTTGCTCAGTTACCACATATGCAACTAAAAATTTTATCCCGTTCTCATCTGTTTGATCAATTACGACAGCATGTTCGACTTGTTTATAAGTTAGAAGACAATGAGAGATTTCTTCTAACTCTACTCGATATCCCTGAATTTTCACTTGGTAATCTTGGCGGCCTAAAAATTCAATATATCCCTCAGAATGCATTTTTCCACAATCTCCTGTTTTATATATAAGACCAAAATCAGGATGTGAAACAAACGCTTCATTTGTTTTCTTTTCATCATTTAAATATCCTTTAGCAAGGCCCACTCCCCCGATATATAAATCTCCAATTACACCAACAGGGCACATTTTCTTTTCATAGTTCAACACATAATACGTTTGGTTTGCCAAGGGCATCCCGTATGGAATACTATTCCAATGTGATTCCACCTGTTTGACCGGATAATAAATTGACCAAATCGATGCTTCTGTTGCCCCTCCTAGTGAAACTACTTCTGCAATCGGAAAATGTCTTTTTATTTTTTCTGGTAAAGAAAGCGGAATCCAATCTCCACTATGTAAAACTAAACGTAAAGAAGGATATTCAAAATGAGAACCTACTTGATCCAATGCCAAATCCATGATTGCAGGCACTGTATTCCAAATTGTAATCCCTCTACGTTCGACAGTGCGGATTAATTCTTGCATGTCTCTCGGATCACGAATCATTACTAACATTGCACCTGTGCTTAAAGCTCCGAAAATATCGTATACAGATAGGTCAAAACACATGGAAGAGATACCAATAATACGATCATCTTCATTCACCTCATATTTTTGATTTATGTCTTGAATAGTATTTGTAACCGCTTGGTGAGTAATAATTACTCCTTTTGGTTTTCCTGTACTTCCTGAAGTGTATATAATATAGGCAATATCTTCTGGACCAGCAATAGCGGGCATATCTTCTGTTGTATAAAATGACAAATGATTTTCTTCATAAAGACTAGGTTCTAATAAAAGCTTGCATGAGCTATTTTTTAAAATATATGTTTGGCGATCTAAAGGATGATCGGGATCAATCGGAACATAAGCGGCACCTGATTTTAAAATACCTAACATATTAACAATTGTGTCAACTCGCCTTTTTGCTAAAAGACCCACTTTGTCACCTAGACCAATACCTTGCTCTTTTAAGAAGTGGGCAATTTGATTAGAACGTTTATGAAGTTCCGAGTATGTTAACCATTCTTGTTCAAATACCACTGCTACTTCATCCGGTGTACGTTTTACTTGGTCTGTAAATAATTGATACAGAGTAGTTGAAGGTATTTTTTCTGTTGTTTCATTGTATTGCTTAATTAAAGTTTGATCCGATTCTTTCATCTGCAAAGATGTTATATCGCTTTGTTTCACCAATTGTTCCAATAAGTCAACAAATTGGGAAAACATTGCTTCTATTACATCAACATCAAACAACTCTTCAACATAGTTCCAGCTAATTAGTAACTCTCCATTTTTTTCAATTACTACATTATCCAAATACACTTGTGGAGTCCGAGCATGAATATAGCGAAGAGAACCAAGTTGTTCCCAAGAGAAAGCACCTGCACCTGCTAACATCGAGGTGAAAACGATTGGCATAACTGCTTTTGGCGTCATTTGATGATATCGAGTAAAATCTCGAATAAAGTTAACTCCATCGTAATGACGATGTTCAAGGCCATCTAATAAAGTAGCTTGCGTTTCTTTTACTCTAGTAAAGAAAGTTTGCTCTGGTTTTACATCAACATCCAATAAAATAAGCGATGTGAAATCTCCAACAATCTGTTCTACTTCATCATGAACAGGATAACGGTTAAATACAGTCAAGTTAATTGCTAATCGACGTTGATTACTCCAATATGCCAACACATCACCATATATTGTACAAAGTAGAGCGGAAGGAGTTACCTCTTTCTCTTGTGCTAACTTTCGTAGCTTTGTCCATTTTTTATTATCCAGGATTTTTGTAAGTGATTGGAATTTAGGAGTAGCAATCTCTGCTGGATCCTTTTTTAACAGCAAAGAAGGTGCAAACGGAAAGTCAGGAAGCTTACTTGTCCAATAATCTTTTGCTGTTTTATATTCTTCGCTTTGTTCCATTTCATCATAGATAAACATATAATCTTGAAAATCAAAAGATAAAGATTCTAATTTTTGATTTGGTTTATAATAATAATGCAACAAATCCTGTCCAACAATGTTCATGCTTGCTCCGTCCATTAATAAAGCATCGTATCGAAAACATAATAAATATGTGTCTTCTTTTAAAAGAAAAGCTTTCAATTCAAACAAAGGCCATTGCCCCAAAGGGAATACATGGTTAGTCATTCGAGAACGCTCTTCTTGTAAGCGAGCATTTTGATTCCTATCATCTAAATCTATGAGACTCACTATTTCAATCTCGTAATCAGGAACGCTTTGTAATATTTGCTGTTTTCCCTCTGGTAAAATTACAGCTCGCAACATTGGATGACGATGGATCACCTTGTGAAAACTTTTTGAAAGACGATTGATATCCAATGCTGTTTCATATTCAAAATATGTTTGAGGTGAAATACCACTTAATTCAAACTGTGAATTCCTTCCTAACATATACGCCGTCTGAACTTCTGTTAAGGAAAATGGATTAGACAAATCTTTAACATGAGTTGGTTTACTTTCAAAGTTTTCTTCTTTATGCTCTAACTTTACACAAGAACTCAGTTGAGCGATTGTAGGGTGCTTAAAAAAATCTGTTGTACTTATTTTTAAGCAGTCTTTTCTTAATAAATTAATTACCTGAAGTGCTTTAATAGATTCTCCTTTTAATGCAAAAAAATTATCATGAATACCGATTCCCTCAATCTCCATAACTTTTTCCCACGCACGCACCAATTTTTGTTCAATTTCATTGCGCGGGGCAACGTATGGAATTGATACATAATCCGTTTGGGTTATATCCAATAACCTTTTTCTATCCACTTTTCCATTTGGATTCAATGGAATCTCTTCTACCTGAATCATTTTTTCAGGAATCATAAACTCAGGTAATTTATTACTTAAATATTTTCTGATTTCACCAAAAGACACCTTGTTATCCGATACATAGTAGGCAGCTAATAATTTCCTATTTCCATACACTTGATCAACAACGATAGCCTGGTTTATTTCTGGATATTCCCTTAATTGAGTTTCGATTTCTCTTAATTCAATCCGATACCCTCGAATTTTCACTTGATGATCCATTCGACCTAAATACTCAAGTTCTCCATTAGGCAACCAACGAACGAGATCACCTGTATGATACATCATTTCCCCTGCCGCAAAAGGACTCTGTACAAATTTTTCATCTGTCAGTTTACTTTTACCAAGATACCCTCGTGCTACCGCTACTCCAGCAATGCAGAGTTCACCGGGAATTCCAAATGGTTTTAATTGGCCATACTTATTCAATATATAGGAATGATAATTCGGATTTGGTTTGCCGATCGTAACTTCTTTGGAAGTGCTCAAGTCTTTTACTGTTGCGCAAATGGTTGTTTCTGTGGGACCATAAATATTTAAAATTGTTGCTTCACTGATACAACGAATTTTTTCAACCAAATCAATGGAAAATGATTCTCCTGCTAATAAAATAGATTTTAAATCTTTTAGAAAAATCGCCCCTTCTGGATCACTCAAAATCACTTCCATTCGCGATGGCGTTGATTCCCATAAATCCACCTTATGTTTTTTGACCAAATGAGCCAATTCTTTTGTTGCAAACTGGTCCTCTGTAGCAATTACTACTTTTGAACCTTGCGTTAAAGGAAGACATATTTCTAACAAGGAAATATCAAAAGATACACTAGCAAGAAACAAGAATGATTGATTAGCCTTTACTTTTTCTCTCATTACATTTAAAAAATGAACTAGCGATTTTTGTTCGATCATTACCCCTTTTGGATTTCCTGTCGATCCTGATGTGTAAATAACATAAGCCAAATCATTAGGATTATGTTCTCGTACTAAATTACTTTCTTCACCTTGGAAAAGATATTCTTTATCAAGATACAGTACTTCACCCGCAAATTGCGGCAATACTTCCTCTGTTCGCTTACTAAGTAAATATTTTGCTTGACTATCTTGTAACATATATTCAATTCGTTCAGTTGGGTAGTTAGGGTCGATTGGTAAATACGCTGCTCCTACTTTTAAAATCCCCATCATACCAATAATCATTTCTAATGACCGATCTACCATAACGCCAATAATACTTTCTTTTGAAACACCTTTACTTTGAAGAATAGAAGCCAATTGATTCGCTTTCTTATTCAATTCTCTATATGTCAAAGATTGTTCATTACAAACAACAGCAATTTGATCTGGAGTTTTTAATACTTGCGCTTCAAACAAATCTTGAAATGATTGAAACAAGTCTATACCCGTTTGAAAAGTATTCAATCCTTCTAACAACTCTTTTTCTTCTTCTGCAATAATACAAATATCTTTCAATGCCAAATTCGGATTTTGTGAAACTTGCTTTAAAACATAACAATACGAATTGGCAAACTGTTGCAAAGAAGAGAATGAACGGGACTTGCAAGAAATTTGAAATTCAAATTCATTATGTATTTCATTCCATTTTCTTCGTATCCATAGGGCTAAATTATTCTCTGCGTATTCTTCTAGCGAATTTTCATTATGTAATCCTTCCATCCCGATTACAATTTGAAAAGGAGTTAAATTGTGTTTAACTAATAATTCAGAGAGCGGATACTCCTGATTTTCATACCCGAATAAAGTCGTTTGTTCAATCTCATTTACTAATTGTTTAAAGGTGTGATGCGGCTGGATTTCACTTCCTAAAGGAATCAACTTATTAAGATTCTCACTTTGTTCAAGATTCTTTTCAATTATAGGAATACCAATAGTAATTCTTTCTTGATCTGTATAATGTGCCAAACAAACCCTTAAAGCGGCTTGAAACCAGCTAAATAATAATAAATCTTGAGACTTACTTATTTTTTGTATACTTTTACTAAATTCTACATTCACTATGACTTGAACGTACTCACAAGGTGTTTCTTTATTTAGTTGGTAATCGCTATTAAATTTAAATACAGAAAAATCGAGAATCTCGGAAGATAATTGCTCCTTCCAAAACGCTTCTACTTCTTTATTTTCATGAATCGAACTTCGATCTTTAATGTGCATTTTTATCTTTATCCCCCTAATATTCATTTCTTCTACTCGTTAATTTTTAAGCCAACTTCAAGCCCATGGAGAAACACTTGATGATTATCCAAACATAAAAATTGCTGAATATCTTCAAATTTCATATGACCAACGGAACAAACCCCTAAATTTAATGTCTCAGCAACCATATTTAAGGTAGCAGTGATAATGCCTGACTCAATACAAGCAAATAAATATCCATCTGAACCGTATTTCGGGATGGAAGCGTTCGCATTATAAACCAAATAAACTGAGAAGGCAGATTGAGTAAATAAATCCTGATTAATTAACTCATGATCACTTTTGATTACTTGATCAATGTTGTTTACAATCACAAGACTATTTTTTGATGGGTTATAATAATAAAATCCAGCTTTCATACCCTCTATACGTTTTGGTTTTACATAAACAAAGATATCAATGGGATAGAGCCCGCCTGCACTTGCGTAATGATAGTATATTTTTTCTTCCCTAACCTGTTTTAGAGTTGATAAGAATCGGGAAAATTCCGAAAAATTAATATGTTTTTCCATATCAAATTGACGACAAGATCTACGTTCCTTGATTATAGTAGGTAGCTCATTTGTTGTTTCAAGTTGAATTTCGGTCGACCGTGCAGCAACGTGCGTGCGATTTAATTGTTCACTCATATATTTATCTAACTTTTCTTTAGAAAAGCGAATCTGGTTGCTATATGGATTTGAAAAAATCTTTTCTTGTGAAGAAAATACTTCTCTTGGGTGTAATATGTTACTTACTAACACACGATTTTTTATCATGAGCTCTATGTTTTTTTGTGTCTCTTCTACATTTCCTAACGAAAAGCGCTCTACTAGTTCACTAATTTTCACACCTTTTTGAGCCATAAAATAAAAATCTGGAAACCACTCAGACAGAATACCTGTAAATCTCATTTCCCCTATCAAAACTTCATTATGCAACTTCTCCCAATGCTTAATCGGAGACCAGTAATAAATTTTCTCGCTCATATAACCCTCCATAAACGTTTAACTTATTTTTGAAATGCAATTTTCTAATTTACAAAAATTTTTTCGGATTCTGCTCCTTGTCTCATATTGATTATAAATACATGCACTTTAACGAAACTTGAAAATAATGAAATAACTTTTTCTTCATTAAAATTTTTTATTTCATCATAAAAAATGATTTCTTTTTGGATATTTCACATCCTTTCCCATAGTAATCCTATAAGGTATAAACCATTTATAACATTGAGAATATTCATGTATTTCCAATGTGAAATTATTGTAATGGATTGGAGAGCGGTTGAATATAGTTATTAAGTCAAATAATGTTGAGAAAGTTTTATTTATTATATCGATAAAATTTTATGATGTAATTTATTACAAATAGATTAAGAAAAGAGTTTTAAATTTTTCTTAATCAGTTAGTGTGAAAATATCACATGCTATTACATACAATCGAGTTACTTACATTTCATATTCAAAATAGAGAAAAGACACCTTGAATGGTGTCTTTTCTCTATTTTAATTCCATATACTTTTTACGCCTTTGTTATTTTTAAACGATTTGTAGGAATTAATACAACTCGAACATCTAGTTCGTTATATGTTCGAATATATAATAAACATTATATGAATTACGAATGTATTTCAGGTAATTTTATAAATAAACTCAAAGATATCTTCTCCTCCTACTGTCACAAAAGAAACAATCTATTGCTTATTTCTTTTATTAAATTGTAATATAATTACAGTATGTGAAATTATATTACATTAACTTTAAAAACGAAGTGAGAATAATCTTCACTTCGCTTTTTTTATTTGCAATCCTTGTTAAATTTGCTCAATGCAGTATTTATTTCCACATTCTTCGCTTTTATTTAATCGGTTTCTCTGTTTTTAAGACAAATGAACTTAATGCAGGAACTTTAATTTTATTGTCATGGACAACATAAAGTGGTTTACTTCCCGCCTGCTTGCTGTCTACTAGTACTTTCCAAGGCCCTTTCGATGGAAGTGTTATTTCAACAGCTTCTCTATTTGCATTGTGAGCCACTGTAAAGTATTCATTTTTATTCCCCTCTATTGTATAAGCTACAGTATTTTTCGGAGCATCAATAAATGATACGTGTGTTTTTATTTGCTCTGCAGATGTCATTCGAAAAGCTGAGTACTTTTTGCGTAATTCTATTAAACCCTTCATATAATCTACTTCATTATTAAACGTTGCACGGCGCAGCCAATCCATCTGGTTAATTGAATCTGGAGATTTGTAACTATTATGATCACCGTATTTCGTCCGCATAAACTCTTGCCCTGCATGTAAAAATGGAACTCCTTGTGATGTTAATAAAATTGAAGAAGACAATTTGTGCATTTGTTTTCGCATTTCTTCACTGTCACCTGGATTAGTTAACTCAAGTTTATCCCATAATGTATGATTGTCATGTGCTTCCACATAAGTTAATACCTGTTCAGGATCTTGATAGGTAGACGAATTTGTATCATAGTCAATACCTGCTGTAATGCCTTTTTTAATACGATCTTCCATGTTTTGCTTTCCATTTACAAAACCATTTTCCTTTTCCTCAAATACACTACCTTTCAACCCATCACGTATATTATCGTTAAAATGAGCAATCCCTTTCATTTTCTCTGCATTTTTTTGATTTGCTTTCAACTCAGCTGCAAGAGGTGTATTTAAATCCCATCCTTCTCCGTGTAGTATAATAGAAGGGTCAATTTGATTAACAGCTTTACGTATTTCATTCATCGTTTCATAATCATGAATACCCATTAAATCAAAACGGAATCCATCTAAATTGTATTCTTTTGCCCAATATGTTACAGAATCTATCATAAATTTCCTCATCATTTTTCTTTCTGAAGCAGTATCATTTCCTACTCCAGTTCCATTTGCAAATGTTCCATCTTCATTGTAACGATAATAATAACCTGGAACTAACTTATGAAAATTAGATTCAGCAGCATTATACATATGGTTATATACTACATCCATCACTACTCGAAGATTATTATCATGTAGTGTTTGAACCATTTGCTTTAATTCAGTTATTCGAACAGTTGGCTCATAAGGATTTGTAGAATAGGAGCCTTCTGGAACGTTGAAATTTTTAGGATCATATCCCCAGTTATATTGCGGTTCATTTAAAGTCTCTTCATTTACTGAAGCATAATCAAATATCGGTAAAAACTGAACGTGAGTAACACCAAGGTCCTTTATATGATCAAGTCCTGTTTTTACACCTCCTGGCCCTTTTGTTCCTTTTTCTGTTACACCTAAATACTTCCCTTTCTGTTTAATACCACTTTCAGGTTGAATGGAAAGATCGCGTACATGTAACTCATAAATAATAGCATCTTCCGGATTTTTAAATTTTGGCTTTTTGTTTGCTTTCCATTTTTTCGGATTTGTTTCTTCTAAATTAACGACTGCACCTTTATCCCCATTTACAGAAGCAGCACGCACATATGGATCAACCGCTTCAGTCCACTTATCACCAATTTTGACCTTATACGCATAAAAGAGCCCTTTTTGGTTCCCCTTTAGTTCTGCTGTCCAAGTTCCCTTTTCACCTTGTTGCATGTTTATTTCAGCACCTATTTTATCGTTCCAGTTTTTATATGTAACTAACTTCGCTTCGCTTGCAGTAGGAGCCCATAAACGGAACTTTGTATGTTGCGGAGTATATGTATTTCCTAAATCGTTGCCACCATAATAAAATAAATTATCAAATTCTTCGCTACGAATGACTTTACCAATTTCAGTATTCGTATCAGCTAAGTTTTCAATTTTAACTTTGTATGTTTGTTTTAAATCAATTTTCTGTTCCGTAATTATTTTAACCTTATTAGTAATATCTCCACTGTTTGTATCATAAGGAGTAATATTTTTAATTTTAATGCCTTCAATTTCAATTTTCTTTTCCTTAATATGAAACGGGACATTAGTCGTTACAGTAATTTCATTAAAACTATCAATAGTTGCTTTTTGAATTGAGAGATCCGATGAAGGCTTAGAGTTATATACTTTTTCATCACCCGAAAGAATCCATACTTCAGCACGACCGTCCTTTATATTTTCAATCCAACGATCCCCACCATCTTTTTCCCATTCATTTGTTCGAACTATAAATCCTACACGATTATAGTCACCGTCTATTTTTATCTTAGCGTATTTTCCAAATTCATCTTCACCAGTAAATTCATAAGATGTACCATTTGCATTTTCTCCCCATAACCAAAGATTCCAGTCTTTTGTATTTCCAAGCTTTTCTTTGTAATGAATGATAATTTCAGTTGTTTTCGAATTTGAAACTGCCTTCACACTCTGAAAAGAGAAAACAGATGATAACATAATGATTAAAGTAAGTAATAAAACTGTTTTATTACTTAATCTTTTTGTAATTTGCACCACATACACCCTTTCTTCAAATATTACTAGCGATTTATTATGCTTACACTGAATAACACTGCTTAAATTAATCTAGAAATCTCTTTTAATTCACCTCCATATTGGCTATTTTCACGTATGTATTTCAATGACCTTTTAATACGAAAGCGTTTGCATTAATGCTTAAAAAAATAGATTTGTGTATGCCCTCATATATTTGTAAATGCTAAAAGGTCAGGGAAATCATTTTAAAGCAATCGTTTGTTATCGCTTTCATTTTATAGACTTTCTATCAAGAGGTCAATATATTATTAATTTTCTGTTTTTACACACTTTAAACCTTATTTATCGCAACTTCTTACAGATAACGCACCTAATTATTGCTTAGTCAGTTTATTTCCAACAATACATTACGAAAAAAACAGCTAATATCCTTAAAATGATATTAGCTGTTTTTTCATAATGTATTAATATATGAATGATAACTATATTTCTAAATTACTTAATTTTTGCTGCATCAAATGCTTTTTGAACTGCTTGAACTTCAGCTGTATTCGCACCATATTTATTAGTTGCCACTCGAATACATGCTGATTTCAATTCTTTGAAATTAGAAGTCATGTTTAACTCATCTGTATTTGCATAATAGAAAATATCAAACATTTTATCTTCACCAATTCCTTTAACAGTTACTCCGTTATGAGTTCCACCTTTCGCAATGAGATACGCAACTTTATTAATAATACTTGAATTAAAATGAACACCGCCTTGATCCCATCCATTAAAATCGTTAAATTCACTGTAATCATCTGGATAAGGTACTCCTAGTGAAGATGGAACAGAAGCTGGGTTTTCCATATCACGGAAAACAGATCCTGTTTGTTCTCCCATTGTCCAGTTAAAGTTTCCATTATTTACGTATTTCTCAATAGATGTTCCCATAATATCAGATAATGCCTCATTAATCGCACCGGATTCTCCGTAATATTCAAGATTAGATTCGCTAGAAGTAACAGCATGTGTAAATTCATGTCCAGCTACGTCATATGCTTTAACGATAGGATCGCCATATACAAGCATACTTCCATTATTAGCACTTAATGCATTCTGCCAATTTTTCGGATCATTCGTCTCTTCAGAATCCCAAGCGTGTACAACTGAAACTACTTTTTGTCCTTTATTATCAAAGCTATTACGCTTGTATTTATCTTTATAAAAATCAAATACTTTTGTTGCTAAGTAATGAGCACTTACTGCTTTTGGATCGTTAAATGTTGCCGAAGTACTAGTCGCTAATGTACCAGGATAATAGCTTTCTTCTTTAGTAATATCTCTGTAATTCACATCATATGTTTCAATTCCTTGCCCTCTTGTATAATCAGCAAGAGCATATTTGCCATTACTTTGTTTAGAGATACCAAATGAACGAGAAATACCTAAATCATCTTTTCCTGTTCCAGTTAATGATGTAAGACTGCTTTGTTTACTTTTCTTTAAAGCTCCAACTAGTTTGTCACTGGCTTTTAAGTTAGATTCTTGTACCATATTTTTTAACATATCACCATTTTGTGCATTTACTAAATAAGTACCAGAAACATAGTTTGGTGTTGCAGCTTCAAAGGTAACTTGGTATGCATTTTTAGCTTCTCCATTATCTTCATCAACAAAAATAACCTCTTTAACTTCTGGCTCAGAAATAAACTTGATATCGTTCCCGTACTTCGTATAAATAAATTGTTTTGCTTCATCTTTTGATAGATTAATAGGTTTTTTCAATTCTTCTTGTTTTAAATTTTGCGCGCTATCACCTGAAACACTTTTAATAACACCATTATTATCTACGTGTGCAGTTAATTGATGACCATATACTTCTTTTCCTTCGTATGTTTGCTGCATACGTACAAGTGTAGTTCCATCATACGAACCACGTTTTTGAAGGACTTTATAATCTACTCCTGCTTCTCCATTGACTTGTTTTTGGGACAGAGCTTGCTCTGTTTTCTCCTTAAGTGCATCCTTTACTACATTTTCTGGTGCCTTTTGTGACGGCTGTGTAAGTTCACCCGAACGGAACGATTCCTCTTGAATTTGAACTTGTAGTTGATCTGTTTCCTCTGCATGACCTACGCCATATGGTGCCACAGCTGTTAAAGCTAATCCTGTTGTTAATGCTACCTTAGTTAATGTCTTTTTGTTTTTCATTATTTCACCTCGTATAATTTTTGAAATAGAAAGCTTGTACAAAGTATACTGTCTATTCCTGTCGGAAAAAAGAGAAAATAAGAAATTTATGTAACATTATGCAAAATTACATAAATTGTGGTCAATATTATAAATAATGAACGGAACACATATGTACATTATTTTGAATAAAAGAGAATCCTTATAGACACTCATCCAATTGGTTAGTTATTAATTATCTATATTCATTCTAATAAAAGTATACTTACATCTAAATAACAACATAAAAACCCACTCTTTACTATTGTAAGAGTGGGTTTCATACTATTAAAATAACAATTACTATAAGAAACCTTATAATTTATATTTTTTTAGTAATCCTATTAAGTTTTTTATAAAATTCACCTTTTGTCTTTGCATGATTAAACTCATTTGGATTAATATTTGCTTTTTGTGCGAGTGCTACAATTTCTTCTTTTGAAATTGAGTCTTTCGTATTTATAGATGCTATATTTGTGTATTTTCCGTCTTCTGTTTTTGGAATTTCTAAAATCCCTTTATTCACAAGATCAACTACAGCCTTATGCTCTGAAGAATGTAAATCTACACCAGTAATTTTCCAATTACGCATAACTTTTGGTGTGTATACACCGTTCTTTACCTCTTTTAAATATGTAATAGCAAGGTTACGAATGGTTCCACCAGTTTCTCCAAATGCATTCTCTTGTTTAGATGACCAAATTTGTTCAAACTTACGCCCCTCTAAAGCTCCCCCTTTTGCCTGAAGAGCCTCCATTCTATATGCATTCATTCCCAGCGTCATAACATCGCTCGTTTTGATTGGTTTGTTTGTACGAATAGAGCGTAAATTTGTAATTCTACTTCCATATGGTTTTGTTAAGTCAATTTCGTATTTTACGCCTCCAAAGAAATCGTTCGTACTGTATTTAGATGCACGGCGGGTTTTATCAAAGCTAACGGTTACATCTCCGGCACGAGATGAGTTAAAATATCCTGCTGCCCATTCCATATAGTCTTTTAAATCTTTTCCAGAAATCTTATATACTGTAATTTCTCCCAAGGCATATTGGTAATTGTACGCAATATCTTTTTTCTTAATAGGACCTATATCCAAACGGGCATAATCATTATCAATTTGATGGGCTACTACATCTGCTTTACTGTAGTAGAGCATGACTTCATGAAAGAAATCTGATAAAGGTGTTTCTTGAATCTGAACACTTGGAATACCTTTTATTTCATTTTCAGGAACAAGATTTCTCCCCTTTAATTGAGCGACTACAACATTTGCATCTCCTCTCGCATATTCGTGAAAAGGTGTTAATGTTTCTTCAAGTGTAGGATCAGATAATATCGTTGTTCCATCAGCATTTTTTACAGGTATAGCGGTAGCAATTTTATCTTTTAAAACCAATTTCCCATCTTGCTTTGTAAAAGTAAGGTCAATACGTGAAATATGTGTTCCATATTTATCTGGTTCTGTAATAATTACGCCATTTACAACTTCTTTTTTTACAAGTTTATGCATATGAGCCGCAAAAATAGCGCTTAGTTCCGGACAAGCATTTGCAATATCTTGAACACCAGTACCAGGGATACCATTCTCATTTTCTAATCCCATATGCATAACTCCTACCATTACATCTACTTTACCTTCTAATTCCTTAATTGCCTTTTTCGTCTCTTCTACCGGATTTTTCACCACTACACCATCTAAGTGATCTGTCCCTTTTTCAAAATCACTAATCATTGGTGTATTCATACCAATAATCCCAACTTTAATTCCACCTTTTTCTACAATTGTATATGCAGGAAGAAAGCGCTCTCCATTTTCCTTATAAATATTTCCTGCTAACGTTTTTCCCTTATATTGCTCACTAACTTTTTTCAATGTATCTAATCCAAAATTGAATTCATGATTTCCAAATGCCCAGGCGTCATATCCCATTGTATTCATCGCTACCATCATTGGCGATTGTGGTTTATCGTTGAATAATTCTACTGAGTTTCCTTGAATTGTATCCCCAGCATCTACTAATATGGTATTGGGATTTTCTTGACGGACCTTCTTTATAACCGTATAAAGCTGCGTCAAACTTCCACTCATATTTGCTCCATCAAGCGCATAATCCCAAGGCATAAATCTACCATGAATATCTGCAGTACCTAACAATGTGATATTAACTTCAGATTCCTCAGCCTTAGAGATAGGTGGTTTGACTATTACTGCTGTTCCAAGCAGTAATAGAATTACAAAGTAACATACATAGTTCTTCCATTTCATTTTTTGCATAATAATAATATTTCTCCCCTTTTTGTACTTTCATAAAGTTGCTTGAACTTTAAAAATGTAACTTATTATTTAGGAAACTTCAACTACAAAAGATAATTTTGAAGGTGGTTCTGTTGCAAAATAAAGAGAATAAATTGCATACATCCCCTAACAGAATTGTATTTTATCGTTTCCTGACAGAATACCCCTTCCTTAAGCGTGTGAAGAGTACTTTCAAAATAAGGACATATCATTCATCATCATAAAATCATTATTTCAATTTACTAAAATTCGCATATAAAATATGTTATGATGATTATTTTTTTGAATTTCATTGTCGAAGTATTTCCTTCTCAATGAAAATACTTCCAAAAAAATAACCCCGCTCTTCATTTAAGACGGGGTTACACTTATACAGAAAATCGGATAGTTTTATATTTTCTTAAGCTTATTGGTTACTTTCAACTAATTTCATTCTATTTTTGTTTTCTTCTGAGTCAATATGAATCAACCGTTTTACCTGTTTATAATACGCATCAATAAATAGGGAATGATTTTTACTTTTCAATTTCACAAAGCGATTTTATCTCTTTTATTTGTGAAATATGACGCTGTTCATGTAAATAAATCAGTTCTATCCACTGATCAAGGGATAATTCTCCAAGAGCTGGATGCATCACTGCTTTTTTCGCTAATATAGACTCATCTTCTATTGTACTCAGGAAACGCATCAATTCTTTTCTTGATTCGTTTAGCATATTGAGCATTTGCTCCACTTCAAATGGTTCTATACTTGGTTCAATCATTTCTGGAGCTATAAACTTTTTCGTTCTATCTAATAAAATAGTGTGAATTTCTTTACGCTCATTTTGGGTACTATCTAACTTTTTTAATCCTGATGAAATAACTGTTATAACTCTCTCATCTAATAAAACTAAATGATGACAAACTTGTGCAATACTCCATTTATCCTTATCTGGTTTCCTATTAAATTGAGCATCACTCAACAAATTAATTTCCTCAACTAATTGATCTCTCGTTTCATAAAACTTGTCATTTACAAATGTATCCATGTGGATTCTCCTTTCATTGCAACCTACATACTTAAATTCCTACGCTAGAAATATTATCTTCAAAAAAAGTTTTTCTTTCACTACTATTCCAATTTCATTTTAAAGCTACAAATGAAATTATTTGTTTTTTATATCTTTTTAATTGGCACAAATAAATTAACCTTTAACTTTCCGTCTAGATCTTCAGCAACATTATTTAAGCAAAACTCTAAATTATCTCTATCATAATCTGCATCATACTCACTATTTGGTAGCCACTCTGCATACATGTATTGATACGCTTCACTTAATTTATGAGGTTCATCATAGAACTGGTATAGACCATATGTACCTCCATCTAATCTTTTAAATTGCACATCATGATGCTTTTCTTTATCGAAGTTTTCAGGAATCGTAACACATGCATCATGCCGGCACTTATGACTTGCAACAAGTTCAGGATTATCTAATGATATTCCGATAAATGATTGCTCTGGTGGATAAAGTTTATTTTCAATTGACCAATTCAGTAACTTTCCCCAGTGATCTTGTGGTTCAAAGTAGCTACCAGTTCGTCTTATATATGCTACTTCTAATGGTGGAAATTTTTTTATAAAAACTTTCATTTACATCTTCTCCCCTATAAATATGTACACTGTTTATTTAGCTTTCTTTAAATATTTATTCCTTCTTAAATAAAAAGAATCCTCTAATCACATGAATTTTAATTGAAATACAATTGATTACTATTACTACTACTAAAGTAGTATGTACTTTCATACTTTTATTTGATTTTAAATTCTTTTTAAATCGATATATTAATTGTAAGAAAATAAAAAGGTGGAGGATTTTAATTGATTAAAGGAATATACGAAGCGCATTTACCAGTATAATGTCCTATCAATTTATCATTAAATAAATGTAAAAAATGACCCTATTTATTCATTTTTAATGCGTATGTATGTACATTTGTTAATTTATTCGATATATTATGGGTATTGAATGATTACGTGAAGTGTATAGGTCGCTTATATAACACCTTATATTTTTATATCCGTGAAAACTACAAAGTGTATGAAAATCCATTTGTCAAATGAATTTAGTGCGGAAGGAGGTTTGTGGTTACTTCATAGGGTATAATAATCAGTTTTTTACTGATAAAAATATAGGAGGCGACATAATGTTTCGTACGATTTCAAATTTCATGAGAGTAGCTGAGATAAGAAGGAAAATCCTTTTTACACTAGCGATGTTAATCGTTTTTCGAATTGGCACGTTTATTCCAGTTCCTCATACTAACGCAGAGGTATTAAAAGTACAAGATCAAGCTAACGTTCTAGGTATGTTAAACGTATTTGGCGGAGGAGCATTGCAACACTTCTCAATCTTTGCTGTAGGTATTACACCATATATTACAGCTTCCATCATAGTACAGTTACTACAAATGGATGTTATACCTAAATTTTCGGAATGGGCAAAGCAAGGAGAAATGGGCCGTAAGAAATCAGCTCAATTCACTCGATACTTTACAATCATTCTCGCATTCATACAGGCCATCGGAATGTCTTATGGCTTTAATAATATAGCAGGTGGACAATTAATAACAGATCAAAGCTGGACTACATACTTATTTATTGCGACAGTTTTAACTGCAGGTACTGCATTTTTACTTTGGTTAGGCGAACAAATTACCGCTAACGGAGTTGGTAATGGTATTTCGATGATTATCTTCGCAGGTCTCGTTGCCGCCATTCCAAATGTTGCAAATCAAATTTATTTACAACAATTCCAAAATGCTGGCGATCAGCTATTTATGCACATAATAAAAATTGTTTTAATTGGACTCGTAATTTTAGCGATAGTTGTTGGTGTTATTTACATTCAACAAGCTGTACGTAAAATACCGATCCAATATGCAAAAGCTGTTTCAGGAAACAATCAATATCAAGGAGCAAAAAACACTCATTTACCGCTTAAAGTAAATAGTGCTGGTGTTATACCAGTTATCTTTGCTTCTGCATTTTTAATGACGCCGCGTACAATTGCGCAGCTCTTCCCTGATTCAAGCGTATCAAAATGGTTAGTTGCAAATCTTGATTTCGCACATCCAATTGGAATGACACTTTATGTCGGTCTTATTGTTGCTTTCACATACTTCTACGCATTTATTCAAGTAAATCCTGAACAAATGGCTGAGAATTTGAAAAAGCAAAATGGATATGTTCCTGGTATTCGTCCTGGTAAAGCAACTGAACAATATGTAACTAAAATTCTATACCGTTTAACATTTATCGGTGCAATTTTCTTAGGTGCTATTTCTATATTACCGCTCATATTCACGAAAATTGCTACGTTACCACCTTCTGCTCAAATTGGTGGTACAAGCTTACTTATCATTGTCGGTGTAGCACTAGAAACTATGAAGACGTTAGAAAGCCAGCTTGTAAAACGTCATTATAAAGGCTTTATTAAAAAAGTGAATTAATTATCAAAAACACAGTTGGTTATTTTTCCAACTGTGTTTTTGATTTTGTCAGTCCTGTAATATACAGGGCTATTGCTTTATTAAACTACATCTCCTTCTCTAATAACCGCCCTTTTTTGAAATAAGTCCGTAGTGTTGAACGATTGGCCAAAAATACACCAATCAATATAAAACAAGCCCCCATTCCCATTGTAGGATTTAAAGGTTCTCCTAAAATGATATATCCCACAATTATTGCAATTAATGGTGATACATATAACCACGTCGATGGAAATACTGGATTTGTTTTTGATAAGAGCCAGTAATATAATCCGTGTCCACCAATCGATCCGATAAATATGAGATATAAAATAGGCCATTGCACACTCCATGAAGTTAATACGGTTACATTTGGTTGTTCTACAATAATAGATGCGATTAGTAGTAAAATCCCTCCATAAAACATTTGAATACCGTTAATAAGAAATGGTGATACATTTGATAAATCTGACAGTATTTCTTTCGAACGAATAGAGCCTATTCCGTAAAATAACTCCCCTATAACTAACACAATACAAGCAATACTCCATATGAAACTTACTTGTTGATGCATTCCTGGTAAAGAAACAAATATAACACCTGCTAGTGCAATAACTAAAGCAACGAGTTGTTCCTTTTGTAATTTCTCCCTATTCCTCTTTGCTTGTATTAATAAAATCATCATTGGTCCCGTAGCAGAAAGAACAGCAGCTAATCCCGAAGAAATATATTGTTCTGACCAATATAAACTTGCGAATGTCATAAATGTTAAACAAAATCCAGCATACATAATGCGTTTTGAAAATATATGTGGCATAATTTCTTTTCGCTTTAATTTAAAAATAATCATAAGGATTATGCCCGCTAAAAAGAAGCGAATTCCTGCTGAAAACAACGGTGGCACCCCTGCTTCAATTCCAATTTTTATCGTTAAAAATGTTGTCCCGAAAATAATACATACTAAAATGTAATTAAAAATGACCATTTTGCTTCCTCCTTTTTACTCTTAGAATGAGTATAGAGGCTATGGTGTATAACAGTGTATCGGTATATATAACAGTTACTTCAAGTTGTAGTTGATTCCCTATATATTTTTCGCTTTAATTAAGTTAAAAAGAAAAATAGGTGAACCTATGAAAATTGTATTGCGTAAAGAAACAAACATACCGTATTACAAGCAAATATATATGCAAATTGTTGACAGAATACAAAGTGGTATGCTTTCACATGGTGAATCTCTTCCTTCTTTACGTTGTATGGCCACAGATTTACAAATCAATGTATTAACAGTTCGTAAAGCGTATAAACAGTTAGAAACGAAAGGGTATATACGCATCGAACAAGGAAAAGGTGCTTACATATATAAACGGGTAAAGAAAGATTTCAAACCAATTCCGTATAAATGGCAACAAATGAAAACGATTAATGTTATGCGTTCTCAATATGCAATGAATAAGCACCGTAAATATTATAATTTTTCACAAGCAATTCTGTATCCTCGTCTGTTACCAAATCCATTTTTGGCAGATGAAATGCATAAATTGCTGGATAAAAATCCGATGTTGTTAGCAACTTATGGGCCAGTTCAAGGCGATTATGAATTGCGAGTTGAAATAGCAAATTACTTAAATGAACACCAGAAATTAGTGACAGACCCATCTCAATTATTAATTACAAGCGGCGCACAACAAGGAATTGATTTAATTGCTCAAACATTATTAAAACCTGGAGATATTGTATTAGTAGAAAGTCCATGTTACAGTGCTGCGCTTGATATTTTCATCAATAAAGGTGTTCAAATCATTCCCGTTTCTCTTGATAATCATGGAGTTCGCTCCGACTTAATTGATGATATTTGTCAAAGTAAAAATCCCGTTTTATTGTATACGAATCCCACCTTCCAGAATCCGACAGGTACAGTAATGAGTAAAGAACGAAGAATGGAACTTATAGAACTATCGGAGTTATATCAATTTTTTATTATTGAAGATGATTCTTTCGGAGAAATATATTTTGAGGATGCTATAATCCCGCCCCCAATCAAAAGTTTTGATAAGGATGGCCACGTAATATATATAAAAGGATTTAGTAAAACGTTAGCACCAGGACTGCGTATCGCGGCACTTATTGCCGATGGTCCTATTTTTGAATGGCTATATGCAGTAAAAGGTTCAATGGATATCGGTAGTCCTTTATTAACACAGAAGGCACTTCTACCGTTTTTACGTGCAGAACGTATGAAAAACCATTTAGAAAAATTACGTACAGCTTTACAAATGAGACGTGATTTAACAATTGATATATTATCGCCATTAAAAGAACTACACTTTGAAATACCAAATGGAGGTTTTAATTTATGGGTGACACTACCTGATTCGATAGATCCCTTTACCTTATTACAAAAAGCAAATGAAGTAGATGTCTCTTTTTTACCAGGAACAGCTTGTCTATTAAATTACGAAACAAATGATAACCAATTAAGAATTAGCTATTCAATGTTAAACGAGAAAGATATGGAAATTGGATTAGAAAAATTACACGATACAATACGAAACAGTATTTGTTAGAAGTAATATCACAATAGCTAACAATAAATAATACTCGAAAATGAAAATGTATAGTATGGGATATTATTTATTGTTGAACTTTTTCGTTATTCTGAACAACCGGTTTTAAAACTTGTCTTTCTTTTAATTCTTCAACAAGACCATATTGATCAATAATAATTGCTTTCATTTCCTCTCCTCCTTGCTGTTTATTTTAATAACATACAATTATTTCTCAAAATTTTTTGCCTTGAATTAACATATAATTATTTTTGGGGGTAATTATGCAAGAAGCATTATAAAGTGAAACTTTAATCAACCCTCGCCAATCGGGCTTTTTCGGGAAGTTGGTCCCCTCCCAACTTCTTTACTTTCCCTGAATTTTAAGATGGGACTCTTACTGCCCAGCAAATAGCGGGATGAATTCCACCACGAATCTTACACACATCTTAGAATCATCCAAAACTGTTTTATTGATCAAATTCAAAAGAAATGGGGCTAACTATATGAGTGAAAAGATGTTTAAAATAAACGGAATTGATATATGTACAGAAAGCTTTGGAAACCCTAAGAACCCTGCTATTTTATTAATTATGGGCGCTACATGTTCCATGGTTTATTGGGACGAAGAGTTTTGTGAGCTGTTGGCTAGTACGGGGAAGTTTGTTATTCGCTTTGATAACCGTGATGTTGGACGCTCTGTTGCCTATGAACCTAGAACTTCCAATTACACAGTAACAGATATGGCTGAAGATGCAATTGGAGTACTAGATGCTTATCATATTGATAAAGCTCACCTATTTGGCATGTCATTAGGTGGTATGATTGCTCAAATTGCCGCTGTAAAACATCCCGAAAGAATTTTGACGCTAACTTTACTAGCGACTAGTGTAATAGGATCTGATGACAATACTCGCGATTTACCTCCAATGGACGAAAGGATTTTAACACATCATGTAAATGGCACAAGTATAGATTGGGCAAATAAAAATGATGTGGCAGAGTATTTAGTTTCAGGATCTCGTCTATTATGTGGATCAGAACGAATATTTGATGAAAATAGAGTTTATAAACAAGTAAAACAAGAAATAGAACGCGCAAACAATTTATTAAGTATGTTTAATCACGCTTTACTTCAAGGTGATGATGCATATGAAGGTGTACTTCAATCCATACAAACACCTACATTAGTTATTCACGGAACAGACGATACAGCACTACCATTTGAACATGGCCTCGCACTAATTGATGAAATTCCAAACTCAGTACTATTAACCCTTAAAGGGGCAGGCCATGAAAACCATCCAGATGACTGGGAAAGCATAATTAATGCTGTTTCTAAACATACATCTAAAATTTAGATAAATAACTAATGGAAGGGTCACAAATTGTATTGTGCCCCTTTCATTTACAAACAAAACCCCATCACTGTATTCGTATGTATAGTGATGGGGACTTCTTATATTTTTCTATGTTTAAAAAAATGGACAATCTAATTGATCAACAGATTCCCATAATTTTTTTTTTGCATTTTCAGTGGATGTATTTGTGTCTAGTGTCATGTTTTTAAAAGGGTTTACTTCGACTTTTAATAAGGATGAAGGCTCCACATATAATGAGAAAACATGGCTGCTTGGTAAAGCTTTAGAAACGTCAATATCTCCTACTTGTTTGAATAGTTGCTGCGCAGCAAAGAAGAAGAAATTAGTTGGATTTGATTGTTTATTCAGCCACGCAAGCATTTCAGGTGATACCGATTTATGAATATTGATTTTTACTCGATCACCACGTTTATATCGCCTAGATCGCATACTTCCACCAACTAACTTATCGTTAAGTTTGTAAATCCTAACTCTTTTTGCTTATGCTCTCTATATTTTGGCGAACAAGTATAGACTAATAATCCTCGTGCATTTGTAAATAACGGATTATCTACAAAGATTACATTTTTGAGTCGTCCTTTTTGCTTTAAAATCATTTTTAAACTGTTTTTAATAATTACTGCACCCCCGCCATAAATAAACACGTATGGATCGTCTTTCATATCATCAATTTTATTTATAATATCTGTTGCAACACGCGCTGCTAAACCTAATAGCGCTGGCTGTGATTCCTCAACTAACAATGTATTTCTCGGATGCTTATCATTTAAATAAATTTGATTGAATTCTGTAATGCTATCAATCGTTTTAGTTGGATACTTCCGGTTCCATCTCGTAATGATTTGTAGTAACGTCTCTTTTACACCATAAGATAAACCTTTACTTAGTTGCGGACGGAAATTCACCCCTAATGAAACGACTTCTTCTGTCGTCCCTGCGCCAATATCAAAAGAGAGTAGAGTTTTATCTACAAAATCAATTTCAGAAACTTGATTTTGCTCACATTCTATTTTATGTTTCACAACATTTCCTTCTTCATCGTATACAATGCCCCACGTCCCAGAAGCACCCTCAGGCAGGCATTTACAATACTCAATTGAAACATTAATTGTCACATCGCGTCCGTTCGGATAATGGAAAATAACCTTATGATTTCCCATATAACGTTTTGCATTTTCAGCAGCTATTTCTTGTGTAATAAGCTGCATAGGAAGAGCGACAGATAAATCATAACGAATATTAATATGGCTAGAAGTTGGACTTTGACGCATAGCGCTTACCGCCAAACCTGATAGTATTGTAATAACCATTAACTCATCCGTTGACTTATTTGATTTCTTCTCTACCTCAGTACCTTTTAATTGATCTTGAATGACTTTTTCTCCAACGATGTATCGTACATTATTTAGCATTAACGATGGCGAACTTATAGTCACATCAATGTGGTTTTCTAATTCAGATAATGAAACATCTACCTCATCTAAGAGTCCTGTAGGCTCACCTATATATAAAGAATAAATACTCGGAATAAAAATAGGGTCTTGCCCTTTCACCATTAACTTCAAACCGTTGTTTCCTGCATCTGCACCAGCTTTTAAAAGTATAGACATAACTACCCCCTAAATTAATCTGACATCCCTTCCAAATATATGCGAGCCCATTCTTTTACATTCAAATGTATTGTAATTTTTTATTTATCATAGAACTAAAATATTACATACTTACATATTTCGTGTAAAAAGTATTTGACATGATACTTTTCCAATTTTATACTTATATTTGTAAAGAGTTTTTTACAATCAAGGGGGCAATTATTTATTGAATACTAAAAAAACTATTTTTATAATCATTGTTTTAGCATTAATTGCAATACTAGTACATGGCACATATAAATACATAACTGAAGGTTCTATTTTGGGCGGTACGATTTTTGCTATTTCGTTAATACTTAGTAATTTAATTAATTACATTACTTGGGGAGATCCCCACGGTGTATCAGAAGAAAGTCAAGATGAAATGGGACAACAAATTACATATAAAAGCTTTAAAATTGCATATTTTGTGCTTGTAATTGTAATGTTCCTTATATTAATCTTCTCTGAAGGATTTTCTATGGGGGCTAATTTAGATGGAGTAAAAAACCTCCCTCTGTTCATCGCAATTTGCTCTTCCTTCTTTATTTATCCTATTGTCGAACTCGTAGTTGCAAAACAATATAAGTAAAAAGATGAGGTTTTCTACATGTAGAAAACCTCATCTTTTTATATTTACATACTCTCTACAATTGCTTTTAATTTATTCACAGTCCGCCAATTCCTAACTGTAGCTGGTGTATGTAACTTCTGAAACTGGTTCATTAATTTAGAATTTCGAATGCTATTTTTGAAAAATAAATAAACGACCTTCTCATCTATATAGCAATCTTCAAGTTCACTTTTAAATATAAGCAATTGACTACTCTCTTCTTCAGAAAGTACATTAGCTAAAAAAGCAACATGAACACTTTCTCCTTCTAACAATGAATGAACTTCATACGGACATTGCTTAATAATATTTATAAATTCATCATGTGTTCTTAGCATGACTGGAACATCGAAATCAAATTCATTTTTTATTTCCGTTTGTATTCGGTCTTTTAGAAAGTTTATATCTTCCTCAGATTCGAACACGATATTACCACTTTGTATATACGTTTTCACTTGTTTTAACCCTATTGATTCAAACACTCGTTTTAACTCAGCCATTTTGATTACTTTATGTCCACCGACATTGATTCCTCTTAGTAATGCAATATAAAGTGTCATACTATTCCCCCCACAATAAAATGAACTTATCAATTGAATCGATTTCCCCACTCATATTTCTCGGATATTTGTTTTAATTCTTCTAACATATCATGAATAGATAATACCTCAAATAAAATAATATACTCACTTGAAAAATGGTGATGATAATGATTTGGTTTATAATCTTTTAAATCATTTTTATAACTCCAAGTTGAGATATTAAAAAATTCACAAACTAACACTGTAAGAAAAACTGCAATCCCAGTTTTAATCACTCTTCCCCCAACGATATTCCATTTTCTATCTTGATTTATTTTTTATATCCTTCATTTCTGTTTCATTTCATATACATATATTGTATATTATTAAAATAAAAAAACCTACTACATGAATATTCAAGAGTAAGTTTTCTATCTCATTATTTCATTATAGACAAATGCATTATTATTTGTTGGCCTATTGGTCCCATTCTTCTAAAACCTTTATCTTGGAAGCCGACTTTTGCATATAAATTTTGTGCAGGAATATTTCTTTCATTCACAGCAAGTACAACTTCATTTTTTATTGGAAAATAACGTTTTACAAACTCTTCTAATAATAACAATGACTTTTTAGCGAATCCTTTTCTTTGTCTATTATGATTTATAGAAAATGATGTTAAAAGTAAAGCATCCTCATTATCTGTGAACTCCTTTACTCTATCTCCCGTTTCCAATGCGAAAAGACCCACCGGTACCCCATTGTAATCTAAAATAACAATCACATTTTTTGTACGATCACTTTTTGCTTTCTCCAGTAATGCGCTTGGATCTGATGTAAACTGAACTTGTTCACTTGGTAAAGTAAATGTTTGTATAACTTCTTTATATTTCTCCTTATACGGAACTAATTGAATTTCCCCTGTGTGTATGTTCATGCTAAACTCTCCCATTTTTTAGCTTATTAACTTATACCTTGCTGTGCTTTTGAATGCACTCTTCCATCTAAAAAGGTAATTTCAACAAATGAATTTGGATTGTTTCCTTTCCAAGCAAAAATTTGTTTAATTTGTGTAGAATGTTCTACCCCTTCTTCTATAAGTAAATCTCCTTCAAAACCAATTAAATCTTTCACTTCTGTATAAGTCATCCCTTCATTTATACTCGAAAAATGATTTATATTGATAGACTCTTTCTGTTGCCTTTCCATCACAGTAGAAGAAGTTGCTGTTTGATTTTTCACTTCTTTTCTCTGTTCACACGCTGTCATACTGAAACCTAAGCATAAACTAAACAATATACATGCGCTTTTTTTCATCATAACAGTTGTCCCTCCCATCATAATTAAACCATATTTTTCCTTGAAAATAAACTGAATATTTAATATTGTATTTAAAAACCTCGTACAATTAAGTACGAGGCTAATTTCATTTATTCAAATGATTATTTGATTGATCATCCTGTTCTTTTCTTAACTCTTGTTCTTCATCTTTTGGTAATTGTTTATCATTATCTTTAATTGGATTCGTTTCTCTATTTTCTATCATATCATTTGGAACTTGTGGCATTACTCGGCCCACAATAGCGGCTAATTCATCTAGTATACCTTCACCTGTTTTTCCTTTTTTAATTTGCTTTCCGATTTGTTTGAGCCGTTCATACGTATCAACATCTGCTACAACGACTGCATTAGCACCGTCAGGGTCATTTTTTAAACTTTCTGCAACAGAGTATTTAATTGATTCAACTCGAGTTCGATCAAGTTTTGCTTTTACATCAATACCTACAATAGCATATTTTCCAACAACGACCGCCGTTGCATCATTCACACCTGGCACACTTGCTGCTAAAGATGCTAAATGATCTGCTGCTTTTTCATTTGGCTTATTTGATTTATTCGTATAATTAACATTTTTCATTGAAACATTTTTTTGTTCCGGCTTTTCGTTTGGATTGTCTTTTTTTCCAATACTGCATCCAGTTATAACGAAGCAAAGCATCAATATATATATTAGAGTTTTCATTATTTTCACCACTTCACTATTAAGGTTTAATCATAAATTTTTTCAACAGCTTGCATTTTCTTTACCTTTTCCTCGGCCCCGCTATTAGCATTAATGAATATTTGGTACGTATCTTTTCCTAAAGTGCCTACAAATTCATAGCAAAGCACTTCATTATGCAAATCATTGACTACTAAAGCTTTACGTTCTTCCATGACTTTTACATCCGGATTGATTTTCTTTCTTGCTTCTGCTGCAGTTAGCTTTGCCGATGGAACTGTTCGCTTTTGATGTGACGCTAAATATTCTTTTGCGGAGAACCCAACGATAGAACCATCATCTAAAGCAATTTTCATTTGGATTGCTTCTGGATAAATTCGTACTCCATTTTCATTTACTACATACGTAAATACACCAACATTATCATATTGAGAGCTATCATAAAGCTCCATATTATTAAACTTATGGTCCTTTAAAAATTTCAAACCTTTACTACCTGCATCGTTTAAACTAACTTTCTGTTCTTTAATTTCGCGGTTATTCATAACCCAAATTGGATATCCGCCTTTTCCGGTAATATCCATATAGAACTCATTATTCGTTGCTTCATCTTTAATTTTCACACTATAGAAGGATTCTTTCGCACCTTTTCCGCTTTTCTCAACATCTACTTTTTCATTTCCTTTTAAATTCAGAAACGATTTTGCGATTTTCGCCGCTTCATCTTTAGAAATTGCCTTTCCTTCCGCTTCAAATCCGCCTTTTTTATTTTTTTGCGCACTTGTAAAGGTCGGTCCGAAGTTTGTAGAAGAATATGATGTTACGTTTTTCTCTACAGTTTTCAATCCATCAATAATTGTGTTATCTGCTGGATCGCGATTTGATGCAAGTGCCATTTCTACATCCATCCAGCGTAAATTATTTTTCAAAACAAGATGTTGTACTTTTCTTAGTTCATCTTGTATATTTCCTGCATTTGAATATAAAGTTTGTAGCGTTTTATATTCTTGCTCATTTAACGGCTCTTTTTCTAAATCACGAATGGCTGCACGGTAACTGAAATCACCGATATTCGCTAAAAATTCTTCCGTTTTATTAAATGGCATTAATGTTAAAGGAAGTTGCCCTACATCCGAGCGAGCTTCAGATGTTAAACGCCATACATCCGCTAATGCAGGTGATAAAGATGATCGTGAATTCATCGCAAGTGTTGTGCCAATTTTATCGTGTAATAAATCGACTTCGTATGCTAAATCATGGAATGCACGTTGATAGCTATTTTCCGCTCGAATTAAAACTGCATTTTTCTCTTGGTGCTCTTTATAGCCCCAATAGCCTGTTCCTACTACACCGACTGTTAATAATACAATGATAATACCTCGTAACATTGTCCCACCTCCGCTCTATTTACAGAAAATATGTTTACCGATTTTTTTAATTTGTGGACGAGTCCAAATCCATTTACTAGTCGCAGTATCTGGATTGAAATAATATAAAGCATTTCCTGTTGGATCCCATCCGTTAATCGCATCTAAAACTGCTTTTTTTGCTGTTTCATTTGGCGTTAAATATATTTGTCCATCGGCTACCGCTGTAAATGCTCTAGGTTCAAAGATTACACCTGAAACAGTATTTGGGAATGACGCACTTGTAACACGATTCAAAATAACGGCAGCTACTGCAACTTGTCCTAAATACGGTTCACCACGCGATTCTCCGTATACTGCGTTTGCCATAAGCTGAATATCATTTTGAGAATAACCGTTCGGAACATTTGTCCCTTTATTTTGAGGTGGTTTATTCTCTTGTGCAGTGCCACCGCTATTTCCTTTATTCGTTGTCGTCCCTTTATTAGCAGTTGACTTGTCATACTTCGTTGCCTTCACGAGCATTTGCTTCGTTTTAGCTCCAGCTAAACCATCAACGGGTAATCCGAATTTCTCTTGAAAATTCCGAAGTGCCCAATATGTACCCCATCCGAAAACACCATCCACTTTTCCCGTATAAAACCCGTTATATTTCAAACGAGATTGCAGTTCAATGACATCTTCGCCAGATGCTCCTCTTTGAATAACTTGATTAGAAAAAGCTTCTACATTCTTTAATTGTATACTACTGACCATTAAAGACAGTCCTATGAACGCAAGTAAAACTGCTATTTTAAAAATAGCTTTTTGGCGCATAATTTTCCCTCCTTAATTACGGAAATGATTTCTTGGTTATGTTTTGTAAAAGCCTCGCTTTTATGTAAAGAAGACAAAAAAATCCAAACTAATATCGTTGAAAAAATATGTAAACAATATAAAAAAGGATAAAAGGAGTTCATCATGAAAAAATTGTTAAAACGTGTCGCACTTGTCATTCTGTTCCTAACAACATGTTCAAATATATATACAGGCTTATCAATTGTTCATGCGCAGCCGCCGTATGCCAAATGGGGTAAACTTGCCGTAGAAAAGACGAAAGAACAATACCCAAAAGCAGAAATTATTGACTATCTTCATATAGGTAGAAAACCAAAAACAGTTCAAATAACTGTTGAAAAATTTAAATTGTGGTTACGTGAGAACGGAAAAGAATACGGTGTTTTTGTTGATGTAGAATTTGAAACGAAGACGGAGAAATTTATAAAGTTGTCGTTTCAGAAGACGAGTAGATAAAGTGAAACCTTAATCAGTGGGGGTTTTGTTCATCTCCCACTAATCATCAGCCCTCACCAATCGGACTTTTACGGGCAGCCCGACAAATAGCTGGATAAAGTGAAACCCCCACTGTTAAAAACAGACACAGTGGGGTTCTTGCATTTCTAAAATTCTTTTCTAAAGTTTCGATTCCCTAAAAATCTTACCAATATACAAATAGAGCCAATTACAACTGCTATCCCTATACTGTATAAAAGTACTTTACCATATCCACCTATTCTCGGATCTAAAAACGGATATGGATACCAATTCACGATTGGACCACGTATTAAGCTATATACAACGTAAAAAAACGGGAATAAAAGCCAACTTGCAGCTTGTTTCCAAGTGATTTTCTTAATAGGTGGATTTAAAATCCAATCTAAAAGCATTGTAATCGGCATGATATAATGTAGCACAGTATTTACCCATGGTATTGCCGTTTGAAGTGACTCTTCTAACCCTCTTAGTAACAAAAAATAAACGAGTCCTGTCGTAAGTATATATACCGTCGCCGCACCACGAAGTATACTAAACTGCTCTGAGCGACCAAATGTAGCTGTTCCGATACTACTTAAAAGGAGAATACATGCAACTAAAATGTTACTTTCGATAGTAAAGAAACTAAAAAAGTTAACTGGATTGAACGGTTTCACTTGTGCCCTGATTATGAATTGCGTAATAATGGCGCTACATACTAGAAGACTTAAACAGAATCTAAATAAAGATAAAATTTTTTCATCCTTCATACATTCCCTCCTTTTCTTATATATAATTAGAATTTCCCTGTACATGCTCAATAAATAGTTTTAATGGAACGAGCCCACGTTTTGGCATATGACTACTTATAATAGCTACTACTTCTAACTGAGGAATGATAACGATGTATTGTCCGCCGTATCCCATAGCGAAATATATACAATACGGTATGTGAAATCTTTCGGTATGTAATACCCACCAGTGATATCCATATGCGCCGACATGTTCATATGTTTCAAAATGCGCCCTACTTGACTCTTCTAACCATTTCGCTGATACAATTTCTTTTTCATCCCAATATCCATTTTGCAAACATAATTTTCCTAATTTTAATAAATCGGTAGATTTCATTTTCATACCGAAGCCGCCGACATATATACCCTGCGGATCTTGTTGCCACTCGTATTCGTTAATTTCTAATGGATTAAATAAATATTTCTTTGCAAACCGCTCTGTCGACATTCCAGTAGCTTCTTGAATAATATAGCTCAGTAAATGAGAAGAACCTGAATTATAATTCATTTTTGTAGCAGGTTCTTCAATTATTGGCTTTTCTAATATGTACTGTACCCAGTTCTCTGATTCTACAAAGTCATTTGGGAATACTACTCCATTCCCAAACTCTTTCCAGTCCTCACCAGTAGTCATTGTTAATAAGTGATATAGTGTTAAATTATGTTTTCCCCTAGGTACATTTTCAATCCACTCTGTGATCGGTGTATGTATATCATTTATATAGCCCTTATCAACTGTAATACCAATTAATAAAGATACGATACTTTTTGTAATCGAATTTATTTTATATAAGTTATTTGCACATTCGGGTGTTTTATAATACTCAGTTGTTAATTGTCCTTTTTGATAAACAAGAAATGTATTCACTTTTTTCTTTTCGAATTTATTTTCTAGTTGCTTGAAATCCAAAAACTTTACCTCCATTTAAATAGTTAATCCATTTATTATATCTTGTTCCTTCATTTTAAACATAATTGTGCTCAAATAAAAATAAACCTGTCAGCCATAATGAACTGACAGGTTTATTTTTATAATTTCGTACGAACATTCCAAAGCTCTGGGAAGAATTGTTGATCAAGTACTCGCTTTAAATAAGAAACACCAGAGGATCCACCTGTACCCATTTTATGTCCAATAATTCTTTCTACTGTTTTCATATGACGGAAACGCCATTGTTGTAGCCAGTCTTCAATATCAATCAATTTTTCAGCAAGCTGATATAAATTCCAATATTTTTTCACATCCGCATACACTTCTAACCATGCTGCTTCTACTGTTGCATCTTCTTCATAAGGCTGCGTAATATCACGGTTTAACACATCTTTATGAATAGAGAATCCTTCTTTTACTAATGCTTGAATCGCGACATCATATAGACTTGGTGCATGTAGCGCTTTATGAAGTCGTGCATGTAATTCTGGATCCTTTTCATAAATTTTTAATGCATGTGGCGTTTTATAGCCAAGTGCATACTCAATCATACGATATTGATACGATTGAAAACCTGAAGCTTGACCGAGTGAATCACGAAACTCAATATATTCTGATGGTGTTAATGTCGCAAGAATATCCCAAGATTGAATAATTTGAGACTGAATTTTTGATACACGTGCTAACATTTTAAAAGCTGGTTGTAATTTATCTTGTTTAATAGATTCAATCGCCGCATTTAGCTCATGTAAAATGAGCTTCATCCAAAGCTCACTTGCTTGGTGAATAACGATAAATAACATTTCATCATGATGGTCTGATAATCTTTTTTGAGAAGATAGTAAATTATCTAATTGTAAATATTCCCCATACGTCATATTCTCTTTAAAATCCGTATGAATCCCTTTTTCCATAATTACTTTTTCATTTTCTTTCATATTAGCCAAACGCCCCTTTTATATGATTCTACTTATATTGGTCTAATAACGGCTCGAACTGGACTTCCATCCGCATCAGTTAATGCAAGTGGTAATGCAATCAATTCATAATCACCGTCTGCTACATGATCTAGTACGACATTTTCTAAAATATGAATTCCATGTTTAAATAATTGATGATGCGCTGCTAATTCTTTATCATCTAGCGGATCAACTGATGGGACATCTACTCCGATTAAACGAATACCTTTCTCCGAAAGAAAAGGTGCTATGTCTGCACGTAAATGAGGGATCACATCTGGAAATTCTTCAGCTTTTCCATGTGAAGATGTACGTAATAATAATCGTTCTACACCTTCTAAATGAAAGCTTTCTAATTCCTTTTTCCCGATGCTTTCAAGATTAGAAACGTCAATAATCCGTGCTGGGCCAACATAAACTTGAACATCTAAATCCAATACTTTCTTTCCATCATTATCAAAATGAAATGGTGCATCAATATGAGTGCCTGTATGAATACTCATCGTTAACTTTCCAACATTTACCGAGCCACTTTCTTCTTTTGACCATGAAACTTCATATGAGAACGGTGTGTCTCCTGGCCACGTTGCAATATCATTATTTAGCGGTTGTGAAATATCAATCCACTCTGATGTTTTCATGCTTATGCCACAACCTCTCGCTTATTTTCAAACTGCTTATACTCTTCTTCTTTCATAATTTTCTTTAATATTTGTACAGATTTCCACACTTCTTCATATGTGTTATATAAAGCGACCGGCGCCAGTCTTACTCCATTAGGTGCTCGGAAATCAGGGATAACTCCATTTGCTTTTAGCGCTTTACAAATACGTGCTGCTTCTGCATGTTCTAAATATATGTGCCCGCCACGTTTTTCATCCTCTAATGGATTTCCAATTGTAAATCCGAAATCTTTTAATTCGTGATCAATTAAATTCAGCATATATCTTGTAATATGTAAAGATTTTTCGCGTAAACGTTCAATACCAGCATCTTTAAACATTTCAAGAGAACCAATTAAAGGTGCTGTACTTAATACGTGCGGTGTACCAATTTGATAAGCACCTGCATGATCGGCAGCTGTTAATGTATGCTCCATATCAAACTGTTTATCTTTTCTAGAACTAAACCATCCAGACAATCCTGGCAGTCTATTAAAATGTTTACTATTTACATAAAGGCCTGCAACACTACCCGGTCCTGCATTTAAATATTTATAATTGCACCAAACAGCAAAATCGACATCCCAATCTTTGAAATGATGCGGAATAGATCCTATTGAATGGCATAAATCAAATCCAATGTGAATGCCGCGTTTATGAGCTTCCGTTGTTAAACTTTTCATATCAAGAATTTGACCACTTCTATATAAAACAGAAGGTAATAAAATTAAAGCGATATCATCTTCCATCGCATGGATAATATCTTCTTCAGAAAGTGTTCTACCATCTCGGCTTTTCACTCTTACTAAATGCTCCTCTGGATCTAATCCTTTTAAACGAATTTGACTTTGAAGTGCATAAATATCTGATGGGAAAGTCAATTCATCCGCAAGTATTTTTGTACGTATTCCTTTCGGCTCATAAAACGTCGCAATAACTTGGTGTATATTCGCAGTTGTGGAACCGGTTACAATAGTTTCTTCCGGTAAAGCTCCAATAAGAGGGGCTGTAAGTTTACCTAATTTCTCTGAAAGGAAAAACCACGGATGCTCACCTTCTGTCCAGCCGTCAATACCATACTCTTTCCACGAATCTAGCAACGTAAGTAATGATTTCTCTGCTCTTTTTGAAAGTAGCCCTAATGAGTTTCCATCTAAATATATAGTACCTTCTTTTTTATAGAATTCAGTTTGAAAATCTTTCAGTTCATCATGTTTATCACATTCAAGCGCATACTCATAAGTTGGTTGAAATGGTTCTTTATACATGGTGTCACCTTCTCTTAATTTTCTTTTTATTCTAACTAATTGAAATATATCACCTTAATTGATACAACGTCAATGATATTATGTCAGTTGACTTTATATATGAACTTCTTTTACAATACAATTATATTTTCAGATATTTCAGTATAAAGAGGTGATTCTTTGAAAAACAGTACCCTTTCATCAAGAAAACACCGCTCCTTAGAAACGAAGAAGAAACTATTACACTCTGGTTACACTATTTTTATACGTAACGGATTTCAAAAAACGACAATTACACAAATTATTAAACATGCAGAAACCGGATATGGTACAGCATATGTATACTTCAAAAACAAAGATAATCTCCTAATTAGTTTAATGGAAGATGTTATGAATCAATTTTATGATATTGCTGAGCGCTCCTTTTCGCCTCAAACAAAAGAGGAAGCACATAAAATGATTCAAAATCAAGTTAGAGCATTTCTACAACTAGCAAAGAAAGAACGAGCTATTTTACAAGTAGTACAAGAAGCGATTGGATTATCAAAAGAAATACGTCAAAAATGGGACGAGATACGGGAACGCTTTATAAACAATATTACGCAGGATATTACATACTCTCAAGAAAGTGGATTAGCACAGCCTGAATTAAATAAAGAAATTGTAGCACGTGCTTGGTTTGCGATGAATGAGATGTTTCTTTGGACGATTGTGAAAAATGATAACAATCTAGAGTTGGAAGAGATAATATATACATTGACAGAAATGTATACCACTGGGTTATATAAATAGCACATCTTCAATAAATAAGGTGTGCTATTTTACATCTATAAAAATATATTATCCGGGTATGGTAGTGCTAAAGGAGGCTTTTCAGAAAATGAGAAATATTGTAGTTTTAAAGATTCACCATCTATCGATTTCAGTTTTCCACTAGTAATTTCACATTCAAACACAACAACAATATATTCTACTTGATCGCCATTCGGATATATATGACGGAACCTTTCCCCTCCAAATACCCCTTTTTGTTTTTTTACTTGTACTTTCAATCCTGTTTCTTCCCATACTTCCCGAATTACTGCTTCTTCTGGAGTTTCTCCAGGTTCAATTGCTCCAGCTGGCAAACTCCAGTATTCTCCACCAGGATATTGAAATAAGATTTTCCCTTGCTCATTTTTAATAACAGCAGCTATACTCGGTATTAGAATTAGTTCACAGCCTAATTGCTCACGGATTTTTTTATAATATAGCGACATCGACATATAATTCTCTCCCACTCCAATAATAAACAACTGTATTTTCTGACACCTATTGTATAATAATACCAATAGCAATTTCTATATAGAAAGGATAAGAAAATGACCCAAGTACAACTAGTAAATAGCTTCCTATCATTTTTAGGTACGACAAAACAGCCTACTAGCTTAAAGTTTTTAAATGAGCTTATTAAAGCTCATCAAGAAAAAGTAAAGTGGGAAACTCTTACTAAAATAATCGACTGGGAAAAAGGTAAGAAAACAGAGGATTATTTTCCTTCCATTGAGACATACATAAACTGTATTACAACAAAAGGTCTCAGGGGTACTTGTTGGACGCACTCAATTGGATTTCATTGGTTATTATCAAATCTTGGTTTTAATGTTCATTATATGTATATGGATCCCGGACATTTATGCTTACGGGTTAACTTAGACCAACCTTATTATGTTGATGTTGGTTATTGTGCACCTTTATTCCAATCTTACCCACTTTATGAATCATTTCAAGTAAGTAATGTAAGAGAAACTTTCACTTATGAAGTCTCAAATAATAGGATTAAAATTGCTAGAAATCCAGGTCCAGCAAAAATCTTACATGCAGAGCCAATACATTTATCAAGTATGAAAGAACTCATTACAAAGTCTAACGATTGGCATACATCTCCTGTATTAAAGAAAATTCAAATTTTCGGTTATATCGATGGTATTCCAACTTCTATTAATGATAATGTTTTAAAACGATATTTCCAAGGTAAGAAAAGAGAACATAACCTTACCTCTTTTGAACTTACTTATTGGATAACAGAAAGATTTCGTATTGATCAAGAAATATTTGAACGAGCTATTAAAATTTTCAATGAAAAATCTTCAAATAATAAAAACGTTACTCAATCCTTTGAGTAACGTTTTTCTCTTAATATGTCTTTAATATTAATTTTCTTTATTATAAGCAGTTTCTACACACTCTGCTAGACGCTCTATTTGTTCTATAGTTAAACCTCGTGAAATCCAGCCTGTTAACTTATACATCATTTTATAATAAAAATTACTAGGTTCATATTCTGAAATTACTGTTAGTGCTGTACCTTCCTCATCTTCTTCTAACATATAAGTCATTGCTGAATATCCTTGCTTCATTTCACTACCAAGTGAAATAATATGCGGTGCATCGTATTCAAGGATTTCTACTTCAGCCTCGAATATTTTCTTACCGACTTTTTGAACAGTAATATATTTATCTCCTACACGTGGATTCTCTTTATCCATATTTGAAGGATAGCGATTTTCTATTATAAACGTATTCCATTCTTTTATTTTTTCATCTTCTATTATGTAGTCACATACAACATCCAATGGTGCTTTTATTACTATTTCAATTGCAAAACTCATTATAATGCCCCTCTCAAATACCCTATCCATTTCTATTTTAACTAAATCATTATGCCATATTTTATATAGTGAAATACAAGTAGAATTTCAACTTTTTATTGTGAGGGGGATTCAATAAATAATCATTTTTTATTAATTTAAAAACTTATTCATATAAAATATTTTATTAAAGATACAACAATTAAAAACAAAGCCACGAGTAGTAAAGCAATTCCTATACTTCTATTTTCTTTTCCGTTATTTTTTAAATTTTGCACGCCTAAGCTAACTAACATAAACCCTAAAAGCGTTTGTAAAATTAGCATACTCAGTTCCGAAGTATCATTCCAACTATAAATGGAATACCCCATTATAATAATTGCAAGTAAAACAGTTACGATCCTATTCATACGCAAACCCTCCCTTTTTAAAAAGAAACCGCTAAGTTTTCTTAGCGGTTTTATTAACAATTTATATTTAGTAAATGTGCTTTTCATGAATTTGATATAAGTCAAAAGAATTTCCTGTCCAATATAACTACGCATGTTAGCCCACTTTTTCTTTATTCAGTCTACTTACAATTCCAACAATAAATTTATATTCAACCCTTCTCTTCTTATCTTTCTTAAAACCCTCTTTCGTATCAAAAATAAAACAAGTTTTCCGAAACCAAATACGTACGTATAATGACTCAAAATAAATAGGTTTTATAATACCTCGTTCTTCAAATTCAGTCCCATCTTTATTTTCAGTTTCCGTTCGAACAAACCACCTATTCCCGATTCCAATTTCAATGTACTTCACACACTAACCTCCATTAGGAAATTTCCCTTCTAACAATTCTATTATTTCCCCGGTAAGCGCACATTCCGACAGAACATGAGCCCACAAAGAAAAAGTAGATTGCAAAAATCTACTTTATAACTTATATTTTTGCATTCGTTTATAAAATGTACTACGGGGTACATTTAATAGTTTTGCAGCTAACGAAACATTTCCATTTGTCTTTTGTAATGCTTCAATCATGCTATCACGCTGTATTTTTTCGCGAAAATGTAATGTATGTTCTGTTTTATTTTCAGCTTGCAACTCAAGTTGTTCTTGATTTCCCATCATTGTTTGTATCAAAAAAACGACTTGTTTTTCGCATATTTCCCGTCCTTGCGACAAAATGTAAATACGTTCTAATACATTTACTAGTTCCCGAATATTTCCGGGCCATGTATGTTGTAAAAATTGATTGTATATACTCTTTGGAAATACAACATTCCAATTCTTCCGTTCGCAAAAGTGTTGTATAAAATATGGGATATCCTCTTTTCTTTCTATTAACGATGGAACATATAACGGATAAACGTGCAAACGATAATATAAATCTTGGCGGAATTTCCCTTCTTCTACTAACCGTAGTAAATCTTTATGTGTGGCAGTAATAATACGAATATTTACTGGTACCAATTTTGAACTCCCAATTGGAGTTATTGTGCGTTCTTGTAAAACACGCAATAATGCTACTTGCATCTCTGGTGGTACTTCACCAATTTCATCTAAAAATAATGTTCCTCCGTTTGCTTGTTCAAATTTCCCTTTATATCCTTGACGTCGCGCACCTGTAAATGCACCTTCAGCATAACCGAACAATTCACTTTCCATTAATTCTTTAGGCAAAGAACCGCAGTTAACAGCTATAAAGGGCCCGTCTTTTCTTGGACTATTTTCATGAATCGCTCTCGCGACATATTCCTTTCCTACTCCTGTCTCACCACATACATACACACTAGCATCAGTCGGTGAAACAAGCTTAATTTCTTCTAGTGTGTGTTGAAATGCTCTGCTTGTCCCGGTAACTCCTGGAAAAGTAATTCCTTTTATAAATGTGAAAGTAGAATATGTATTCATTTGTTTGTTTTCCTTTAAATACATACATTTCCCAATCATTCTTTCATTACTATATACCGGTATCTCTAATTTAGTTTCCAATCCATGGTGCATTAACTCTTCAACTTTCATTCTTGACCAATTATTTATTCGTTCACGAACGCTCTTACTCGCAGAAACGATAACATCACGATGATTACAAATAACTACTTGTTCATCACTATCAATGACATCTAAAAAACGATGGATTAAGTGTAATTCATTTTGATGAACTCTTATGCTACATTCACGTTCTATCGCATGTGCAATTGAAGTTACCATACCGAGCATATATGGATGCGAAAATTCAATTGGACACGAGAAATCTAGAACACCAATTAATTTCCCATCATCATTATGAATGGGAGCAGCCGCACAACTCCAGCTATGAGATGCCACGGTGTAATGTTCAGTACCACTTATCATAATAGCTTCTTCAATTTCTAGCGCTGTTCCAATTGCATTTGTGCCAACAGCTGATTCCGTCCATTTTACACCTTCAATAAAATTAATATGTTTCGCTCGCTTTAACGTTTGTTTATTTCCACTTAACGATAGAACATAACCATCTGGATCGATTAATAATGCCATCATTTGTAGTTCATCAATGGTTTTTCTCATATTTTGTATTTGAGGTAATGCGATATCAAGGAAAATTTCACTCTTTTTCTTTTGTTCTTGAAAAATGTTAGAAGACAAAATTTTCTGACCTTTATTCATGTGAGGATTAACATTAGCCTGTTTACATCGATGCCACGATTCTGAAATTCTTTGATTTATGCGATTTGAATCAAGAACACCTTCATTAACAAACTTTTTCCATGTATGTAAGTAAAACGGTGAAGCTAACATTGTATCATCTCCCTTTTAATTGTTTTGGAGATTTATAAAACATACTTTTATTATAAAACTGAATAAAAGCGTTTTCAATACAACTAGCAAGACGACACAAATATGTTAATAATTTGAATATCTAAATGCACTTCTTTATTCTTTTTTAGTAGCACTATATTTTATATAATGGACGCAAAGAAAATACATAACCAAAACCACTTTTGTGGATTACCATTTATAAAGAAAACAATCACGGCTATTGCAAATAAAATAGTGGATGCTAAACTAAAATATAATTTTGTTTTAATTTCTCTTATCCCTCACCCCTCTGCTACTTTACAGTACATACTAACTCTTCATTTTTCATCTCTACTATGTACTCCTGTAAAACATATTCTTTCCCGCCATGGTTTTCATACCATTCATGTATTCCTTTAATATGCCTCTCGTCACTTCTAATTTTCGATTCTATTTCATTATACTGTTCATAACTATCATATTCCCATATGGCAAATACTTCAGACGTACCATTCTTATTATCTTTCATCCAGCGTCCTATTAGCCTAGAACCATGCTTTAATTGATTAGGTAAGTTCGTGTGATTGAAATGATCATTAAATACTTCTATGAATTCATTTTTCACTACATAGTACTTCCTTCTGTAAAACATACTTCTTCACCTCTTTCATGAAAAGTATTAGTAAATCTTCCCATCACTACCGTATTATAATACTTTCCATCCGATAGTCTTTTGTCATTTTTCAAAATGCCTTCTACTTCAAAACCTAATTTTTTATAAAGATGAATAGCTTTCTCGTTTGTCTCTAATACTTGTAAAGATATTTTATTTACTGCATTTTCGTCAGCCCATTTAATAGATTGTTGTAATAGGCTCTTCCCCATTCTATATCCCCAAAACTCTTTTAAAATACAAACGCCAAACTCCACTTTATGAGATAATCTCTTAAAATTTGATCCTTCACATCTTGAAAATCCAACAATTCGATTGTGCACTTCTACAACTAAAAAGAGATTCTTCGTTTCTTCACTATCTGTTTTTATTATTTTTTGAAACCCTAGGTCATCTATAAATCCCTCTCCAGCATCTCTATCCATATTTTCAGTTTCTCCATCAATCTGAACTCTAATTTTCGATAACTGCTCAGCATCTTTTTCAGCTGCAGAACGAATTGTATAAGTTAATCCATTTATATGATACTCTTGCTCTTTTACAATCATGTCAAACTCCTTTCAAATGAATATAATGGCGCTATTACAACTTGTTTACCTTGTTTCTCAAATTCCTGAACAGTTTCTTTACTAGCCTCTTCGTCAGTTATAATAAGGTCAATTTCTTTTAGAGACTCTCCTCTTATAAAACAATCTATTCCAAGTTTATTATGCGGAGCTAAACAAATATTTCTTCTAGCAATTTCACTTACTCTTTTACTAAAATAAGCAACTTCAGGTGTTGCAGTACTAATACCTTGTAATGAAATGCCTCCACCTGTAGAGAAATAAAAATCAATAGAAAATCTACTTATCAATTCAGAGGCAAATGTATCAGTAATATTTCCTGAAGGCTTTACTTTTCCACCAATTAAATATGTATCGATGTTCTTATATTCTCTTAGATGACCAGCTATTTCTATAGAATTCGTAATAACCGTAAATGATACTTCCGGTAAATATTTCAGCATCGCATTATGAATGGAAGCCCCGCCAATAAAAATAGAATCATCTTCTTGTATATAAGATGCCGCAACTTTTGCAATTGTGTCCTCATATATTGAGCTATCACTATAACGTTTAGCTGGTTCCGCAGCTAAGTTCCTCACTCGCGTAAGTTCAATTGCACCTCCGTGCGTTCTTTTTAATAAACCATCCTTTTCCATAATAGACAAATCTCTTCTTATAGAATCAATAGACATATCAAATCTTTCCGCAAGTTCCTTTGCGATTACTCTTCCATCTGTATTAAGTAGTTCTAAGATTCTCTCTCGACGTTCTTCAGTAAACATGTTATCACCACCGTTATTGAAGATTCAGAAACTTAAACTTTATTTTAATTATATGTATGCCCCTTCTGTTTTACAATATTTTCAGTTCTTATTTATTCCGTTTTATACAGCCTTCTCCCTCTTTCTATCCCAATAATTTGCCAACCAAATAAATGTATATCTGTATATTACGCAAAAATACTTCCATTTACCTTCCTGTTGATGTAAAATTATTCCTATGTTTTACTTTTTAATACAGAAAGGGATTACTATGAAATCATTAATCAAAACGACATGTACAGCATTATTATTTACTGGAATATTAACAGGATGTAATAGCAATACTACATCAAAACAAGAAAAGAGCGCTCTCGAAAAGAATGCAATGCACTATGGAGAAATAGTTAAAAACGAATACTATAGAGCAACAGTTGAAAATGCAAAGTTTGAAAAAATAGACAAAGAGCGGCGCCTTACTACTCGTGTTATGATTAATAATGTTCGGGACGATGGACAAACTATTGATCTTTCGGAAATAAAATATTTCATACAAGATGAAAAAACTGGTCAGAAATATGAAGGTGAAGCTCATCCGATAGATGACGAGCACTATAAAAATGTTCCACACGAATTCTCTTTAACTACTGACGTTGTGTTTGAACTGAAAACTTCACCAAAAGATTTAAATAATATGTATTTATACATAGATAGCAAAGCTGCGCCGTTAACAAATACATATTGGAAGCTTGATAATTTAGTATCTAAATAGAAAGACCAGTCTTAAATGACTGGTCTTTTTACATTCATACATTTACCTTTCATTAACACTTATATTCATTTTCTAATAACAACTTGAATAACATCAGCTAAACCAGTGTGCCCTTTCCCTTCAACTCGCTCTTGTTCTCCATTAAAGAAATGAATTACCTTATGTTCTTCACACCAAGTAAGAATATCAATTGGATCATACAGCATATCAACATCTTTTGGTCCACCAGTACCATAGTTTATTTGTTTTTTTGAGTAAACTTCAAACATAATTAAACCACCAGGCTTTATCGTTTGTATCATTTTACCTAATATCATTTTTTTATAATCATCATGAAAATGTCCAAATACCATAATTGCTGCATCATATTCATTTTCTGGCAAACTATCAGCTAATAAATCTACTTTTTTTGTATGCACGTTTACATTATGCTTCTCTGCCAATTTTTTTGTCTTCTCTAATCCATCTTCCGAATAATCAATAGCTGTTACTTCGTTCCCTTGTCTTGCTAGAAATACAGCATTTCTACCTTCTCCCTCCGCAAATGCTATTACTTTATTGTGATTTGCTAAACGAAATGCTTGTTCTTTAATAAATGTATTAGGTTCTTCCCCGTAAAAATATTCATCTGATTTATATCGATCATTCCAAAATTTAGTCATCATCTTCTCTCCTTCTTCATATCATTTTCTAACTACAATTAAAGATATCAAAGAGTCTTTTTATCCTTAATTAATTTAAAAATAAAAGCAGATTAAAAATCCACTTTTATTTTTTTCGCAAGATCTACGATTTTTTGATTTCGTAACTCTTCTTCCATTTTCTCTTCTGCTGCGAGCATTACTTCATTAATTAAACATCCAGGTTTGTCATGTAAACAACATTCAAACAATGATGTTTTACCTTCAATTGCATGTATAATATCTAAAAATGAAATATCTTCCCAATTCTTACTAAGCGAGTAACCGCCCTTTGGACCAGATGATGAATGTATCATCCCTTCCTTCGTCAACTTAGTTAGTATTTTAGACAAGTACGTTGGTGAAACATTTTGCATTTCTGCTAATTGGTGAACACTAACTAACTTATTTGGTGTAGCCTTTGCCAGAAAAAGCATTGTATGAAGAGCATAATTTGTAGCTTTAGAATATTTCATAATACAGCCCCTATTGTAGACTTCATGTATCTACAATAACTTTATTTTTTTATTATGTCAAACGTTTGTAATACTCCATACAACATTATTTCTTCACAAGTAATACATCTGCCGCGCAAATCGTCACTTCTCTAAATGGAGAGTCAAATAAAACACCTAGTTCAAAACCATCTTCAGTAAGAGCTATTTCATGATATAACCACCAAGCATTTTCAAAGTTTTCCGGCATAGAACACTTTGTTACTCCTATAAAGGTTACTTCAAGTTTATCAAATTCACTAAAAGTACCACTGCAATCTAATACGATAGACAAAGTATCTTCTGATTCTCTCTTTATTACTTTAATTACACTATCGTGTAGTGATGTCTTGTGTAACTGAGCGACATTTGACGGAAGTTTTTTCTCAATAGAATTAAAATATTCTACGTATAATTGATCTAATTGTGCCACTCTTTTCTCATAATCTGTTGACCACTTTTGCATACGTTTTTTCAGTTCACCTGATGGGTATTCTGAATTAATTGTGATGTTTTGTATAATTGAGTATATCGATTCAGGAAGGAATTTTAATAAATCTATTTTCCTTTCCTCTATTTCTTCCTTTAAACTTTGTATATCCATTTCTGACCATTCTTTTATAGACTCTATAAAACTTACAAATTCTAAAACTTGCATTTTTTTATACCAATCTCTTGTAAAATATTTCAATGACATCTCTCCTAAAACATTTTTAAATCCAGTAAAAACAATATATCCACTTATTATATCATTCCAATAACTATTTTTTCTAAAGAAAAAATGTAAAACTGTAAATATTCCGCCTATTATTTCTAAAACTTCAGAATATTTACAAAAGTATAAAATTAGAATACATTTTAGCTGTACAAGATTCACCTGTACAAAAATTCAAACAAAAAGGGATGGTTATATGTTGAAGAAATTAGTAGCAGGAACATTAGTAGCGGGTTTTGCATTAACTGGAGGACTAGGTGCGGTAAGTGCTGAAGAAAAAAGCAACACAATTAAGTCATTTGATTATTTAAAAGTGGATGAACAAAATGTTAATTCATTTGCAAAATTAAATGATCAGGATAAGAAAAATATCCAAATTACTATGGTATTACCAGAGCAAAATGAAAATGGGGATTGGCTAGCTTATGGTTTTACTAGTCGTGAAACATTAGATGCGTATATTGAAAAGGATAAAAAAGCAATTAAAAATAAAATTAATCCTTTAGGTAGCGGTGCTGGTAGTACTGATTTTTATGAACATAAAGATAAAGGTGGCCAATACATTTACTGGAGCAGCGGATTTAAAAACTTACCGTCTAGCTGGAATGACAGAATTTCTTCTGTAAGTACAGCGTCACCTTCTGCAAGTTATTCAACGACACTTTGGGAGCACACTTCAACACAAGGATATGGAAAAGGCGTTTTATTTAAACATGCTGATTGGTACGGTAAAACTGCTAATTTAGCTGCTGATTGGAACGATATTACTTCAGCGATTGAAATTAAATAGTAATAAGACATTTAATTTCTTCTATAAAAATTCAAACCACTATTCTCTCTTTCATTTAGAGAATAGTGGTTTATCATATTTCTATTTAAGCATGTACAGCATGTCCTACTGCTTGCATTAACGCTTCATGAATCGCCTCAGATAAAGTTGGATGTGCTGCAATATAATCTCTCATTATATCAGCGGTAACTTCTGTATGAATCATTACGGTTCCTTGACCAATAAGTTCAGTTGCATAAGGACCGATAATAGAAATCCCTACAATTTCTTGGTATTTAGGTTCCACAATGACTTTTACTTTCCCTACTTGTTCTCCTAAAATAAGAGCTTTTCCGTTCGCTGTAAAAGGAAATTCTCCGATGAGAATATCACCATATTGTTCTCTTGCACCTTTTTCACTTAACCCGACACTAGCTATTTCTGGAGCTGTGTATATACATCGAGGCACAGCGTGATAATTTACTTTCACGTCTTCTCCACTTGCGTGTAATGCTGCTGTCGTTCCTTCATGGAAGGCAACGTGAGCAAGCTGAATTCTACCGATCACATCACCAGCTGCGTAAATATGTGATACGTTCGTTTGCATATGTTCGTTCACAGCAATCCCTTTATTTGAAAACTGAACCCCTGCTTTTTCTAAATCTAATTGTTGTACACGTGGTTTTCGGCCGACAGAAATGAGAACATATTCCGGGTTAGCTTCTTGGATACTACCTTCATATTCAAATGAAGCTTGCTTCTTATAATTATTTAATCCTTTTAAAGCAGCTCCTGTAAATATTTCTACGCCATCACTTTCTAATTTCTCTCTTAAAATATGTGCGATATCTTCATCTTCATCTGGTAATAATTGCGGTGCCATTTCAACAATCGTAACTTTTGTCCCAAGGCGACTATAAATACTTGCAAACTCGCATCCTATTACACCACCGCCAACGATTAACAATGAAGATGGTACACTCTCAAGAGACATCGCATGGCTACTATTTAAAATCCATTTTCCATCAAACGGAGCGAATGGTAATTCTGTAGGTTCGGAACCAGCTGCGATAATAAACCTCTCTCCATCCACTACTTCTTCTTTATTTCCTTGTACAACTCGCACACGATGATCCGTTTCGAATTTCGCTTTTCCTTTTATAACTTTAATTTTATTTTTCTTCATTAAATATTGTATTCCTTGGACGAGTTGCATTACGATTTGTGATTTCCTTGCCTGTATTTGATCCCAATCAATTGATATACTTCCTGTATTAAGCGTAACCCCATAATCATTCGCTTTTCTCACAATGTCATGCACTTCTGCACTTTCTAATAATGATTTCGTCGGCATACACCCAACATTTAAACACGTTCCGCCAAGGTCAGCTTCATCAATAAGAGTGACCTCTTTTCCATTTTGAGCCGCGGTAATTGCCGCTACATATCCAGCTGGTCCGCCTCCAATTACAACTAATTTACTCATTCTCTCACCTTCTCTTTATAAAAGAATTGTTATAGGTTCTTCTAAATAATATTTAATTGTGCGTAAAAATGCAGCTGCTGGTGCACCGTCTAGTACACGATGATCGAATGTTAAACTTAAAGGTAACATACTACCTTTTTTTAATTTTTTCCCTTTATATACAGGAACATGTTCAATTGCGCCAATACCTAAAATACCAGTCTCAGGTGTATTTAATACAGGTGTGAAATATTCAATACCAAAGCTACCTAAATTACTAATTGTAAATGTCGTTCCGTGCATATCATCACTACTTAAGCTACCTGCTCGCGCCTTTTGTGCCATATCCTTAATCTCTTTAGACAACTCTACTAAAGATAAATTATTTGCAAAGCGAATAGCTGGAACGACTAATCCTTTTTCTAATGCGACTGCTATGCCTAAATGCACATGTTCAAATTGATGAATTGCATCATCTATATAAGCGCTGTTCATTTCTTTATGCTCTCTAAGCGCTAATACAATAGCACGAGAAACGAAATCCGTAATGGTTAGTTTGTTTTCGTATCGTTTTTGTACAACTTCCGCTATGTCTTTATGTAATGCAACTAAATCTGTAACATCTACTTTCATCGTTAATGTTAATTGCGCACTATTTTGTAAGCTTGCATGCATACGACTCGCAATTGCTTTTCTCATACCAGTAACAGGAACGACTGTACTTTCTTCTTGTTCAGGTACTTCTGGATTTGCTACTCTTTCTTCTAGCGCCTTTAATACATCTGCCTTTGTAATCCTTCCGCCAGGACCTGTACCAACTAATGCCTTGATATCCAGATTTTCAGACTTTGCAATTTTCTTCGCTACAGGTGAAATTTTAATTCTTTGCTTCGATACTTCTTTCCCATTTGGTTCTTGATTTTGTATATTTTGTACTTCTATATTAGATGTTTTTTCTTCTATAACATGTGTGCTTTCCTGCATTTCTACTTTTTCATTCGGTTTACCGATGTAGCAAATTACAGTACCAGGCGGCACTCCTTCATCTTCACTTACAGCTATATCAAGTACCGTACCATCAGCTGGCGCTTCAATTTCCGTTTCAATTTTTTCTGAATTAATACTAGCAATCAGTTCTCCTTTTGCTACATTATCGCCTGCTTTAATATTCCAGCTCGTAATAATACCTTCTTTCATCGCCATACCTAACTTCGGCATTACAACTTCTACAGCCATGTGTCTCTCTCCCTTCTCATCGTTTTATTACACATGTAATAAAGATTGGTCTCCAATCATTTCTGATACAGTTTCAATTACTTTTTCTGGCGTTGGCAAATACAACTTTTCAAGTGGTGGTGAGAACGGAACAGGTGTATGTGGTGCTGTAATTCGTTTAATAGGTGCATCTAACAAATCAAAACCTTTATCCGCTACAATTGCCGCAATATCTGTTGCGATACTACATCTTGGATTCGCTTCGTCAATAACGATAAGACGATTTGTTTTTTCAACAGATGATAAAATAGTATCTTCATCAAGCGGTGATAAAGATCGTGGATCAATTACTTCTACTTCAAGCCCCTTTTTCGATAATTGCTTTGCAGCTGCAAGTGCTGTATGAACTTGTTTTCCGATTGCGACAATTGTTACATCAGAACCTTCTCGTTTAATATCTGCTTTTCCTAAAGGAATTGTATAATACCCTTCCGGCACTTCACCTTTCATATTGTAAAGTGTTTTATCTTCAAAGAAGATTACTGGATCATCATCTTCAATTGCTGCTAATAATAAGCCTTTTGCATCATACGGCGTGGAAGGAACAACAACTTTAATACCTGGTATGCTCGTAAATAATGCGTACAAACTTTGTGAATGCTGAGCTGCTGCACTAAAACCAGCACCATGCATCGTACGTACTGTAACGGGTACTTTTGCTTTACCTCCAAACATATAACGGAATTTCGCACCTTGGTTTAATACTTGGTCAAGACAACTACCGATAAAATCATTAAACATTAACTCAGCTATCGGACGTAACCCAGTTGCAGCAGCTGCCATCGCAGCTCCCATATAACCCGCTTCAGAAATTGGTGTATCCAATATACGATTTCGGCCAAACTCTTGTACAAGTCCTTTCGTAACACCAAGAACACCACCCCAAGCTTCATCATCTTGCAGATGATCAACTTGTGCACCGCCTGCAACATCTTCACCTATTAAAATTACATTTTCATCACGACGCATTGAGATTTTCATCGCTTCATTAATTGCAGTTGACATACTTACTGTTCTAGTCATAATTTTTCACCCTCCTCTTATTTGTAAGAAACGTATACATCTTTTAATAATTCTTCATCGTCTGGGTATGGACTATTTTCACTAAATTCAATGGATCTTTGTACTGCATCATCTACTGCTTTTTCCATATCAACAAGTTCAGATTCCGTTAATAAACCTTCATGAATTAAATGCTTACGGAAATTCACAATCGCATCTTTTTCATTTAAATGTTCTTCTTTTTCTTCTGATGTTTTATATGTTTGCGCTTCACCTTCAAAATGACCGTAATTACGATATGTCATACATTCAATAATTGTTGGACCATCACCATTACGCGCACGTTCCACTGCTTCTGCAGCAGCTTTATATACAGCTAGAAGATCTTTTCCATCTACTTGAACGCCTGGAATATTATAAGCTTTTGCACGATCCGCAATAGAATCACAACTTGAAGCATATTCAAAGGTAGTTGCTTCACCGTAACCGTTATTTTCTGCAATAAAAATAACTGGTAACTTCCAAATCGCCGCTAAATTAACCCCTTCATGGAATGTTCCTTCATTATTTGCTCCGTCACCGAAGAAACAAACACTTACATCTTTTGTTCCTTTATATTTAGCTGTCAATGCTGAACCGCAAGCAAGTGGGAAACCCCCGCCTACAATGCCATTAGCACCAAGCATTCCTTTATCTAAATCCGCAATATGCATGGAACCGCCTTTACCTTTACATAATCCTGTCGCTTTCCCGAAAAGTTCAGCCATCATACCATTTAAATCACAACCTTTTGCGATACAATGTCCATGACCTCTATGTGTACTTGTAATACTGTCACTATCCGTTAAGTGGGCACATACACCAACTGCTACCGCTTCTTCACCTGCGTATAAATGAACGAAACCTGGCAAAACGCCTTGTGCGAACAATTCATGCACCTTATCTTCAAACTTACGAATCTCTAACATTTTTTCGTACATCCAACGAGCTTGTTCTTTCGTAATTTCATTCCCTTTACTTTCAGTTGTTTTTAACATGTCCAGCCCTCCTATTTTCTTGTTCGTCTGTTATATTGCAAGTACCGTGCCAAATTCTAATCCTTGATTTAATAGGTTTTCTCTTTTCTTTCATAATAAAAAAGTGGACAAAATGAGACATCTGTCTCGTTTTGTCCACTTTTGTTCACCTAATTTGAGAACTATTATTTTATTCATTATCAAAGCTCTGCTGTAATTTTCGGATGTAAATAATTTGGCCAATATGATATGCATTATGAGTTGTTACATTCGCTAACACTTCCCACCACTTTGCAGAAACAGGAAATCCTACTACATCACTTTCAACCTTTTCTTCATTTATAAGATTTTTCCATTGTAACAGTTTTTTTAGTAGTTTTTCCCGTAATTCATCGAAAGTTTGATTATCTGAAAGCATAAAACTTTTGTTATTATCTCCAATAGCGGGTACTGCATTCACATTTGATTCTTTATACCTAGTTTGCCACGTAGAGTTCCAATACAGTAAATGTTGTACGATTTCGGCTATACTATTACTCTCTTCATTCGGTTTCCAGAAAGCTTCCCTCTCAGACAAACCCTTAACTGCATCTGAAAATGGAATATACCAACTGGGATCGTTTGCATTCGCCAACAATTGATCTGCTAATACATCCTTCACATGGACCATTTTTCTTCCCTCATTTCATTATCATATTAATATACACTACTCTATATACGCTCATTCCCTATAATCCCCTTTTTTACATACAAATTGATTTCATACTGAATGTAAGAATAATAGATTTTCTTATCATAACTCGTTATGATAAAAGAAAAAGAAAGCTGGCGGAAAATGAATAAAAAAATCGCAATAATTACAGGAGCCTCAAGTGGATTTGGACTATTAACTACACTCGAACTCGCAAAAAAAGATTATTTAGTTATTGCTACAATGCGGAACCTTGAAAAACAAGTAAACTTACTATCTCAAGCTACTCAACTCAACTTACAACAAAAAATAAAAATTCAACAATTAGATGTAACCGATCAAAACTCTATACATAACTTCCAATTATTTTTAAAAGAAATACAAAAAGTAGACCTACTTGTTAATAATGCAGGATATGCAAATGGCGGCTTTGTAGAAGAAATTCCAGTAGAGGAATACCGTAAACAATTTGAAACGAACCTATTTGGAGCTATATCAATTACCCGACTTGTCTTACCGTATATGAGAAAACAAAGAATTGGAAAAATCATCAATATAAGCAGCATTAGCGGCCAAGTTGGATTCCCTGGTTTATCTCCTTATGTATCTTCAAAATATGCATTAGAAGGCTGGAGTGAATCGCTTCGCTTAGAAGTAAAACCTTTCGGAATAGATGTTGCTTTAATTGAACCAGGTTCTTATAACACAAACATATGGGAGGTTGGGAAACAACTAGCTGAAAACCAATCTGATACAACATCTCCTTACAAAGAGTATATGGATAAAATACAAAAACATATTAATAGCGGTAGTGATACATTCGGTAATCCGATAGATGTTGCTAATAAAATTGTAGAAATTGCTGAATCTAAGCGTACAAATTTACGATATCCAATTGGTAAAGGTGTGAAATTTATGATCTTTGCGAAGAAGATTCTTCCTTGGAGATTGTGGGAACACCTTGTTTTGAGAAGCTTTAAGAAAATGTAATAAACTTTTTGAAAACTATTTTGAAAGGGATGCTAATTAAATGTTAGGTTTACCGTATGGGAAAGTGTTTTTAGTGCCGTGGACTGAAGAATGGGAAATTGAGTTTATGAAAGAGAAACAACTCATTGAGGAACAAATTGGCGAACATATTTTAGCGATACACCATATTGGTAGTACTTCTATTCCATATTTAAGTGCAAAGCCAATTATTGATATAGCAATTGAATTAGAAAATTATACGGACGGTATACATTGTATTAAAAAGTTAGAACTACTAAACTATAAATATAGAAAAGAAGTATTACCCGAAAGATACTATTTTAATAAAGGTGAACCAAGAACTCATCAAATTCATATGTATGAACAAGGGAATACATATTTAATAGAACAATTACAATTTCGTGATTACTTAATAGACAATAAAACTGCACGCATGCAGTATGAACAGTTAAAGATTCAACTTTCACAAGCTAACCCTACTGATAAACATAAGTATGCAGAGGATAAAACTAATTTCATTACATCTATATTAACTAAAATAAATGCTTAAATAAACAAGAAACCATTTAGTAGTAAATGGTTTCTTGTTTATTAGTTATTTCATTTAATTACTTGAAATAAATTGGACTATATTACGGTTATCCTCTTCTAAATAACTTATGATGCCTTCAGGATATGTCGGCTTCTCCTGTAATTCCTCTAGACTTTTCCAAATTAATATAATATCCTCATGCTCTTTATGCCTTATTTCATTTGTAATGATTTTTTCAACAGTCCCCAATGTATCAATGTACAATGATGACCTTTTTCGTTGTCCCAATCAAAAATGTGTTCATTTACAATTACTAACTCTTGAACATTAACTTTCAAATCGTATTCTTCTATTAACTCTCGAATTATTGCTTCTTTTGACGTTTCACCAAATTCAATAGAGCCACCTGGAAAACGATAAAATGATTCATTTTCATCGCATTGTACAAGTACTTTAGAATGATCTTCATTTAAAATCATTGCTTCAGCACGTAATTTAGGATTTTTCATTTTGTCTCCCCATTCATTCCACATATGATTAAATCCAATAGGTATAAAAGAAAAAATTAAGAATAATTCCTGTTATTACTAATAGCGGAACCGTTCCTAAAGAAATGACATATTCCCTCGATTCTTTATCAAATTTCCACTCCATAAATGATTGAAAGCAGTATAAAGTTATTAAAAATAAAATGGGTAAATTACTAATATAAACGGGATTTAAAGTAGCACATATCATCGTAAAAATTATATAAGAAATAATAAGAGCCCTAGTGCCCCATTTATGAAAGTTGTTTACATATTTACTATTCCAGTCTGTTTGTTTCGGTATATTTAGTTTTTTCCTCACTACTTTTTCAACAACAACTAAGGATATAATCCATACTATTAATAAAATTCCTTTAACCCAAAACAGTGATGTTTCCTCCTTTACCTTTTCTCCGGCTGATCACTCGGATACGTAGCATTCCTTTTATTTTCTACGTCCCAACTAATAATTGTCGCACTATCACGTCCCAACTGATGATGCAAGTGTTCTAAAACATTGTGAATATTTTCTTTAAGTGTTTTATCATTTCTGTTCATAGCATTATACAAATTTACAGGTATTTCATATCGGCGTTCCCCGCATTCTAATACTCCATCTGTCACCATTACAATTCGGTTCTTTCCAGTACGTAATTCACGAATACCTGATGAATAGCAAGGAACAGGTAAATCAAATGTGTTTACATTTCCAATCCATTCGTAAAAATGACGTTGATTTAATGCATATTGTCCTAACTTATGTAACTCTTCATGAAATACATACACTAAACAATCACCGATAGAAAGCCACCATATATAATTTTCTTTCCTTACACATAGTAAGCAAGCTGTTTCACCTTTAATTTTTTTGCACTTTTCCTTAAATGAAGATGCCTGAAAAATTGTCAGTATATGATTTTCAACAGATTGAAACACTGTATTAATTGGTTCATTCAAAATTACTTTTATATTTTCATATTCTTTTTCGATTGTATTTACTACTAAATCAACACTTTCTGCACTATTATGTCCATCTAATATAGTTGCAAATTCCCATTCACCATTTGACCAAACTAATGCACCATCTTCATTCTTTTTCGCTCCAGCACTTTTATTCCCGCCATATTTACCAAGTACAATATCACCATATTGTTTAACTGAAATTTCTCCTAAACACATTTCTATATTTCCAACCCATGAATATTGTGTATTATTTGTTGTATGCATACTCATTTACCATATACTTTCGTATTCTTTCACATAGTTTTTTTATTTTCTCTTCGTCACCATATGGTGCGCCAGTCCATTTCGCTATCTCGGTTGGTGACCAAAACTCTTTTGGTGTATTCGGATAACGCGGAATAATGTGCATATGCATATGTGGTACACCATTTCCTGAAACAAAAGTGTAAATATGCTCTGCACCTTCGCTTTCTTTTAGCGCTTTACTTACTCTACTTGTTATAAGTCCGAACGCTTTCGCTTCTTCATCTGTTAGTTCAGCAAGGCCAGGTACATGTCTTTTTATATCTATCATTACATAACCCAGGTATGTTTCTTCACTATCCCAGTGGACATGTCCAACGTAAACGAGTTCATCTTCGTAAATAGCTCCACCTGGAACTATAATATTTCCTATATGTTTTTTGCAAATGAAACAGTTTTGTTCTATTTGATTGTTTGTTGACATATCCATCACCTTCCTTTTCATATATAATATCACAAAAAAAGGAAAAACAGGTTTCGTATTCCGAATTTTCATTCTTTTGATACAACAATTTTTGAAATGAATTTACATCTCATTATTTCTTCAAAAACGCAATCACAATTATAATCCCAATTACAATTCCTATTACTAAATTATTTGTAAAGTGCCCTTGAAATACACCAATTACAACCCCTATACCGACACCTATTGCCAAAGCATCATTTCTTTTTTTATTTTTAGCCAAAATCACATCTCCTCCCACCATTTCTCCCTAAATAACATACATTTACTTGAATGTATTAATATACGCACTATCTCTCTTAAATATTTCCAAAAAATGTACTGTAACTTCACATATAATATTTTCCATTTTCTGTACATACTCCTTTTATATTGGAAAATTTTCAAGTAACTATTAATTATACATAGGCATTTACTATAAGAAAGCTTCGTAATTTATTGAAGGAGGAACGATTCAAATGTATCCTCATTGGAATCCAAATATAAATCAACAGTATGTTTATTCCCCTCATCCCGCAAGGAATACATTGCATCATGATTCACAATATATGATGCAGCGTATTGCAAGTCTTGAAAATCAATTAACTAAATTAATCTCATTAATCGAGGAAAATAATCAATTAATTAAATCAATGGAACAACAAAAAAACCAAGTTTGTGCACCAGCTGGAGGTTCTGTTATCGTTCGTATGTGATCTGGATGCAATAAAAAACACACTTTGTATTATAAAAGTGTGTTTTTTATTCATTATTTTCTTTTCGTATGGAACCCTTGTGTAATTCGATCTAATATAATTGCGATTACTACGATAGCTAATCCAGCTTCAAATCCCATTCCGATATTAACTTGTGTTACAGAGCGATATACATCAACTCCAAGTCCTGGAGCTCCTACAAGTGATGCTGTTACAACCATCGATAACGAAAGCATAATGCTTTGGTTCACACCAGCCATAATCGTTCCGGTTGCAAGTGGTAATTGTACTTTAAATAGTTTTTGTGATGCTGTGGATCCAAATGCATTCGCTGCTTCAATTAAATCTTCTGGAACTTGTCTAATTCCTAAGTCAGTAAAACGAATTGTCGGTGGCATTGCAAAGATTACTGATGCAATAATTCCAGGTACTACACCTACTCCGAAAAATGTAATCGCTGGAATAAGGTATACGAATGCAGGCATTGTTTGCATAAAATCTAATGTTGGTTTTAAAAATTTTGAGAAACGTTCATTTTGAGATGCTAATATACCAATTGGAATTCCGACAATAATTGAAATAATAACAGACGTAAGTACGAGTGCCAATGTTTGCATCGTTTGTGCCCAGTAGTTAATATTCAAAATAAATAATAATCCAATAAGCGTAAAAATGACTAAAGATAATTTCCTCGTTGTGTACCAAATGAGGAAACATAAGATAATAATCATCAATATGGCGGGTATTATTGTTAAAAAATTAGTGAGTAAATCAACAAATCCGCCAATAATATAAGAGAATCCTCGGAATAAGCCTTCAAAGTGCTCATATAAACTTGCAACAAATGAGTCGACCCATTCCCCTAATGGAATCCGCGGTATACTATTCATCGTCTTTCACCTCTTCCTCAATGTTTCCTGCAAGAGCTTGAATGACACTTTCACGTTTAATAATTCCTCTTAGCCTTTTCTTCTCATCGATTACTGGTAACGGATATTTCATCTCTGCCATTTTTGCATATGTCTCTTCCAGTAAAGTATCCAAATACACATGCGGAATATCATTAAGTAATAAATCAGCAATCGGCCACTGTTTTTGTACTGCTTTACTCGCATCATCCGCAGTTAATATACCTAAAAACTCATACTTTTTGTTTACAACATATACAGTTGAAACACCTGCATTCCTCATAATTTGAAGGGCTACACGAGGTCCACGGTCAATTAATAAAGTTTCTGGTCGTTTTAAAATAGACTCCGCCGTAATTACTTTTCCTAAATTCACATCCGCAACAAACTTTTCTACAAATTCATTAGCGGGGCTCATCATAATTTCTTCTGGTGTTCCAATTTGGACGATTTCTCCATCTTTCATTAATGCGATACGATCTCCAATTCGAAGCGCTTCGTCTAAATCATGCGTAATAAATATAATCGTTTTTTCCATTTTATCTTGTAACTCTAACAATTCATCTTGCATTTCTTTTCGAATAAGTGGATCTAATGCACTGAATGACTCGTCCATTAGTAATACATCTGGATTATTCGTTAGTGCCCTTGCGATTCCAACGCGCTGTTGCATACCACCACTAAGTTGACTTGGGTAATTATCTTTATGATGATCGAGTCCTACTAACTGTAGCGATTCTAACGCTTTTTTCTCTCGCTCTTCAACCGGAACTCCTTGTATTTCTAAACCATATGCAACATTTTGTATAACTGTACGATGCGGAAATAGAGCGAATTTCTGAAATACCATACTCATTTTCGTTCTTCTTACTCTCCGTAACTCTTCTTTTCCCATCGTTGCGATGTCTTCACCATCTATGTATATATGACCTGCAGTTGGTTTAATCAATTGATTTAACATACGAACTAGCGTAGATTTCCCGCTACCAGACAAACCCATAATAACGAAAATCTCTCCAGAGTAAACTTCAAACGTTGCTTTTTTCACCCCAACGTTCATTCCTGTCTCTTTTAAAATTTCCGATTTACTTTTTCCTTCTTTTAATAAGGAAAGGGCCCTTTGCGGATGTTTCCCGAATACTTTTGTTACGTTTTCAACACGCACCTTTGTATTATCCATGTCACTACTCCTTTTCTACCCATCTATTCACATAGTGTTGCGATTTTACAAAGAAATATTACATAAAAATGACATTCATAAGATTTCTTTAAAATTCTCGTTTCCGTTCATAATAAGAATGCTTACTTATACATTTATTTTATAAGGCAAACGTTACTTAGGAGGTTTTCGATGCGAAAGAAAATTTGGTTTATATGCCTTGCATTATTTATTACTATGATTTTCACTTCATGTAATGCAACAAATGCAAATTCGAAAGGAAAAATTAAACTTGGTGTAACAAGTTGGAAAGAAAATATTGCAACCGCAAACATGTGGAAAGTTTTATTAGAAGAAAAAGGCTACAAAGTTGAGCTCATGTATTTAGAAAAAGCCGCAATTTGGACTGGTGTCGCTCGTGGTGATGTTGATGCGAATTTAGAAGTATGGCTACCAGTTACAGATAAACCGCTAAACGATCGTTATAAAGATGATATTGTCTTAAAATCAAAATGGTACGAAGGTACTGGACTAGGTTTAGTCGTCCCTTCTTATATGAAAAACATAAACAGTATCGAAGATTTAAATGCTCATAAAGATGAACTAGAGAATAAAATTGTCGGTATTGAACCCGGTAGTAGTCTTATGAATTTAACGAATAAAGCAATGAAAGAATATGATATAAAACTAAAACTTGTCCAATCCTCTGAAGCTGCGATGATGAGTGAACTAAAGAAAGCATATACGAAAAAGAAACCAATCGCTGTTACGCTTTGGAATCCGCATTGGGGCTTTTCAGAATTTGACTTAAAATATTTAAAAGACCCTAAGAAAGTATATGGTGAAAAAGATGACATTTATTACTCTGTTCGTAAAGGTTTCGAAAAAGACCATCCGGATATCATAAAATACTTTGACAAATGGAAGATGAACGATGAACAGCTTGGTACATTAATGGTCGAGTTAAATAAAACGAAAGATCCCGAAGAAGCGGCGCGAAAATGGATTAAGAAGAATCAAGCGCTAGTTGATGAATGGATAAAAGATTAATAAAAATAGGCTAGAGGGTTAGCATATCCTCTAGCCTGTTTTTAACTTATTTTTTCGTAACAACGTTATCTACAATCCCATATGCCTTCGCTTCTTCTGCAGTCATAAAATAATCTCTTTCTGTATCATGTGCTACTCTTTCAATCGGTTGCCCCGTTTTTTCTGCAATCATTTTATTAATATCATGCTTTAACTTTAATATTCTTTTCGCAGTTATTTCAATTTCTGTTGCTTGCCCTTGTGCACCACCAAGCGGCTGATGAATCATAATTTCACTGTTAGGGAGAGCAAACCGTTTTCCTTTTGCCCCTGATAATAATAACAATGCACCGAATGATGCCGCAAAGCCCATGCATAGCGTTTGCACATCTGGTTTAATTAAATTCATCGTATCTAATATTGCAAAACCTGCTGTCGTTGAACCGCCAGGGCTATTGATGTATAAGAATATATCTTTTTCTGCATCTTCTGCTTCTAAAAATAATAATTGCGCTACGACACTACTCGCTACTTGATCATTAATTTCTGAGCCGATAATAATAATGCGGTCTTTCAATAACCTTGAATATATATCATAGGAACGTTCTCCTAATTTTGTTTGTTCTACTACATATGGAATTGCATTCATTTTAAATCCCTCCAATACTTGTTATGCTGCGTAAAGCATATAACTGTAGGAAGAAGGTTTTTTCACATTAAATAATAAGACTGGCTGTTTAGATGGTAACTTAGTAAAATCTATTGTCGGAAGAAGCTTCGTTAATAATTCCGGTCTTTCCTCACGAATAGATGTTACAACAACTTCAATATCCTCTGTGAATTCGACTATCTCAATCCCTTCTTCACTTACAGTTTTCAGCCTATTTCTACTCCGAAATAAAGAAGCTTTCACTGCACCTTCTGATACAGAACACACTTTAGCAATATCAGCGATACTATATTGAAAAACATCTTTTAATAATAAAATTGCGGATTGCTGTACATTTAATGAAGACAATACTTTCCCTACCATTTCATGCAAATCTGCAATGTTCTCATGTGGTTCTTCAAAAGTGAGTTGTTCTCTTATTTTTTCATGAACAGACTTACACTTCATCTGATCTAACCAACGATTTCTTGCTATTTTATAGACGAGTGTCATACAAATATCTTTATTTCTATATTTTTGAAGCACTTTACACACTGTTTCTTGGGCGAGATCTTCCCCATCCCATTTGTTTTTCGTTAAAAAAGTACAGTATCTTTTTAACTCTCCATATTGTTCAATTAAAAAGTTTATATTTGAATGATTCATATCGATATGATCCTTTAAAACATGAGTTACTTTTGTGCACAAAATAACCACTCCTTTTCAGCGCTTACTTAATAAACGATTCAACATTAAAAAAAGTTACGGGGATATAAAAAAATAATGTTTATGTTCAATAATTCGCGGTCATAAATATGTTATGTACAATTTTACGTGAGGAGGAACAAATTTGCCAAAATTAACAATTGAAGGTGCGGGAACTTTTGATGTAAAAGAAGGAACAAAGTTAGTATTAGCAATTGAAGATAGCGGTGTTAACATTCTCCATCGTTGTGGTGGGAATGCACGTTGCACAACTTGTAGAGTAGAAATACTAGCAGGTGATTTCTGTGAAGCAAGTGCGAATGAGAAACATGCAATGACGGAAAAAGGGATTGAAGATCATTTACGATTATCTTGTCAAATGCGTGTACATAAAGATATAGTCGTTCGTCCGGTACTTACAGTTGAAAATTCAGGTCTTGATGCCGGGCCGCGTCCGGCGGAGTAAAGCGATGAATTTAAAACAGCTCGCTGGCGAATATGCCGCTAACTTTGTAAATGATGGCATGAAGATTGGGCTTGGTACAGGTTCTACTGTATATTGGACAATACAAAAATTAGGTGAGCGTGTAAAAGAAGGATTATCATTTCAAGCTGTACCAACATCAAAGGAAACTGAAGCATTAGCACATCAACTAAATATCCCCCTACTTTCGTTAAACGACGTACAAAGTCTTGATCTTACAATTGATGGAGCGGATGAAATTGATTCAAATTTACAACTTATAAAAGGCGGTGGCGGTGCATTACTTCGTGAAAAAATCGTTGCCTCTTCCTCTAAAGAACTAATTATCATTGCTGATGAATCGAAACTTGTAACACATTTAGGTAATTTTCCATTACCTGTTGAAATCATCCCTTTTTCATGGAAACAAACCGAAAATAAAATTCAGTCTTTAGGGTGTCAAACAACGTTACGTTTAAAAAATAATGAAACCTATATAACCGATAACAATAACATGATTATCGATTGTATATTCCCTAATCATATTTCTAATCCTGCCCATTTACACACCCAATTAAAAATGATTACTGGTGTAGTTGAAACAGGGTTGTTTATAAGTATGACGAGTACAGCAATTATTGGTACTAAAAATGGGATAAAGAAATTGTAATAAAAGCTAACTTTTTAAAGTTGGCTTTTTAGTATGTTCTTCTTCTCTTAATAGTGCTTTATTATGATATACTAGGAAAACGCAAACTGATTACACTAGAAAGGACTGAACATTTTGCAATCCAAACTTATAACAGAACTTGCTGATTTAGAAACTGCCTTTCATATTCGAAAAGAAGTATTTGTAAAAGAACAAGGTGTCCCTCTTGCAGATGAATTCGATACATTCGATGAAATCGGAGAGCAATGTAAACATATTTTAGTTTATTATCATGAACTTCCTGTAGGCACAGGTCGTATACGATTTGTTGATGGTGTCGGAAAATTAGAACGTATTTGTATTTTAAAAGATTATCGTACATACGGATTAGGTAAAGTCATCATTCAAACGTTAGAAGAACTTGCTCGTAACGAACAAGTTACGAAAGTGAAACTACACGGTCAAACACAAGCTGAAGGATTTTATAAAAAATTAGACTATGAAACTTCTTCTGATATATTTATGGAAGATGGCATTCCGCACATACTTATGACGAAAATGTTATCATAATAAAAAGGGTAGTATATGAATCTTATGTATTCATACACTACCCTTTTTTATTAATAGAAAAGTGAATTCTTAAGATTACCTTTTGCATCAAAGCCCATCATCTCTTAGTTCATACCTAAGTAAAGCTTACACTGTTTTCCATAATGATAATGCATAAATCCAGTTTGGATCACCATTTCCTTGATAACTCTGGACTGCTTCATATACTTTTCCTTCGTGTAGAACTCTATCTCCCTTTTTATATGCTTTTTTTGCATCCCACGCTTCATATGAAGCGCTTTCGGTTTTTGTAGTAATTGTGAATATATCACTCTGTACGGATTCATTTCCAGCTACATCAACAGCTTTCACTACATATTTATAAGTAGTATTAGCGAGCAGATTTTTATCCAAATAAGAAGTTGTATTGGATGTTGCAATCTTTTTCATTGATCCTTCTGTTTCTCTATAAATATCATAATGGTCTACACCAATATTATCGTCAGATGGACTCCACATTAAATCCACACTTGACGCTGTCGTTCCCATACTATGTAATCCTTTTGGTTGTGTTGGTGCTTCTGTATCAGGAGTCTCAACTGTCGTTTTTACTGTAAGCGCTGTACTTTCTGTCGATACATTGCCAGCTGCGTCAATTGCTTTTACAGTATAAGAGTATTCTGTACTTGGTTGTAACTTCTTATCAATAAAATGAGTCCCTGGTACTGTATCAATCATCTCTCCGTTACGGAAGATTTGATATCCTTTTACCCCTACATTATCCGTAGAAGCGTTCCATGTTAGTTCTACACTATTCGCTGTTACTTTTTGCGTCTGAAGTCCATTTGGAATACTTGGCGCTTCTATGTCTGGTTTCACATCATTAATAAGATTAACATCAATTACATTATAGAATGCATTTGCTGTATCAGCTACATCCCATACTGCTAAAATCACATGATATCCACTACGATCAGTAGGTACATTGATTTTATGAGTTAAATTATTTGAAGCTGCAGAACCATCATGTTGTACAGTTCCAATTGGTTCGAAATCTGCTCTTGTTAGCGCTTTATTTGGATTCCATCCTTTTTTAGTAATATAGTAATGCCACTTACTCGTTAAGTGAGGCGCAGTATACTTCCAAGTAAATGTATTTTCCCCACCAGTGATTGTATTTTTAAACCAACGATTTTCTGTTTGTTGATCTAAAATACCACCAAATTTTCCGCCTGCTGAAGCAATTTGTCCATCTACTGGACCACCTTGTGGGAACCCTTTTGGAGCTTCTAAACTTTGTGGTTCATACATAACACTTCCACAGTTTACATTTAGCGCACCATAAGTTGGACTACATAAAGCGGATCGGCTACCGGGCTTTTCAACAAAACCGTGCGCATAAGCATTTTGAGGAATAAGTGTCGTACTAATAATTCCAGCTGTTAATGCTACAACTCCTAATCTTTTTTTGTTCATTTTCATATTTTGTAGTTGTTTTAAAAATCGATTATTCATGTTCATGTCCCCTTCTTGTTATACTTTGTAGTGGAATGTGGGCTTTGATGTAAAAGAATAACAAGAGACAAACTTGTACCGATGTATGTATTAATTATGCATACACCGCAGTGAAAATATATTTTTTCCTTGTGAAACATTTCACTTTATGAATATATCATGACATAGAACTCGCCTAAGCATGTGCAGAAGTTGTGCAGAAACAGTGAAATTATTACTAACATATAAAACCACATCCTGAAATCATAAAGTAAAACTTTAATTAGTTGGGGTTTTACAGTCGGTTAATACGGGATAAAATAAAAGTGTGCAGCAGAAATTGTAGACTTAGTTCTCAAAATTCACATTTAGTATTTTCATTTTTTCCATTTAAACAATTCTTCTCTTCTTACAACAGAAAAGTGTCTATATCATTTAATATAGACACTTTTTTCATGTATAACTTTATATTTATTACTGACCTACAAATGTAAAAATTTCATCAACAGCTTCCTTATATCCACCCGATGTTCGGAATGATTCCTTCAAATTCAAAGCAGCCTCTTTATATGAAGGGTTATTTAAAATTAACTCCACACTTTCACGCAATTTCTCCACGGTTAATTCATTCATATGTAATTGAACTCCTGCTCCAAGACTCTCCACTTGCTTTGCGATTGCTGGCTGATCTGCACTTTGCGGTATTACAACGAGCGGAACCCCGTTATATAATCCTTCATGCGTACTGTTCATCCCGCCGTGTGTAATAAATAGTTTCGTATAAGTAAGCAGTTCGGTTTGAGGCACATAGTTTTTCACAATGAAGTTTTTAGGGATTTCGCCTAGATCACTTATTTTTGTTTTATTACCAATAGACATAACAATTGTATGCTCACTATTCTCAAAGGCCTTCATACACAGTTTATAAAAGTCAATCGCTTCATTAAAAACAGTACCTAATGAAATATAAATCGGACTTTTTTCTTCAATTGAAGTAAAATCAACGTCTCTGTTTTTCATTTGTGCAGAGATAGATGGTCCTACAAATTTATATGTTTCATCAAACGTATCACCAAAAGGCTGGAACTCCTTAATTGTATACACAATAGTAAGGGGTGCAGGATTACAGAAAACTTCATACGATGATTTTATTTCAACATCATATTTTTCAGCAATTCCCTTCGTTAAGTTTTGAAAATCATTCTGTATTTTATCATGAATTTCTACTGGGATATTTTTTGACAGATGACCTAGCATTTGCTCAAAGGATTTTTCATCCTGCGCAAAAGATGTGCATGAATTTATGGCTGGAAGTTTAAGAATTTGAGCAATTAAATGGCCATAACCAAACATAGAATCATGAATCATATAATCAAAATGTTCACCTTCAATTTGTTCTAGAACGCTAGATATTACAATATCCGCTGTATGTAGAAGGCCGTTTATTCTTTCCTGTAAATAATTTCTGCCTCCAGATAGAAACGCTTTTATAAATTTTTGATCATCAATCGTTCGTACAGTAGCACCTGTCTTCTCAATCCGATCCCTGAAAGCTTCTATTGAAAAATAAACGACCTCTTCACCACGAGAAATCAATTCTTCCACAACTTGTAAAGTTGGATTTATATGTCCTTCTGATCCAGCGTTAATAAATAAAACACGCGCCATAATAAACACTCCTTACGTTAAATCGTTTCTATGTTGGCAAGAGTACGGATTTTCTCCATACTCTTTTCTTAGTTGTTCGTAGCATGTTCCTACTAAATTGACCTAGCGAGTCTAAAACCGAGATCATCTATATGAAATGTAGGATGGCTTCGACGACGACAAGTAGCGCCGCACCCTCTCGCTGTTTCAGCCCAACTACCACCACGAAAAATGCGGTATGATCCGTACACTGTTTCATCATACAAATCATAACACCATTCCCAAACGTTCCCTAGCATATCATAAAGTCCCCATGCATTCGGTTCTTTTTGGCCAACGTCATGAATCTCTCCATTTGAATTTTCATTATACCACGCTATATCATGAAGTTTCCCGTATGTATATCCGGTTGTACTTGCTTTACATGCATATTGCCACTCTGCCTCACATGGTAATCGGTAGCCATTTGAATCTAAATTACATTTCACAATTTGACCACCATCACTAATAGAATAATATTCTTTTAATCCCGCTTTTTTTGAAAGTACATTACAAAACGCAATGGCATCGTTCCATGAAATATTGACAACTGGTTTATGATTTTTATCAAAATTATTTAATGTACTATTTGTAATAGCATCATATAGTTCGATTGTTACAGCATACTTCGCAAGAAGAAATGGTTGAATTTGCACTAGCCATTCTTTTTTTATTCGATCATCTCTTAATACTACCTCTCCAGCTGGAATATTTACCATTAATGAATCGATTGTTTGAATTAAATCATTAGTCATTTTCTATTCCTCCAAACGTTCATTTTATATGAAATTATAGTCATATACTCATTACAAAATACAATTTTCAAAAAGCGTTAAATTTTTCATAATAAAAAACGATTAGTTTAATTAAACTGATCGGTAAGATCCAAAAAGAATTGTTGTGTCACATTCTATTATTATATGTGCTCTAAAAATTTCCGAACCTCATTTGGAGATTTTAAAACAATAACCTTTTTCTCTTCGGACAATTGCTCTAACCCTTTTAAAATTGTAGGTCGTTTAGCATTAGGATATTTCCATATCCATTTAAAAAATTGCAAATCAAATCTTTCTTCGCATCCCGCGCCCATATCTGGTCTTGTTTTATTCCGGTATTTTACAATTCTTTTAAACGCACGATAAATACAAATTGTTCTATGAATATCAAGGAAGATAATTGTATCAGCTGCATTCAGTCTGATATCCATCGTCCCGCCATAATTCCCATCAATAATCCACTTCTCATCTTTAATTAAGTTATTTTGAACTGCTATTTGTTCTTCTCTCGGAACACCTTCCCAATTCGGTTTCCAAAATAATGCATCAAGATGATGTACCTTAATATTTAATTTATTTCCTAACTGCCTTGCTAATGTAGATTTTCCTGAACCACCAGAACCAATTAATATTATTTTTTTCATACCTTTACGATACCTTCTATAACTTCTTCAATAGCTCCCTTATTAGCAAAAATCCAGAAGAACATTTCTTCATTTAACTTTAATAAATCTGGTAACTGGACAAAATAAGCAATAAAGATAATTTGAATTGAAAGCATAACATACCAAATAGCTTTTAGTTCTTCTTTCGTTAAATCATTTTGTTTATAATAACCTTCAAAGACTTTGCTAACGATATGTAACCATTTCCCTCTTAATCTTTCATCACTAAATAGCTCGCTTAATACACTTGTACAGCAATAACATAAATCAAATATTTTTACATTATTTTCTAAAAACTCAAAATCTATAAACCCTTCCAGTTTATCATCTTTAAAGATTAAATTTGATAGATGCATATCACGATGAATAATTTGTCTCGGTAATGGATGGACCGTTTCCTTGAAAGCTGCGTGCATTCGCTCCATCTTTTGAATTACCTCTCGATGAACATGCTCATTCTTTTCTAAAATCGGTATAGCCCATTCAAATACCATCTTATATAAATCTCTTTTTATTAACTCATGGTCACTATTCACCGAATGTAATGCTTTGTGCAGATTAGCTATTTCTTCTCCAATTGTACTTGCTAGCCTTTCCAGCTTATCCGTATCTTTTATTTCTAAAACACTTCCGACAACATACTCATATAAGCAATAATATTTTTCTTCATATAATACATATTGTTCATCATTTTCTGTCTTTACTACTCTCTGTACTTTAATTCCCTTTTCATACAGTTGCTTCAAAACATCAAATTCTACTAGAAATTGCTTTATCGATCCCGTTCTCTTTAAAATGTACTCTTTATTCTTGCATAAAACCTTCGCTACTTTTGGTTGCATTACAGTAGCTGTGACATGTTCATTTCGAAACCAAAGCTTTGCAATTTCCAGTGCTTGTTCCATTTACAAATACCCCTTTTACAATTCTTATTTCTTCCGAAAAATAACCTCACACAGTATTCCCACTCCAACACCAATTGTATAAGCCACTACATCACTCCACAAAAAACCGTATCCCAACACGAGTCCCCCCAAAGTCGTTGCACGAATGCTATCTATCCATTCCGCATGATACAATTGGCTCGCTTCAATCCCGTAGCAAAACATTAAACTAATAAAAGCCAACTTCTTCGTCTCTGTTTTAGGAAACAAAAATCCAAAGCCAGTGAAAATCATTAATGCCCATAATGCATCACCTAAATAATCATTTAATAGATGTGGTAGTGCAAAAGCAAACTTTCTTGAGCTAAGACCTAAAATAATAACAACTATAGTAAATAGTGCATATACTACTCTATTTCGTTTCGTATTCATTTTAAAGTCTCCTAATATGTAATGTAAAACTGTAAATAGCTAGTAAAACAAAGTTATTTTACTAGCTATTTATTGATTGCTTTTATGATAAGAAAATGTGGATTCATATTTAAATAATGATATGATTTTTCGCTTACTTCTTTCATTTTTTCAATTGCCTTCGGTTCCACTATCTCTTCTAATACAAAATAATTTGTAGTTTCATTTAGTATGTCTTGTAATGATCTTCTAAAAAACTTGACTTCAATAGTAATATTCGGTTTAACCCAAGTATCTATTAATAACTGTTTTTCAAAATAATTTTCACATGGAAACTTTGTGAAATCCATAAAAGGATGATGAATAGAATAAATAAGTTCTCCACCTGGCTTCAATACACGACGAAATTCTTGAAATACTTGATTCCAATTTTCTATATAATGAAGAGTTAATGAACTTACAATCACATCATACGTATTATCTTCAAATGGCAATGTTTCTTGCAGATCATGACAAAGGAACGTCGCTTCTTCTCCTATATTTTCTTTTGCTGCTTTTACCATTTCAGGACTTACATCAATTGCTGTAACATTTGCTCCTCTTCCTATGAATTGAGAAGTATACCATCCAGCTGCACATCCAGCATCTAATATCTTTTTTCCTTCTAGTTCCTTTGGAATAAGCTCCATCATCGCCGGTCTTTCATAATAACTGTTATATGGATTTGCGAAATCTAGATTTTCTTTATATGTACTCGCTAATTTATCATACGTATCTTTAATCGAATCTTTCATTACACACACTCCTAATACATATTAATCCATTAACTCCTGCTGCTTTTTCTTTGAAAATGATTGTAGTACTAAATCATACGACCAATCAATCATTTTATTAATTTGCTCCTGCTCTATATCCTTATGAATATAAACGGTATTCCAATGTTTTTTATTCATATGATACCCTGGAATAATTGTTTCTGGATAATCTTCTCTTATTCTTAATGCGACTTCTGGATCACACTTCAATGTAATCGCAGCTTTTTCGCCTTCTTCATGATTTACTATCGCAAATATTTTATTATTAAGCCTCATACATGTTGCACTCCAGCCACCTGGAGAATCTTCTGTCGCTTTTCTTTTCGATAAACAGTACGCTCTTGTTGCATTCATTTTAATTGGCACCTCTTATTCTTTCCCTGTTTGATTACGATGCATCACAATTTGCTTCGTTGCTTGAAATTGCTGCTCACCGTAAAACTTTATTAGCTTCTCTCCGCAAAATAGACTAACAATATCAATATGAGATATTTCTCGAAGTAATATTGTAAGCATTTTCTCTCCAATACCTTTATTCCTTACATTCTCATGTACGACAACATCTTCAATGTATGCTCGAAAAACACCATCAGAAACGACTCTAGCAAATCCAACTAATTCATTTTCTTCCCATACTCCAATGGCTATACTATTCTTTAACATTTTTTCAATATCGACTTCTTTTCTTTCTGGCCACCAACCGACAGAATCATAAAGCTTCTTAATTTTTTCTGCACAGATTGGTTGTTCTTGTTGCAATTTATACGTGTACATATGCTTTCTCCTATCAATCAGTATACATAATATTATTATAATCTCTTTTCAAAAAAGTGCTGACTATGACCTTTTGGATGATTTTCAACGATACCATACTCTCGGTAACCGTGCTTTTTATAAAATTCTGGTGCTTGAAAACTAAATGAATCTAGCAATATTAATCTGCACCCTTTTTCCTTCGCAATTTCTTCAATTTTATGTAAAAGTTGGCTCCCCCAACCGTCATGACGAACTGATTTATCAACCCATAAAAAGTCGATATGAAGATGATAAAAATACATCGTACCTGTTACACCACCAAATATTTTTCCTTCTTCATTTTTTACTACGAGACTTACTTCTTCCATCGGCTGTTTTACTTCATCTGTTAAGATGGACATATTATATTGAATGACTTTATTTTTAATGTATTCTCCTTCAATACGTGTACCGTTCTCTATATGTTTCATATACATTGCTTCCTTTCAACTTAGTAAGCTACATTTTATTTTTCCCCTTTAAAATACTAATCAAAACGAATCCACCATATGTAACAAAGCATGAAAAGCCAATTATCCCTGGTACAGAGACATAGCCTACCCTTATGTAACTTATAACTGCAAAACAAGCGATAGACAATAAAATAGATGACCAAAATATAACAGCTATTTTTCTTCGCCCTCGTTTCGATGTACTTTCTTTCTCTTCAGAAACACGTGTGCCAAAAAGCAATACAATACAAATAAGAATTGCTGCAAAGTAAATTGTATCTAATGACAAATTGTGATCATATAGTGCGATTCCAACTTCAAGAGCAATAATCGTTAAAATTAAAATAATGATTGTTGAAGTCTTTAAGTTTCTTTTCAATCGCTCACTCCTAGCATGCTTTCACTATATTCTTTGTATATGTACTTTAAAACTACTGCAAAAGCTTCATCTACCTCTTTATTTTCACGGCGATTCGGTAAATCTTTTCCCCCAATCACATAAAGAAGTGGAAATTCGTTAAACATTCCTATAATACCAATATTTATTGTAGCTGTGAGTAATCCACCTGTCATATGAGCTATATGATAATATGGAATTTCTTCATACTCTCCTTGCTGTCTTACCATGCCGCTAATAATTGGTTCCCATAATTCTGGTTCTGACTTATAACCTTGAAAGGTTTGTATGAAAAGGGCAAGAACTTCACTTAATTCTCCAACATTTTTCTCATCTCTAGCATTCTCTTGTATATGAATTTTTGAAAAGTACGTTTGTGCGTACATTTTCACAGCATCCCATCCACCACAGTGCATTACAACTGACTGTGCAACGTAACTATCATGACAAGCAATCATTACCTCTACCGCTTGACTAAGTGTTAAAGAAGTTCTTCCTTGTAAATGCGGATATAACTGCGCACTATCTTCATGTGGATTAAATTTAATGTAATGAAGTATATCATTCCAATTATGTTTATTTTCCTTCACCATTTGCGTTACTACAAATCCAATGACTAATTTTGCTGCTGATGCTAACCGAATATTTAATTCACTATTATACGAAGCAACTATACGATTATTTTTTGTAGAATAAATTGCCATTCCCACATAATTAGATTGTACCTCTTTTATTTTATTTATAACAGTTTCCATTTCTATCCCTCTTTTTATATCGTTATATTAACTTCTAATATTTCAACATTGAATGTAAAAACCTTTTCATTAGCTATTAAAATAAGAAAAAGGTAGCATGAATTTTTTCTTGCTACCGAAAAATATTTATTCTTCTATAGGATTTTCAGGACCGTTAAGTTCCAGCTGATAAAAAGCTAAATCTAGCCATTTATTAAACTTATAACCAGCTTTTTTTATTGTTCCTGCATGAACAAATCCATAGTTTTGATGCAAGGCAATACTTTTCTCATTCTCTGCATCAATTCCAGCAATTAAGGTCATATACTCTCTTTCCTTTGCAATTTTGATTAATTCCTTCATTAATGAAGACCCAATGCCATTTTTTCTATATGCCTTATCTACATACACAGAATGTTCAACTGAATATTTATAAGCAGGCCACGTTCTAAATGGGCCGAATGTCGCAAATCCTACTACTTTATTATCTAATTCATATACGAAAATTGGATACTCTTCAGCCTTTTTTTGTTCATACCAATCTATTCTATTTTCAAGGGTTACAGGTTTATACGCATATACAGCTGTTGTATAAAGTATCGCATCGTTATAAATATCTAAAATGTATGCTAAATCTTTTTTCGTTGCTTCCCTTATCATTGTTTTCTTCCTTTCATCATGTTCACCTTATATCACTATCTTTTCAATAGTTTTGTTTTATCGAAATTTCCGATTTTTATCTACATACGAATACTAGCTTTTCGGAAACCGTCAAATATATTTATTGCAGTAGATAATGTGTAAATTACAATTCCACCGCCAACTAACCACGTTTTAAATCCCTCTGGGGAAATAGTAAATGCATTTGCCAAATACGTAATAAACCCTGCGTTAAATACATGTGGATTTACTACAATTACAATGAATACTATCGTCCCAGCTACTTGAAGAATAGCATTCCCAATCGCCAATCTTTGCGTCCATTGTCCCTGCACTAATTTATAAAGGGATATACATATTTCAAAAACGATCATAATTACAACGATTGGCCAGTACTGCAATAAAACATCTTGATTAAAAGTTGACGAGACAAACTTCAGTCCATTTGCCGTACCGTTATATACGCCAACAAGATGATTCGCATAAAAGTAAAGTGTAGCCCAAACTGCTGTCCACATTAAACCTCCAAAAACTTCAAACTTCGAGATTGCTTTTTTCTTTGGGATATACGAGATGTTTTTCAAATCATCTGGTGTCCATTTTTTTAAACTTGTCGTCAACGGCTCGATACCTTTGTCTGTATCTGTTCTTTCTAAAATAACAAACACAAGTGTCAACCAGAAAAATACATGGAGGCCCACTTCAAAAATTTCCCCAATGCCTTTACCTATCAATTGAAAAATAACATTTAATACTGCTTGATCACCACTATAACCTATAAAATTTTCTGCAACCATTGATATGAGTGCAATGACAGCTGCGATTGGTATAATCATTTTTAACAACGTTGTATATACATCAAAATAACGTGGTCCAATTAAATGCATCGGTCTATCCAAATAACCATTAGCCAATGAAACCGGACTCCCCAATTTTTCGAGAACGCTCTTTACATCTTTCTCATTATAATCTTCAGGTAACATATCATCTATAGTTGACCTTAGTTCAAGTGTAATATCTTCACGATTTTTTTCAGGTAATCTCTTCGCAACCTCTTGGATATAGAGATCAATTAAATTCATTCTCTTCCTCCTCCTTTAATAAGTTATAAAGTTCTTTCGAATCCTTTATCCATTCTTTTTTCAACTGCAAAAATATTTCTAATCCATAATCACTTAAAACATAATACTTACGAGGTCTACTCTCCGTTTTATCCCAACTACTCGTCACTAATTCCTGCTTTTCTAATCGGCGAAGTAGTGGATATAAAGTACTTTGATCAATTGTAACCCCTGATTGCTCCAATAACTGGACAAGTGAATATCCGTACTGCGGCGTTCTTAATTGACTTAAAACAGCTAACGTTAATGTCCCTCTTCTTAACTCAGTAATTAACGAGTTTAATAAAGTATCCATTCACTCACCTCATTTCCATTACTATATGTCATACAGTATGTGTTTTATACTATGTATCGTACAGTATTAATGTGACAAAAACTATAATTTTTTACCAAAAAACAGATAATGAACAGCGCAAATTATATGATTTGTGCTTTTTTAGCTAAGTTATATATAACACTCTAAAAGGTAACAACCTTAACTACTAATTTTGAAGTTCCAGTAATGCTATATTAAGTTACAAATATCGTATACATATGATGTGAACATAACATCTCACTATAGGAAGCTATAAAAACGGTGAATTACCATGCTTGAATGATTCCCGTTTTCAGCACCTAATCAACGTTATTTCCTTCATAAACTTCATCTTGTTCAAAATCTCTATTTTTGTTTGGTTTATTAGAGAAAAATAAAAAAACAATTAAATTAGGTTAATTGTTTTTCAAATACAAAATCTTTATTTTTTTAAATAACCTATGATATTCGAAAAGACAAATTCTCCAAATGCAAGTGGTATATAAATAAACCATAACTTTAATATTGCCTTTGTTTCTTTGTGATCAGAATCCCCCATTAAAACCAACCCTATCCTTTATTTTCAAATATTTTGATTTTAATTCCAATAATAAGAAGATTATACCATTTGCAAGTTTAATAGTCTATGTTTTCTAAAAATTAAATAAACATATCCCCTCAATATTCAGATAAACATAATAACTTTTTTACGTTTCATCTTCAAATTCAATAATGAGTCCTGTTAGAACCGCTACATTACCAATCGATTGGATCCCGTGACCAATAAAATCCATCTTAAATTCTTCCCACTTTAATTTATGTAATGATATAATAACACTAAATTTTCAACACGTGCTTAATAGATTGGGGACTTATAATGGATAAACCTCTCACTGCATTACAAACTATTATTATACATATGAATACAACTGAGCATTGGCATAATTTTATTTGTTACTGTCAGCATCGCGAAGCGGGACTTCGAAAATTAGCTTTTAAACATTTAGAGACATTTATTACAAATGCAAAGAAATGGGAATCAAAAGATCAAGAAGAGTTTGCCATTTCGCTGTTTACTATTTTAGATGCATTAAACGAAAAAGATGAGGTCTTAACTTTCTCACTAAATAGTTTTCTAATTGACATTCTATATAGATGGACAGAAAACAACCCATTTGATTCAAGACCTTTTAGATGGATAGGAATTTATATGGACTCTAGCAATAAAGAAGACGATTTAGAAAAATTCCTTCGAAAAGCGATTGAATTAGGTGGTGATACCGAACAAGAAGCTATGATATACCTAGTTTCTAATTACATCAATACTTTAGAATTTGGCACACATGAATTCCCTTCAGGTTATTGCGGAGATTTAAGCGAATGCATAGAAAAACTTCCCTATATGCTTCAATTAATTGATAGAATTCAGAATAAGAACATAAAGGAGCAAAACATTGGGCAAATACAAGAACAACTACATCTTATTCTAGATTGGTTAAAACATACACAAACTCCAGTAGATGCTGTTCGTATATGGGAAAAAGAACAAACTAAGGAATTAGAAAAGGTCATTGTATATTATTTACACAACAGCTCAAGTCGTTAATTCATCTACCATTTCAATATAAAAAAGAGGATTTTCATACAGTACTAGAAAATCCTCTTTTTATATTTATCCCACATTAGCTTGCAGTAAAACTCCCCACTGATTATAGTTTCACTTTATTTTAATCCTTTAATTAAAGGTGACGCTTCCCCACTATGGAAAATCCATAAGTCATGAAGTGATCTCGTACATCCGACATATAGTAACTTTGCATCATGTTTTGTGTTTTTGTAATGTTCCTCATCCACATCAATTAAAAGCACCGCATCAAATTCTAAACCTTTCGCTAAATAGACAGGTACTACTGATATACCACCTTCATATTTACTTTGGTTTGCTTCAATTACGTTTACCGTTAATCCTGCATTTGTTAATTTCACATATATATCACGGCATTCATCTTCTGTTCTTCCGATTACCGCAATTGTTTTCACATCTGCATTTTGCAAATGTTTTACCGTCTTCACAATTTTAGTAAATTGATTTTCGGCATGAATTACTTTCACATCTTCTCCACTGCGGAAGACTGGTGTTGCGAGTCCTACTGGGATTTCTGCATTTTTAATTATTTCATTTGCAAATTCAATAATTTCTTTTGTAGAACGATAACTTCTTGTCAATTCATAATAACCGGTTTCTTGGAATACTTCCTTAAAAGCATTCCAATCTTCAATTCCTTGGTAATCATAAATCGCTTGCGATAAATCACCTAATATAGTGAAAGAATTACCTAATGTAATTTCTTTTAATACATAAACTTGGAAAGGCGAAAAATCTTGCGCTTCATCAATAACAACGTGATGAAACTTCTGCCCGATTTCAATCCCTGTTATACGATGATGTATGTATATTAAAGCTGGTAAATCTTCTACATACACTTCTTTTTTACGACAACTCTTTTCTGTTTCTTTAACAAGTTCTTCAGGTAATACCTCAAGTATTTCTTTACTTTTTACTATTGAACTATACAGTGAAAGAGCACTCATTTTCGGCCAAAACTTCATATATGCGTTCAGTCTCTTAGTCGCTTCTTTTTTAAGTAATTTTTTCTCGTTTGTTTCCCCGAATTTTTTAAGCTCAATTTCAATCCAGCGCTTCATTCGTCCTACTAATCGTTCTCTTCTTTTCTGTAAAGGATAATGTTTATATTCAACTTGCATCCATTTTTTAATATCTTCTACTGGAATAATCGCTCTATCCCACGCCTCAAAATCTTTTGTCGGAACTAACTCATTTTCAAATTGGATCATTCTCTCTTCAATAAACGTCTTAAATTCCAACGTACCCTTTAATTTACCTAGCATTACCTTCTTTTCATCACGATTAATTGAAAATGCTTCTTTCAATTTTTCTTCTGTCTGCTTTAGTTTCACTGAATCATCTAACGTACGTAATGCCCAATCCGGAAACGTTGTTTGATTAATATTCCCTACACCTAATTCAGGAAGTACACTCGAAATATAGTCTAAAAACAGACTATTCGGCGCAAATACGATCATTCTTTCTGCTTCTAGTTGTTCACGATATTCATAAATTAAAAAAGCAAGGCGATGTAAAGCAATTGTTGTCTTTCCGCTCCCTGCAACCCCTTGAATAAGTAATGGTAAATTTCTTTCCGCTCGAATAATATCATTTTGTTCCGATTGAATCGTTGAAACAATATCCTTTAGCTTATTATCTTTATTCTCACCTAATCGATATAGAAGAAAATCATCGGCATGCGATACATCTTCATTTCCTTTTACATATGTATCAACAACACGTTCAAGTTCTCTTTTTCGAATGGAAATGTTTCGTTTTAAATACACATCACCTTCTACTAACCCATCTGGTGATTGATAAAATGCTAATTCGTCTCCACCGGTAAATGAATAAAACATACTTGCGACAGGTGCCCGCCAATCGATAATGATTGGCTTCATCGTGTCCATATCCGAAACCCCTACTTTTCCGATATAAATCGGCATAACTTCTTCTTTTCCATCTTCCTGAAAATCTAACCTTCCAAAGTACGGCTCTTGCACACCAATACGTAAGTTTTGTCTATTAGACTCCCTCATACTTTCAAGAATTTGCTCTTTAAAATCTTCTCCATAATAAACTGGGATTTTTTCAAGCTTATCCAATTGCTCATCCATCGTATGTAAAGTATCCTTCATTTTTTGTAACTCATCTTCAAATATGTTGCTCATTTCGACGATTCCCTCCTGTCCGTTCTAATTTTTCAGTCGAAGTATCATTGTATTAAAAATCCAATCATAAAGTCAATAGTTTCCATTTAAATTTTCCGAAAAAACTTACTTTTCATCTTTCTAATTTAAAAAGAATATGCAACATCTAAATCACACAAATACACATATAGTATAATGATGCATGCAAAAGATACTACTTTCTATTTGTCTCCTATTTAATTTATCTATTAAAAAACATTGTAAAAATGAAAGAATTTAATCAATGGGCGTTTTACTGCCCATAAATAGTAGGATAAATAAAAGTAAAGGAGGCTCTTCAAATGAATATTTTGAATCTATCTCAAGATTAAATATGCTTTTATCTGGCTGTATCCTTATGGTTTGTTGGTCAATTATGTATGTTGAAATATATAGACTTACAAAATCCGTCTGGCCATGTGTTATCATGCATGCGATCGAAGATGCTGTTCCTACTGTTTTAGTTACAATAACAGGGATTATTACCCTTACAAACAGTAGTGATTTTTGGTTAAATCCTATTAGCGGGGTCGCTGCTACTGTTTTATTTCTCGGAATTGGAATCGTACTAAGAACTATAAGAATAAAAAGAGAACGACAATTATTCACACAATAAAAAGCAGATAATGAATTCGTCATTATCTGCTTTCCAATTTTTAAAACTACCTTATTATATTTTTTGATACATAAGCCAGTCACCAGAGTCTATAACTTTCTTTAACATCTTTTTATCTTGAGCAATATACACATATGCCTCAATTTCCCTATCAGCAACATATACTGTTTGCGTGATTCGATCATATAAATCAGTCTCCGCATTACCTGTATATTCTTCTAGTTCATCTAACTTACACAATATCTCATCATTTACTACATAAACTTCTCCATACACCTGTTCTTCAATCGAATAAGTCATGGCCGGATATCCTTCGTTCGTATCAAATAATTTTCCATATGTCCAAGCTCTGTCTGCGATGCATGTTGCACCTAGCATATAATGAGCATTCGTTTGTCCTCTTCTTAACGTGCCATAAACGAAAACATGATACATAAATTCTTATCCCCTTTATATGCCTCTACTTTCTTATTTGTAAATAAGCACGAATCATAAAGTAACTCACTTCATTCGGAAGCTGTTCTTTAATAGATTTCAGACCACCATCTGCATTTTGAACGGCAGTTTCAATAAGAGATTCATACTCTGCTGGAACAAAGCTTTGCCAATCTACTTCCATTCCATCCTCATAGCAGCGAATTAAATGGTTTTCGATTGTTTGTCTTGATAAGTTACGTTCTTTTGCAATCTCATTCAAATCAATACCTTGTTTATACATTTCATACGTTTCTAAATGAGAATTTGCGGACGCTTTTCCTGACTTTTTACGCTCTGAAACTACTTCTGTCTTAATCGTTTCAGCATAATTTGGATTTTCCTCAATAAAATGCTGAACTGCTTGTAAGAAGCGCGAGCCATATTTCACAAGTTTGTGTTCTCCGATACCTTTTACCGTCAACAATTCGGAATCACTTTGCGGCATTTTCACACACATATCTTTTAATGTTTGGTCAGAAAAAATAACGAACGGAGGTACACCTTCTCCTTGTGCAATTTCTTTACGTACTTCACGAAGCGCTTCAAATAAAGGATGGTCTTGAACAATTTGTCTTGTCTCTACTCGTTCTTTTCGTAAAACATTCTCTTTACCAAGTAATACTTCTTTCCCTTTTTCAGTTACTTTTAACGTCGGATAAGTGCCATGTTCAACTGCAATTAACTCGTCTGAAATTAAAAACTCAATAAACTCACTGACCTCTTTTACACTACGGTTCGATAAAAGCCCATACGTTGGTAAAGTATGAAAATTAAATTCAATAACTTTCTTATTTTTCGACCCAGTTAATACTTGCGCTATCATTTGCTTTCCAAAGCGTTGGTTGGTTCTAATCATGCATGATAAAACCATTTGTGATTCCCTTGTCACATCGATGCTCTCGCGATTGTCTGTACAATTACCACAGCGTCCACAATCTTCTTTCGGTTCTTCTCCAAAGTATTGCAAAATGAATGATTGTAAACATTGTTCTGTATGACAGTAATCGGTCATATTTTGCAATTTTTCAAGTTCATTTGAAAAACGTGATTCTCCAGTTGATTGATCAATTAAAAAACGCTGTACTTGTACATCTTGAGAAGAATATAACAATATACATGTACTATCTAATCCGTCACGACCAGCACGTCCTGCTTCTTGATAGTAACTTTCCATATTTTTTGGAAGCTGATAATGAATTACGTAACGAATATTCGATTTATCAATCCCCATCCCGAATGCAGATGTTGCTACCATTACACTTACTTCATCTCGTAAAAAGAGTTCTTGTTGCTCATTTCTATCACTATCACTCATACCAGCATGATATTTTGATACAGAAACACCTGCCTTCATCAAATCTTCATATAACTGATCGACTACTTTTCTAGTAGCTGCATATATAATCCCAGATTCCTTTTGATTTTGACGAATATAATCCGCCAAATATGCATTTCGATCTTGCCCTTTAATGACAGAAAACGATAAATTCTCACGCTCAAACGTTGTCATAATTGTATTTTCTTGATTAATTTCAAGTGTGTTACAAATATCATCACGTACTTGCGGTGTTGCTGTTGCTGTTAATGCTAATATGAGCGGTTTTTCTGGAAGATAATCTAATATGCGATGTATATGTAAATAACTTGGACGGAAATCATGTCCCCACTGTGAAATACAATGTGCTTCATCAATCGCAATCATAGGGATTTTCATATCGATAAGTTGGTCAACAAACTCCATCGAATCAAGACGCTCAGGCGCCACATAAAGTAACTTGTAATGTCCTTGTTTCGCTAATTGAATTCGCTGATTTGCTTCTGCAATAGATATAGAACTATTAATATATGTAGCTGAAATGCCATTCTGTACCAATGTATCTACTTGATCCTTCATAAGTGATATTAAAGGTGATATAACCAACGTCGTTCCTTCAAATACTAATGCCGGAATTTGATAACAAATCGACTTACCGCCACCCGTTGGCATAATACAAACCGTATCTTTCCCATCTAGTACATTTTTAATTGTTTCATCTTGTCCTCTTCGAAACGAAGAATAACCAAAGTAGGACGCTAAAAGTTCTTGTGCTTTAGTAAACAAAAAAGAGTCACCCGCTTTTCTTTATCTTTCATCTACTTCTATTATATCAATCACTTATGCGACTTGAAAGGGATGATTAGATGCTTATTGTTTTTTCATTATTCTATGTTTCTTCACTTATTTAATATGAATTAGCATCATTATTTTATATGTTTTACAACATTTATAACGTAAATCCAGTACACAAGAAGAAAGAGTTTCAATTTAAATGTTCATTTTATTTCCCTTTCTTGAATACTACTAATCGTATACATATAAATTCAGGAGGTTACTATATGAAACATCGTAATACGAGGTCCATCACGGCAAAAACGAAAACAAAACAACTCCAATTCTCTAATAATGATGCGTGGAAATATGAATCATACTATAAGTATCAGCCATTATTCTCTTATAAAAAGCTTTTTAATTTTCTTTCTCAACTTTTTAAACGTTAATATATGCGCAAAAAATATATTATTCACAGAAGTTTTCTCAATATTAAACATATAGACTTACTACAATTGAGTTGTTAACATATATAATAATCTGTTGGATAAACCCCTTAAGTTGACCTGCTTATATTAGCAGGTCTTTTTCATAATTACATACTTCTATGCACCTCAATCTCACTTCCAAATCTTTTCTCCATTTTATAACCATATTTAACTCCCAACAATTAATGATAATCATAAATTGTTGGGAGTTAAATTGTTCACATATAATTATGCAATTCTTCTTTCTCAATACACAAAACACATTTTACTTGTTACTATAAAAGTACTCCAGATGAGTTTTTTGCTCATCGACATTATCTAGTTATTGGGGCCTGCCGCGGGAAGCAGGTCCCTTTGACTGTATGAAGGTCCCAATTTCATTTGGACACATTTACCAGGTTTTTTCAAAAGAATTTTATGATAACATTACGTAGTCGAGTCCGACATCTCGGCAATACCCTTTTGAGGGTCTGTAACTTCCCTTGCAGACCCTCTTTTACTTTATATTCAAATTATTCATATATATCACAACATCATTCATTGAATTTCTCCATTTCAAATTCCCTAAAAATAATCTAGGACACGGAACTAAAAATAAATCTTCATCATACTTTGAGTTATACATGTTCAAAGGAGTGTTACTATTTATGTATTCTTATTGGCAATCGTATTACTCCCCCTACCATAACCCTTATGTAAACTATGATTTATCCGTACGGAACTACCGAATTAGTAAAAATGAGAATTTTTTAAAAGGATATATGCGTTCTTTATGGGAACAACACGTCGCTTGGACGAGATTGGCTATTATAAGTATAGTATTTAATTTACCAGATGTTAACGTTACTGTTGGACGACTTCTACAAAACGCAACACATATGGGACTATCACTTGAACCATTTTACGGTGAAGATGCAGTAAAAAAATATAGTGCATTAATTAAAGATCACTTAGTAATTGCAGCGGATCTTGTTAAAGCCGCAAAAGCTGGTAATCAAAATGCAGCGGCCGCTATAGAGAAAAAATGGTACGCTAATGGTGACGCAATTATTGAATTTCTTAACAGTATCAACCCATATATAGATAAAGAAGAATTTAGAAAAATGTTTTATGAACATTTAGCACTAACGAAAGCAGAAGCACTTGCCTTCCTAAATAAAGATTATGAAGCAGGAGTAAAACTTTACGATAAAATTGAAAAAGAAGCATTAGAAATGGCTGACATGATAACAAACGCAATCGTAAAACAATTCCCGCAAGTATTTCAATAAAGTGAAACTTTAATCAGTGAGGGGTTTGTTCATCCCCCACTGATTATCAGCTCTCACCAATCGGCTTATTTAGTTTTCTCTCCATGATATTTCACCTCTCCTCTTTACATTTAGCTTATATCGATATATTTTATTAATATCCGTTTTTTATAGGAGGAAATAGTTTGATTAACGCGATTGGTCTCGTTTTTATACTTACAAATAAACACGAGAAAAAAAAGAAAGTTTACTTAAATGAAAAATTTGCACTAATAGATATTATTGATTCTAAAGAAGTATTTGATGATGAAGGGAATCCTTTAGTAGAACTAACATGTAAATACAGTATATATTTAGATGAAAAATATTACTGTAAATCTCTCGATGATTATACCGGACAAGTCTTTCCTTTCTTAAGTGCAAAAATAGGAAAAGGTCTTCTAAGAAACTTAAACTACTACTTTTCTTACGTTGATGCCTATGATAAGAAACCACCAGTTAAAGAAATAAGACCACTTATGAAACAAGTAACTAACAGATAGCCAAAAATACCAAAAAAAGAAAGCATCTAACCCTGGATGTTTTCTTTTTTATTAAAAACTCATTAACTTTCATCCTCTTCTAAAAGTATGTATCCAAGCATATTTTAAATTAAAAACATTGGAGGATTAGAGTGAATGAAATACTCAGAAACAATTATAAGCAAACGACTTCGAATACTTAAAATGACGGGTATGTTTTTCATGCTAGTGTTAATAGCATGGATTGGCTATACAAAATTACTTTATGAAAACGGCTTTCTTCAAGAAAAAAAGAATTCAGTAGAAGTAATGAACACTAGCATTACAGGAGAAATAGAGCAGCTTTTTCATATAAACTTGCAAGGCTATCGAAAAACAAGCCTTGATGCTGTTATAGAAGCCAGTAAAACCGATCCAAGTGAACTATCCTTAATTGAATTGGTCAACAAATCCTGCTCGCGAGATTGCATAGGTGAACCAGTTACATATGTAAACTCAAACAATGGATATATCTTTTATAAGGAATCTAATGGAACTAATGTAGCTATAACGGTTAAAAAGAAAGACACATGGGTAATTGTAAAGAAATCTGTTCAAGATGGAATATAATCACCCCAAAAAAGAGTACGCATCGTACTCTTTTTTATTATTAATACCCTTCCTCTTCATGCCTACAATGGCATTTCGCTTTTGTTTTACAATGACATTTTTCACACTCACACTTCGGTTTCTCTTTGCAACAACACTCGTGAAAATCATTGCGCTTACATCTACATCTCCCAAACATTAAATCATCCCAAAATTTATTACAATCTTGAAAATGTCCACAATGACAAGTATTTCTCATAAATATGCTTCCTCCTTGATAGAATTCATCATATTCTATGTTTGAAAGTATACAAAGGCTTGTTTATTAGTCTATTTTCTCCATATTATAAGTAGAGTTAAAAGATTAAATAAAAATAAAAACCGTCACATGACGGCTCTTATTTTTATTTAGCAAACTACTTTTATCTCACGTACTCATAGTACCATTTACGTGCATCTAACCAAGCTGTAAATTTATCGATATTCCCGGACGGATAGCCATTCGTTATAGCATAACCAATGCCATCTTTTTGAACGACAATTTGTCCATCAATACCCGCATCAACCATAGCTTGAGCCAAAGCTTGTAAATTACTAAATGCTACACCACCAGTTTTTACTTTGAGCAAATCCGCTGCACCTCCTCCAGTTTGTCCTGTAAGAGCAAATACAATAGAATTAGCGATTTTATCAACATTCCATTTTGCCATGTCGGATTCATTATCAATAAACCCTAATTCAATAAGAATAGCCGGTGCCTTCGTTCCATTTAATACTGCTAAAACTGTACGTTGTTTCGCACCTCGATCACGCCATCCAATATCTTTTGCTAGTTGAGCTGAGATTTTAGCCGCCAAATCTTTCTGATCATAATATAAAACCTCAACACCCTGTCCATTTCCATCACTTGCATTAAGATGAAAAGAAATAACTAAATCCACAGCATGGGAATTGCTATTCCGAATGATATTATTTAAATTTTGTGATTGAGTTGCCCCTACCTCGTCCGTATCGTCATAAACCGTGTGTCCTAGGGCTCTTAACTTAGCCGCCACGGCATCTTTAACTTGCCTATCTAGAACGTGTTCTTTCCGATTTCCGAAATTAGCACCTTGAACAATACTATTGTGTCCTCCGTGCAAACTATATCTAGCCATTATTCATCAACATCTCCTTTCTTAATATCTTATTCAAAACTTGTCTTATTGCTATTCCCACTTACAATCTTAACTGTGCCCATACGTCCTACATTTTCTAAAAGTGACGCAATTTGTTTTTGATATAAAAAAGCTATCGCTTCATAAATCGAATGATTTATTCTCTAAATTACTTTTACATGAATGACGACACGAACAAAAAGCATCACCCTTTCGGCGATGCCTAAAAACTCTATTTTACTTTTCAGCTCCCTAAATAAATAGAGTTTAAAATCACTGAAACTACACCTATATTTCCTCCCCTTCCTTCACAGCTTCTTTCAACCTCTGCAACATATACCCAATTCCTTTACACCCCTCTAGCGGATATGTAATCATTTCTTCTGGATATAACTTTGTCACTACTTTTTTATGCTTCTTCCCTGCTAATAAGACGATTTCGTCAAACTGTAGTAAACTTTTATCTACCATCTGTTTTTGTAATTGCTCTATACTTATTACCTCATCGCTTTTTGAATCAAATGCAAGATCATAGTTTTCTAATACAATATCACTTGGTCTTAAAAATCCATGTTTCGCTGATAATATAACCCAGTTTTCGAAAAACATAGTTGCGTACGCCTGACATGCTTTTCCGAACGGACTAATATATACATCTTTTGCTTCCATCGGTCCGTAGTCTGAATGTTTATCCCAAATTTTCTTTTTTCCGCATGGAATGATACATAGCCTTTTCATATATATTTCTACTCCCTTTACTTTGGTAAATAAAATTCGTTATTTTGTACATTTTTTTCTCGAAATACTATATAATAATTCTGAAAGTTAAAATTACACATTTTACCATATGCGTACTATAGATTACTCTCATTGCAAATATTATAATACCATAAAAATTTTTTCATTTTTTCTTCAAAATAATGAAACTAAATTATAATACAAGTATGTATTAATAAAAAAATAAAGGAGGTTCATAAAAATGAAAAATATTATCCCTGCACTATTAGTCTATTTTATCGTTTGCGTTATTTCCGTTATCATCCCAGCATCTGAAGGCTATAATTATGTCGGCTGGAAGTTATTTGTTGGGCAAGTGTATGCGATACCTATTTTCTTCATTACTACGATAATCACATTTTATATAAACAAGAAAAAATCTTACGAATAAACGATTATAAGGATAGCTAACACTATCCTTATTTTAATTCGTTAATCAAAAATTTATATCCTTTCTTCTAAAAAGTTAAACGCAACATCTGTATTTCAGCGTTTAAACGCAGTTCCTCCGAAATCCAGCTCTCTAATTTTGAAACAGATGCAATATTTTTTCAAAAAGCCCCTGTAATTTACTTTTCAATACTTCCATATCATTAAGCATACACAATGCGACTGTTTAAAAGTTAAAAATTTCTGCTTATTATAAATAAAAAAGGACAAGTAGCCAATCTGACTACTTGTCCTTACTGTTCATCTGTACGCAATACGATTAAGCTTGGAATGCTTCTGTTAATACTGGTACGATTTGTTTTTTACGAGATACAACACCTTTTAAAGTAGCTGTATTGTTTTCTAGTGATACGTTGTATGCTTTCTCAACAACGTTTGCTGCTTTACCGATCGCAAGACCGACAGAATCGTTAGTTAAGATATCAGTTACAACGAATAAGAATAGGTCTAAACCTTTTTCTTCTACTACTGCAGAAATTACTTTTTCAAGTTCCGCTTGGTGTACAAGAACGTCGTTTGTATCAACAGCGTTTACTTGTGCGATTTCAACTTTCGCATTACCCATTTGGAATTCTTTAGCGTCAAGAGAGATTAATTGCTCCATTGTTTTTCCGCTTAAGTCAGCACCAGCTTTTAACATTTCTAAGCCGTATTTATCTGCATCTACACCAGCGATTTCCGCTAATTCACGAGCAGCTGCTACGTCTTGTTCTGTGCAAGTTGGAGATTTGAATAGTAAAGAATCTGAAATGATTGCAGATAACATTAAACCTGCAACTTCTTTACGAATTGTTACGCCATTTTCTTTGTACATTTTGTTTAAGATTGTAGCTGTACAGCCAACTGGCTCACAACGATAGTATATAGGATCGCTTGTTTCAAAGTTAGCAATACGGTGATGGTCAATAACTTCTAACACACGAACTGATTCGATATCGTTAGCACTTTGTTGACGCTCGTTATGGTCAACTAAAATAACGTTGTCCACTTCGCTTGCTACTGTCTCAACAAAACGCGGTCCTTCTACTTTAAAATAGTCTAACGCAAATTGAGTTTCACCGCTGATTTCGCCTAAACGTACAGGCTCAGCATTCATTCCTAATTCTTTTTTCAATTCTGCATAAGCAATTGCAGAACAAATTGCATCTGTATCTGGGTTTTTATGCCCGAAAACTAGTACTTTTTCCATGTTTTCCACCTCTTCATGAAAAGGATATCTTAAAGAAGCAAATATGACAATATTTAAAGCATATTTTTTTATAAATAATTGCACTTTCTTCTATATTTTTCATCATTTTCATAAAAAAAATCATCTAAAATGAATTAGATGATCGAAATGTATGTTTCAATTAAAATAGTGTAGGAGCTTGCACTACATTGTTAAAAGCGAATTTTGAGGATAAGCCATTATTCAAAAGGTTTACATCTATAACTTGATAAAACGCATTTCCAGTGTCTGCAATTTCCCAAACAGCTAAAATAAGATGGTATCCACTACGGTCAGTTGGTACATTCGCTTCGTGCGTTACTGTTGTCCCTGGTCTAGCTCCACCGTCATTTTTCACATAGAATGGCACTAAATCTAAATCTGATCGCGTCAAAGGTTTATTGGGATTCCAACCTTTTTTCGTAATATAGTATTTCCACTCTTTCGTACTATGAGGAGCCGTTAGTTTCCACTTGAATGTATTCGTCCCGCCATTTAACGTAACTTTCTTCCACCTATCTACAGTTTGAACATCTAAAGCGGGAAAATGACCAGCCCCTGCAATTTGTCCATCAGAAGGTCCTAGTTGCGGAAATCCACCTATTCCTTCTACGCTTTGAGGTTCATATTGAATTGGTCCACAATTTACATTTACCCCTTGCTTACATAAATAAGATCGGCTCGCTGGTGATTCTACATATCCATGAGCTGAAGCCTTTTCTGAAAATCCAAATGTTAATAATCCCGTAAGTAATACGCCACCACTTAAAATAACTTTCTTCATCTTTTGTAAACTATTCTTTTTCATACTTTCATCCCCTTCCCATAATAAAGCGAAAATAACTATAGTTGGCTAGTCATCTTCTCTACATTTATTATAAGACGAGAATCATTACTAAAAGAACCCTCTAAAAACTTTCTCAAATTCATTTAGTGCGTTAATTAGATTATAATTAACTATTTTAACACCGCCAGAAAAATATAGACGGTGTTAAAAATAGTCGTTTATTATTCACTTACTAATAATCAAGCACTCTCCCCGTTTGATTATAACTTAAATGTTTTTATAATAAAGAACCGTAGCATCTAACTTTCCATTCGGAGAAATTGCATACCCTGGTATTGTTCCAACTTCTTGGTAGTCTAGTGATTTGTACAATTTATTGGAAGGATCTCCTTCTCTAGTATCTAATACTAAAAGAGACCTGTTTTCTTGCTTTGCTCGTTCCTCTGCTTTTTGCATAAGCAATCGTCCAATACCGTTTCGTCTAAAGTTTGGATGAGTCATTAATTTGCAAATCTCAGCTCTATGAATTCCGTTAGGCTTAGTAACTAATTGTAATTGAATACTCCCTGCTACTTCGTTGTTTATTTTAGCCACATACAATATCACTTCTGGCGCTAATACTGTTTGCCAATACTTTGTTGCATCTTTTTGTTCCAGTGGAGGCAAAAAACCAATTGATGCCCCATCATTTACAACCATTTTCAAAAGTTTCGAAAGTTCTTCTATATCATTTTCTAGTTTCTTAATTTCTTCAATTACTAAATTTCGCATTACTTTTCCCCCTTTTGTTTCATTGTAACAATTTTTAAAGAAGGAATAATGAAATAATAAGAGGAATTTATAGTTAAGATATGATTTTTTGTGAAAGGATAACGATATGAAATATATATTAGATAGAACGTACGCAAAAGAATTACTCGAATGGGCATATGAACAAAACCCGGGCCCTTGGTTTGAACATTCACTACATGTTGCTCATGCAACTGAAAACATAATTATAGAACTTATAAAAAAAGGGTACAAGCTAGATGCTGACATAGCATATAACGCTGCCCTTTTGCATGATATCGGAAGATACAAAGGTTTTACCAAATCGGTCATTCATTCCTATGATGGTTATATGTATATGAATGATTTAGGGTATACAGGAAACGCTGTTATTTGTGTGACACACTCATTCCCATGCAAAAATGAACATATAGATATCGCAGCAGAATGGAGTCTCGTTCCTGACCATATGAGAAGCCGATTAGTTGAAATATTAAATGAACATTGTAACTACGACTTATACAATAAAGTAATTACTCTTTGTGACGCTCTTGCTGATGCGGATGGCTTTACTACGCTGGAAAGAAGATTAATTTCTGTTGGTTTGCGTCATGGTACAACATCTCATACATCTTTACATTGGAAAGGGTTTTATGCGATTAAGAAAGAATTAGAAGCTTTAATCGGTAAGAGTATATACACAGTTCTTCCTGATGTAGAAAAATCTATTTATGAAGATATAGAATATTAAAGTAAATACAAATTGAAAACGATAAAATTTGTATTTATGTTTCTAAAAGACTCTTTCAAAAATGGAGGGATTTCTTATTAGTAAAATAGGATTTGACTTGATAAACCTTGAGGGGAATTTTGAATTTGGATATGAAGATATAAAAAAGATTTCTATGAGATGTAAATTTTCTAACTGTTCACATACAAACGAACCAAACTGCGCGGTTAAAAGAGCTATCTCTGACGGTGCTCTTTCTGAAGAAGTAGTTAACAGTTACTATAGAGATTTTAATGAGGCACATTATGTTTCTAAACAGAAAAATAAAACAAAAGCCATTGATTATATGAAGCAATTGAAGCTTTTTACAAAACCTTAAAATTAAATAAATAGTTGTTATTTCTCATTCCTACTAAATTTAAAATTCTCCCATTATTGTATAACCATAAATTGAACCCATCCTAGATAATTTTTATACTCAAATTTAATTTCACATAAAAAACGTTTTAAACATAAAGTTTAAAACGTTTTTTTATTCAATGCTTTTGATTTTTCAATTCTGTTAAACACTCTTGCACTAAAGTTACCGCTTGACTCATCGCAGCTCCGCCAGCAAATGCTGCTGAAACACCACATGCTTCTAGAATCTCTTTATCCGAACATCCTTGATCAAGACAACCTTTTGTATGATAAATTGTACAATACTCATCTTGCGTTGCTAAACTAATTCCTAATGCAATAAGTTGTTTTTCTCTTTTTGTTAAAGAACCCTCTTGAAAACAAGCTTGCGTGAACGCATTATATGTCTCAGCGATTTCAGGAATTTGATTTGTAAAACTACCTATACCTTCTTTATAATGATGTAGAATATCATTTATCGAACTATGTTGCTCATGTTCCATCTTATTCCCTCCAGTCATATTATCCATACTTATTGTAGTATGTGATGAAATGGAGGCAATATACCTTCTTTTAAATTAAGAATTTTTAGTTAATTTAAGTTATAATTTTAAATTATCATCTACAATAACTTTTTCTTTCAACCTCTTTACTTCTTTCTTCCCAAAATGTTAATCCTTCAATCCCCACATTTTTAGGATTAAATACTGGATCTTTCCCTTCTTTTTTCTGCGTTTCATAATCTTTTAACACTTTTAATGCGGTTTTACTTAAAAGTAAGATTGCGATTAAGTTTAACCATGCCATACTACCGATTCCTAAATCTCCAAGATTCCATAAAAGCGACGCTGATTCAACGCTACCGATGTAAACCATAATTAAAAATCCAAATTTTAAAACTGGTTTTAACCAGCCATATTTCAGTTGACGATCTAAATAAGTAAGTGTCGTTTCAGCGATATAGTAATAAGCGAGTAACGTTGTAAATGCAAAAAAGAAAATCGCAATTGAAATAAATATTGGACCAAACCCTGTTATCACAGTTTCAACTGCTTGTTGTGTATAAATTGGACCAGCTTCCACATTTCCTATGTTTTGTACAATGGCGGTTTTCCCTTCAGGTATAACATTATACATACCTGTTATTAAAATCATAAGAGCTGTCGCTGTACATACGACAATTGTATCGATATATACGGAAAACGCTTGAACTAATCCTTGTTTTGCGGGATGCGATACTTCAGCAGCCGCCGAACTATACGTCGCTTCTCCGACACCAGCAACGTTTGAAAATACAGCGCGTTTTACGCCCCATGCAATAGCTGCACCAACAATTCCACCAAACATTTCATTTACACCAAATGCGCTAGAGAAAATTAAAGCAAACATCCTTGGAATCTCCGTTACATTCGCAATTAATATGATACATGTAACAATTACATAACCAATTGCCATAAATGGAACAAGCATTTGAGAAACGCCAGCAATTCTCTTTACACCACCAAAAATAATTGCTGCTAGTAACATGACTAAAAATATACCAGTTATATATTTGCTAATACCATTAGAGTTTTCAAATCCAACTGCGATACTACTAGATTGAATACCTGGTAATAACACGCCATATGAAAGTGTTACAACTACTGCTACAATGACTGCAAACCATTTCATTTTCAAACCTTTCTCAATGAAATATGGAGTACCGCCGCGATATTCATTCCCTACTTTACTTTTGTATACTTGAGATAATGTTGATTCTACAAACGCGCTCGCTGCCCCTAACAAAGCCATTACCCACATCCAAAATACAGCTCCAGGACCGCCGAAAGCAATTGCTGTCGCTACCCCTGCAATATTACCAATTCCAACTCTTCCTGATAAGGCTAAACAAAATGCCTGAAAAGATGATATTCCCGTCTCTGAACTCTTTCCTTCAAATAATAGTTTAATCATCTCTTTAAAATAACGGATTTGCAAAAAGCGTGTTGCAATCGTGAAATATACGCCTGCCCCTAATGCAAAAACAACTAAACCGATACTCCACACTTGCCCTACTAACCATTCTACTAAATTCTCCATCCAAATCCCCCTTATCATTCTTTGGAAAAGCAATTTTGTATATAAAAAAAACGGACAACTATTATCAAACTTTCTAGTTGTCCGCATCTTTCATTATTTCATCCCTCAATTTTTATCAGTAAAACGCCCTATTACTTTATATTTACCCAAACACTTTTCACTTCTGTATAATTATCAAGCGCATATGAACCTAATTCGCGGCCAATACCAGATTGTTTATATCCACCAAATGGTGTAGCTGCATTTTCCAAGTTATAATCATTAATCCACACTGTTCCTGCTTTTAATTTATTTGCTACTTGATGACCCGTTTTGATATTTTGCGTCCATACACCCGCAGCAAGGCCATAGGATGAGTTGTTCGCTCGTTCAATTACTTCTTCTGTCGAATCAAATGGAAGTACGACAACAACTGGTCCAAATATTTCTTCCTTAACGATTGTCATATTGTCTGTAACATCTGTGAATATAGTTGGCTTAACGAAATAACCTTTTTCAAGCGCACGTTCGCCACCAGCCGCAACTGTAGCACCTTCTTTCTTCCCTTGCTCAATGTAATTTAACACACGCTCTTGTTGTTTCTTAGATACGAGTGGACCCATTTCCGTTCCTTTCTCCATACCTGCTCCAAGTTTTACGTTGTTCGCCATTTTCACAAGTGCATCTACTACAGTTTCATAATGTTTACGATGAACAAATACACGTGATCCTGCGCTACAATTTTGACCGTGATTATACATAATACCTTGGAATGCACCATTTATCGCTTCTTCCAAGTCCGCATCTTCTAAAATGATATTTGGTGATTTTCCGCCAAGCTCTAACGTTACATGCTTAATCATTTCTGCAGATTGACGCATAATATATTTTCCTGTAACAGTAGATCCTGTAAAAGCAACTTTATCAATGTCATGATGATTTACAATTGCAGCCCCTGCTTCAGGACCAAAGCCTGATACAAAGTTTACAACGCCGTTTGGAAATCCAGCCTCTTTAAAGAGTTTCGCTGTATATAGTAAAGATAAAGGCGTTTGCTCTGCTGGCTTTAATACAATCGTACAACCTGTCGCCAGTGCAGCTCCCATTTTCCAAGAAGACATAACAAGCGGAAAATTCCACGGAATAATTTGTCCTACAACACCAACAGGTTCATGTCTCGTATAATTCAAGTAATCTTTTGAAATCGGGATTGTTTGCCCAATAATTTTTGTAGCCCATCCTGCGTAATAACGATAATTTTCTACAGTCGCTGAAATATCATCATCAAGTGCTACTTGATATGGCTTTCCATTATCTAAAGCTTCTAGTTGCGCTAATTCTTCTCTATGTTCTTCAATTAAATCTGCTAATTTATAAATAAGATGCGCTCTTTCAGCAGTAGCCATTTCTGCCCACGGGCCAGATTCAAATGCAGATCTTGCCGCTTTTACTGCAGCATCAATATCCTCTTCTTGCGCTTCACATACGACTGCTAGAACCTCTTCTGTTGCTGGATTGTACGTTTCAAACGTCTTTCCGCCAATAGCAGAAACAAATTCGCCATTAATAAACATTTTAATTTCTTCATTTAAAAACGCTTCCACTTTTGGTTTCAGCTCAATATTTGTCTTTAACATTATGTTCTCCTCCTTATTTAAACAGCTGCATGAGCTGCAATATTTGATAAAATCGTTTGAAGCTTTTGATCTTCTTCTACAGTTAACCCTAGTCTTGGATAGCGAGAAGGTCCTCCCGCTTGCCCATGTAATTCCATAGAACGTTTAACGATTTGAACATATTTCCCTGATCCTTCAAGAAACTCGCAAAGTGGTAAAATAGCATCGTTTATTTCCCACGCCTTTTCTAATTCACCATTTTGAAAATGCTCATACATTTTTGTAACGAGACCGGGAACAATATTTCCTGCTACTGAAACCCATCCCGAGGCACCAACTAAATATGATTCCATAACTAAATCTTCAGAACCACAGAAGACTTGGAAAGCCCCTTCACTTTGTCTTACTAAATCTCTCGCTTTTCGAATATCTCCGCTAGATTCTTTAATATGTGTAACATTTCCACACTCTTTTCCAATACGGAGCATTAGCTCTGTACTCATATCAACACCAGAAGTAAATGGATTATTGTATAACATAATTGGTATATTTACAGAGTTTGAGATTTCTTTAAAATGAAAATAAATCTCCTCTTCCTTCGGTTTACAATAGTAAGAGTTTATAATTAATGCACAATCTGCTCCGTGCGCTTCTGCATGTTTCGTATATTCAATTGTTTCTTTCGTCGTCTCTGCTGCAGTTCCAACAATAACTGGAATACGGCCATCAATTTCTTTCAACACAGTTGCTACCATTTTAAATCGTTCTTCTTTTGATAAACTTACAAATTCTCCTGTACTTCCATTAATGATGATACCTGCAACGTTTTGTTCGATAAAGTAATTTACATTTTGCTTTACCCCATCCCAATTAATTTCCTGAAATTCATCCATCGGTGTTATTAATACTGGAAATGCCCCTTTAATTTTTTGCATATTTATCTCTCCCTATCACATTTTATTTTAATAAGAAACCTGCCGGAAACAGATCCGTAGGGTCTAATAGAAACGTCTGCATCCCTGTAATAAACCCTCTACTTTCAAAACGGAAAATGTATCCTAGTTCCTCCTTCTTCACTTTCTCCACAGTTATAAAACTATTAAATATACTTTCATTTTTAAAAGGTTTATCCGCCATATAATCATTTTTAAATAACGCATGAACATAGGAAACAATAGTAGAAACAAAACCTGGCGAACGTACGATAAAGTTATCTTCATGAAATGTAATCGATTTTATATGGTTCTTTTCTTTTTGCGAAGGATCTACTAAAATAAGCCTTTTTATTAGCGACTGTTTTTGTATAGCCTGCAGTGTAGCTTCTCCCCATCTTTTCAATTCAGAAATGTTTTCCATGCGAATTTCTGGCGAATACGCACCTTTTTCTACAACTGCATATACTTTATCTGCTTGTATAAGAGAATAACTTACATTACCAACCTGTAAATTTTTCTCAATCATATAGCATAGTTTGCTTTCAAACGAAACCGATATAACTTCATCATTCTCTACATACGCATGAACTAAAAATATTCCACATAACGTTTCAATTTTGTATTGATTGGACTCTCTCTTTTTTAAATACCCACTTTCGAGTAACATCGTTATTACTGCAACAATGCCTCCATAATGAAGCGGAACCGAACCTTCATGATTAAAAAATAATACAGCTGCATCCACTTCATTATAGATAGATGAAACGACAATACAACCATTCAAACCGATAAAACCACGTGGTTCATTTAATAAAAGCTTCATCTCTTCTGCTAATTCACCTGAAAATTGTTCATTTAATTGCTCCAAACTGTAGTAGTATTTGCATGGTACATCTTTCATTACACGAAATGCCTCGCCATTTACATGTACGTCTACTGCTGTATACATTTTTTGAATGTTCATTTTATATCCTCCGTTTCATGTTCCATCGGCGGAATTAGCAAAAATCCTTCTTTAAGTGGATCCATTTCATTGTAAAAAAATCTATGCATACCCATAAGCCAAGCTGATCCCGTAATTTTCGTTATGACAGCTTCAATATTTTTAACATGTGTCGTATTCATGACATATCCTTTAAATAAAGAACCAACGATACTCTCATGAATGAACTCTTCACCAATCTCGATTTCTTTCTGAGCGTATAATACAGCTAGCTTCGCAGATGTTCCTGTACCGCATGGAGATCGATCTATTCCGCCTGGTGGTACAACAACTGTATTTTTCACATGCGCACATTCATGAGTAGGATCTGTATAAAATTCAACATGTGTTAATCCTCTTATAAACGAATACTCTGGATGAGTGATTTCAAACTTCTCATTAATTGTGTTCCTTATATGAATCGCCTTATCGATGATTGTAGATGCATTTTCTGGTACTAATTCTAGACCTACTGATTTCGCATCAATAATGGCATAAAAATTCCCTCCATACGCAATATTAGCCTCTATAGTTCCAATGTCTTTCACTTGTACAGTAATATTTTTCAATAAAAAAGCTGGTATGTTACAGAAAGATACTTCTTTTGCTTTTCCATCTTGAACAGCAATATCTACTTCAACTAAGCCAGCCGGTGTATCTAGTTTTAAAGAAGTAATCGGTTCAACTACCGGAATTAAACCCGATTCAACTAACGCTGTACATACACCGATTGTATCGTGACCACACATCGGTAAATATCCACCTGTCTCTATGTATATAACACCTATATCAGCCTCAGGATGACACGGGTCTGTTAATAATGCTCCTGACATTACATCATGACCACGCGGTTCATTCATTAACAATTTTCGAATCGAATCATACTCCTTTTTCATATGTAACATCTTCTCTGCCATCGTCTCTCCAATCAACTTTGGAAGTCCACTAATTAATGTCCTCGTTGGATTCCCACCTGTGTGTGTATCAATCGTCGTAAAGACTCTTTGTGACCTCATTCGTTTAACACCCTTTCTGTAAAACGACTCAAACGAAGTGGTTCAATAGGAATAATTGTCTCTTTTTCATTTAATAACTCTTCAATTACTTTTCCAGTAACTGCTGCAAGACTAATCCCATCACCTTCATGTCCAGCGGCAATGAAATAATTCGGAATATGTTCCACTCGTGAAATAATCGGTAAATGATCTTCTGTCCACGGACGTAAACCAGCGTAAGAACGAATTACCATCATATCTGCCATTTTCGGATAAAAACGAATTGCTCTATTTGCGATACATTTAATGACTTCATTATTTATCCTCGTATGAAATCCTACAAATTCACGACTACTACCAATTAAGAAATTTTGACTTTCAGTAGGCTCAAATACGAGCGCAACCCCGTATTTTTCAGTTAAAGCATCCACTTTTCGTTTTCCGCCAAATTTAGAAATTAAATAACCGAATTCCATTACTTTACGGCATCCTACGTGTTGTTGCCTTGAAGCTACAATAATATGCCCTTTTCTCGGTTCAATTGGTATATTTATATTTAACATCTGACCAATCTTAGGAGCCCACACACCGGCTGCATTTACAACTTGTTGTGCTGTAAAAGTTCCATTCGTAGTTTCTACAACAAATGAACCATCCGTCTCTATTTCCATACTCTTTACTTCCGTCTGCTTAAAAGCTTTTGCGCCAAACTTTTGTGCCTCTGACAGAAGCGAGAAAGCAAGGAGATATGGATTCACAGTTGAATCCGTCGCACATTCTAAACCGCCTAATAAATCATCAGCAAAAAAAGGCGACTCTTCCCTTATATCTTGCCTATCAAGCATTCGAAACGGTAATCCAGCTTCTTGTTGCCGATTTACCCATTGCTGCGCAGCTTCCATCTCTTCGTCTGACTCACATACGAGAATACTTCCTGGTGCCCTATATTCAAATGAATGCTCTAATTCTTCACTTAAATCAGTTACTAATTTTTGACTTACTAAAGACATTTGACTATCAAATCCCGGGTCTTTATCAATGGCCAAAATATTCCCATCACACCGTGAAGACGTCCCGCTGACAAATTCCCCTTTTTCAATGATTGTTACGTCTCTTCCGTATTTTGAAGTGTAATAAGCGATAGAACACCCTATTATTCCACCACCTATAATTAAAACGTCGCAATGCCTCACAATATACTCCTCCTTTCCTAGCCCTCTCACTTTCTTTTTATGCAATTGACGTGCCAATTCTGTACATATACAATTTTTATAAATAATATTTTTATTTGTAAAAATATTTTAAATTCATAGTAAATAGGTGTATTATTTTTTTATCACTGTCAAAATTTTTATACATAACAGGAGGACATTATGGAATTCTCATTTCCGACTATACAAGAATTTTTGGAAAGCGTTTTAATCAATCATACATGTAGCCTTGATCGCATTAAGAAAATAAACGAAAGGTTTTATTACCTCCCTTCTACTACAGAAGAATATAATTGCGCAATTATTTATGTAGATGACTCATTCACTGCATTAATTGACGCTTTTTCTTATGAATTAGCTGTTATCATCCTTAACGAAAACGATGAGCCGATATGCTGTATAACTTCTCAGCAAATGATTCCATTTCTTTATAAGTCCTACAATGAACTACAGTCATTTTATGACACTGTAATACAAACAACTGACTCTTCTGTTACAGTAATTGATAGTAAAGAATGCGTTCGAACTTGGACAGATGGTGCTGAAAAAATATTTTCAGTCAACCATAATGAGATTATTGGGCAACCGATTACTCGTTTTTTTGATTATAAAGACTTGGAAATTTTACAATCTTTACATGATGGAAAAAGCATAGTCGCTCAGTTCCATCAGCCTCGTCCCGATTTATTCGTATTAATTAATTCAAATCCAGTTTATTGTAATGATGAAATTATAGGAGCAGTCGTTTCAGAAACAGATGTTACAAATCAAGTGGCTTTAAATGAAAAACTATTTAATATGTCACATGAAATGCACCGTTTAGAACAAGAAGTGGCAAAGTATAAAGATGAATCCGATCCATTCCTTGCGATGAATGGAAAAAGTCCTGTTATACAAAGAACGATACAATTAGCTAGAAAAGTTTGTTCGGTGAAATCAACTGTTTTAATACTTGGGGAAAGCGGAGTTGGAAAAGAAGTATTTGCGAAAGCAATTCATGAAGCAAGTGAAGCAGCGAAGGCGCCTTTCATTTCGATTAACTGCGGGGCAATTCCAGAAGCATTATTTGAAAGTGAATTATTCGGTTACGAGCGTGGGGCGTTTTCTGGAGCAAATAGTAAAGGAAAAAAAGGTAAAATTGAACTCGCGCAAGGCGGTACTTTATTTCTTGATGAAATAGGTGAAATGCCACTTGATATGCAAGTAAAACTGTTACGTGTACTGCAAGAGCGAAAGTATTACCGAGTTGGTGGTGAAAAAGAAATTAATATTGATTTCCGTATTATCGCTGCTACAAATCGTGATTTACAAGAAGAAATGAGAAAAGGAACTTTCCGAGAAGATTTATATTACCGCTTAAATGTAGTTAGCTTGCAGATTCCACCGCTGCGCGAAAGACGCGAGGATATTATTGAATTAACCTATTCTTTCTTAAACGATTTTTCAATCAACTATAACAGACCAATTCGTGACTTACCTTCAAGCATTATGCATGAACTGCTTCATTACAATTGGCCAGGTAATATTCGCGAACTTCGAAACGTTGTTGAACGGCTTGTGGTATTCGCAACAGACGGAATTATAAAACAAGAATATTTACCATTTCATACGACTGAAACTTTAGACAACCATACAGCCCATTCCCTATTACTCAGCAACAATAATACAATCCTTTCTTTACAAGAAGAGATGGATGAGCATGAAAAAAAAGTTATTGAAAGGGCTTTACGAATTTTAAATGGGAATAAATTAGAATGCGCAAAACAACTTGGCGTAACAAGGGCTACTTTATATAACCGTTTAAAGAAACTTGGACTTCAATAAAGAAGCAGTATGCACCGATCAGGCGTTTACAGGTAGCCCTCTCTCCCTCCTCTATATTGGCATGATTTTTGCATATATAATTTGTGAAAACCGAACTAGAGGAGGAATACACATGACAAATAAAAACAACTTAATCGTTTGTCGTTGTGAAGAGGTTACATATGGGCAACTTCAATCGACAATTGCTGAATATAACTGCTCGGCAAGAGAATTAAAACTAAGAACACGTGCTGGCATGGGATTTTGCGGTGGTCGCACATGCAGAATAATGATAGATCGAATGATTGAAAATGCGAATCCTGACGTAACTCTTAATGAACTACCGTTAAAATATCAACCACCAATACGTGCAGTTACTTTTGGATCGGTAGGTGAAAGTAAATGAGTAGAATTACACATCACCCTATTTTAGGTACTTTACAAAGTAGTGAGCGTATTACCTTTCAATTTAACGGTCATCAATACGGAGCATATGAACATGAAACGATAGCTGCTGCCCTGTTAGCAAATGGAATTAGGACAGTAAGAGTTCATGAAGATAGCGGAACACCGCGAGGTATTTATTGTAATATCGGACACTGTTCCGAATGCCGCATGACAGTAAATAATCAAACAAATGTACGCGCATGCTTAACTGTTGTAGAAGAAAACATGGTTGTTGAAAGCGGGAAACAGCATCCGAATATCGTGAGAGAGATGGTGAAAAAACAATGAGTGATGTAATTATTATTGGTGCAGGGCCAGCGGGATTATCTGCTTCTATTTCTTGTGCTCGTTTCGGACTAAAAGTGCTCGTTATTGATGAATTTATGAAGCCGGGCGGGAGATTGTTAGGACAGTTGCATCAAGAGCCTACTGGAGAATGGTGGAACGGAATAAAAGAATCGAAGCGACTTCATGAAGAAGCAGAATCACTTTCAGTACATATCAGGTGCGGTGTTTCGGTCTATAATTTAGATAGAGATGAAAACAATTGGTTTGTACATACTAATATCGGTACGTTAGAAGCACCTTTCGTACTACTTGCTACTGGAGCTGCGGAATATTCTATTCCCCTTCCTGGCTGGACACTTCCAGGAGTGATGTCAATTGGAGCAGCTCAAGTTATGACAAATGTTCATCGCGTGCAAGTTGGAAAAAAAGGAATTATTATTGGTGCTAACATTTTGTCTTTCGCCATTTTAAGTGAATTGCAATTAGCGGGAATTACAGTGGATCATATTGTACTCCCTGAAAAAAGCGAGTTAAGTCAAAAAGCTGGTGAACCTGAAGAAGTTTTAAACTCTCTTTTAAATGCAGCACATCTCGCTCCTTCTGCTATTTTACGAATAGGTAGCCACTTTATGAAATATGATTGGATTCGAAAAGCTGGATTAACATTCTATCCAAACAGCGGAATGAAAATAAACGGAACGCCACTTCACCTTCGGAAAGCAGCTCTTGAAATTATCGGAACAGATCAAGTTGAAGGTGTACGTGTTGCTAATATTGACTCTAAAGGAAATGTTATTAATGGATCAGAGAAAATATATGAAGCAGATTTTGTTTGTATTGCCGGGGGATTATACCCACTTGCCGAACTTGCAGCTGTAGCTGGTTGTCCCTTCCATTACATTTCAGAATTAGGTGGACACGTTCCTCTCCATTCCGAAACAATGGAAACTCCTCTTCCTGGTTTATTTGTAGCTGGCAATATTACAGGCATTGAAAGCGGAAAAATTGCGATGGCGCAAGGAACAGTTGCAGGTCTATCTATTGCTAAATATGCAAGCAAAAAACGTGATATAGTCGACCAACAATTATATCACGCCATTCAAAACGTTCACTCTGTTCGTCAGAAAGCTGCAATTCAGTTTAATCCGATGGTAGATATCGGTAGACGAAAGATGAATGATTTATGGCATAAATTCCAAACAAATGATAAAGATTTCTATAAACAACAAGAAATTATTTAATAAGACTTATTTGTCAAAAAGCTCCCCTTATCAAAAACATAAGGAGAGCTTTTCAAATTATTTCACTTCGATTGTCCAATCACCATCAGCTTGAATAGTGAATATATGTATACCATTTTCTTTTACAGGTACTTTTTTCGTAGTATCGGCAGCACCAATTTCATTAAATATCATGCTATCGTTTAAATCCACTACAAAATTACTTTCACCATTCTTATGTACACCATGCAATTCTTTCAAACCTTTTTCAAGTTTCACAAAAACAACATCAGATCCGTGACCACTAATTGTTCCTGGAGCTGTTACTACTTTATCTATTGGAATAGACTGAGACATATTCACTTTCCAGTGACCATCTGCCATTGGATTAATAAAATATTTTCCACTCTTGTTTAATAAAACTACACGTTTTTCTTTTCCATTACCAATAAAATTCGAAAGTGAACCAGAGTCATTACCTTGTTCATCTTTTAACTCTAGAATTGCATTACTTTCTCCTGTATGTTCTACTTCCGCAATAACAAATCCGGATTTTAACTCAAAAAAATCAGAAGAATTCGCACCATCACCTTCTAACGAAACACTATGATCTTGTGATAATCTCTCCACTGCACTTTTTTCTTTTATCTCTTTAGCTTTCGGGCTAGTTGTTGCTGTTTGCTGTTCAGTATTCTTATCTTTTTTTTCATTCGCTTGTACATCTTTTGTTTGCTCCGTTGAATTACAAGCAGTTAAAGATAAACATACCGCAGCAATTGTTGCTAATAATTTCTTTTTCATAATATCCTCCTATTAACATAAAACATTCTTAATAAGAATAACATATTTTTACCAATTCATCGGTTTATTAAAAATTGAATTTTATCCTAAAATAGGAAACATACTAAAAATAGAAATTAAAATAAAAAACTGCTAGAGCATAAAGCCCTAACAGTCTTATTGTTCATCACTATTAAATTTCGCTAATGCGTAAATACCTTCTTCATCATCTAATTCAAGTTGTAATCTCGCTGCGAATGAATTGACATTATATTCTCTGTCAAGCAATAAGCGTAATGCTTCGATTAAGTTTGCTTGAATTAAAATTTGCTGGCGACCATTTACCTCTACTTCCGCAGAGAAACCGTAGTTATCGTCATACATGAGTTCAACTAACACTTCTTCTGGACCCACTTGTCTTTTTTCAGCTATATATACGCAAAGCGCATTTATTAATTCTTGTTCAGAAATTTTTATTGTTTCCATGCTACTTCATCTGCCTTCTTTTTACGTTGGTCTTTGAAGTATTTAAATGCACGAACTGCTAACATTACGATACCAGCCATTACTAACATATTTACCATAAATGCTAATACAGAACCAAGAGCTCCCATATTTGCAAATAAGCTACCCATTAGTAAACCACCAAGACCACCTAGTAATAAACCTTTCATAAAGCTTCCTTTATTACTTTTTGGTGCTGTGTTTGTTGCTTTCGTTTTTGAATCTGGAGTCGTTTTTTGAGAATTTACATTTGAGTCTTTTTTGTTTAAATCAACTTTTGACTTTTGACCTGAACTTGGTGTAAATGATTTTTTACCAGATTTGTAACTTTTCGCTGCTGCATGATCTACGAACATAAAGCTGCTAGCCCCAAAGATAACCATGAATGCTGTCATTACTGCTACAAGTTTTTTCAACATATTATATCCATTCTCCTTTTATATAGATATATGTGAAATCTATCTTTCTAGTAAATTCAGAATGATAGATTTATTTTTAAGAACATTTTAAAGGTTCTTATGAACTTATTATATGAACTTTTGTCGAAATATGCAAGTATTATTTACTTTCAACAGTTTGGTGACAAAGGAAAAATTAAGCAAAACAGAATTGACTTTAAATGAAACAAAACATATTATAAGTTCATAAGAACTTTTTATTATTTTGGAGGTGAAAAGATGGAAACATTTCATCTCACACGAAACGAAATGGCTACCCTTCTTCTATCACTAAGAGGATGGAATACGAAAAAGCCTCTCGGTATTTTACAAGAAGCTTGGGCAAAGTCACATAAAAAAGATATTGAAAGCGGACAAAGCGTTACAGCTTTTATTACTACCGCACTTTCACCTATTTTTGAAAAACTGATTAAAATTGACGATACTGATGTCGGTTTTTCTTTAAATGAAATAGTTGCGCTTGGCAATCAGATTGAAAACACAAGTTTCTCTGTAACTGCTATGCAAAACTGGGTGAAACGAGATATAAAAGAAATGATTGGCTCTCCTCAAAAAGGGAAAAAATATTCGATTGAACAAGCAGCCTTACTGTTCATTGTCGAAGATTTAAAAACAGCACTTGATTTTGAATCCATTCGTAAGCTATTACGCCTTATCGTTAATGACCCAGCCGATCGAAGTGATGATTTAATCAATCCTGTTCATTTATATGTAGCATACTCTTCTCTATTTGAAGAACTCAATCAAGGGAATTGCTTACAACTAAATGCAACAGATACAGTTCATACAATTGAAAACATCGTAAAAGAAAAAGCTGATAAAATCGCAAGCAAGTTCGATCAAATTAATAACGAACAACGCGAAGCAATTCGTAACGCTATTATCATTGCGACCCTTTCTGTACATACCGCTTATGTACAAATGTTAGCAAAGCGTTACGTAACAGCAACTTTATTTTTACAGAACTTAGATGTGAAGCCTTAAAAAATAGAAGCAGAAATGCTTCTATTTTTTTATGAGAAATTTTTAATAATCTTTTCATTAACCCTTCATAAAAACGCGGCTTATATCCTTTACTATAATACTTATGAGAGACATAAAAGAATTGAAATAGCAATCCCCTATGTAAATAAGGTATAATCTACATATAGTGAACCTTTTACGTAATTAAATAAAAGGTTCTTATACTCAAAAATTCATAAACTAGAAGGTGCAACAATGTTAAGTAGTTTTATTCATTCAGTATTAACGTTTTTTGAAGGATTAGGTTATTGGGGCATTATGCTTGGACTTATGATTGAGATTATCCCAAGTGAAATTGTCCTTGCTTATGCAGGATACTTAGTATTCAATGGAAGTATCTCATTTGTAGGCGCAGTTGTATTCGGTACAATTGGCGGTGTTATTGCCCAAATCTTTATTTATTGGCTTGGACGATACGGCGGACGCCCTATATTAGAACGTTATGGAAAATATATTTTCATACATAAAAAACAAATAGATGCTGCAGAAGATTGGTTTAATCGTTACGGAACTGGCGTCATTTTTACAGCACGCTTCATTCCAGTAGTGCGTCATGCGATTTCAATTCCTGCTGGTATTACAAAAATGCCTTTACTACGTTTCACTACATTAACAGCACTTGCGATTATCCCTTGGTCTATTATTTTCATTTATTCAGGTGAAAAACTAGGTGAAAATTGGGAAAATATTAACGATATTGCTAGTCCTTATGTGAAATCATTCGCAATTGGTGGCGTCGTACTTATACTTTTATACTTCGTTATAAAAAAATGGACAAAAAAGCGTAAAAATCTTGCTTAAGTATATAACAAAAACCGCTATAAATTCATTCGGAGTTATAGCGGTTTTTTATTTATATATGAATTAATCTTCAAGAATTATATAACACCTTTCCATCTACATTTACATGGATAAGCAACCGTTTGATCATTTCTTTCGTATATTATCTCAAAAAGGAGTGATTCCCCTATGCATTGGCAGCAAAAAATACCATACTTAATCGGACGCCCTATCGGTATTTCCTTCATAAATGGGCAAGGAACTTCTGGTGTATTATGTTCAGCTCATGATGGTCAATTATATGTGTATGAATACCTTTATCAATCCCAGTTCGCAATGAAACATTATGATTATAGACAGATTCAAGATATACATGCATTCCCAAATTGTCCTCACCAAAATCCTCTATACTAAAAAAATTGGAACGGCTCATAGCCATTCCGATTTCTATACTTTATTTCTCAGAATTAAATTTATGCACTGCTTCATCAAAATAAATCCAACCTTTCCAGCCCAAATGAATCGTATCTTTTAAGAAATACTTATCATATTCATGACCAGAGAAATCAACTACTGGATATCCTGCTTTCTCAACCTGTTCTCGAACTTTTTTATAATACACTTCACGGCGTTCTTTCGGGAATCCAGTATAATCATACCAAGGCCCATTTACAGGTACAGAAATAAAGAGTGGTTTGACATTTTTCTCTTTAAATAAATCTAAAATAATTTGTAAATCATCATATTCTGGTGATTCATCATATGTTTCATTTGCTCTAAAGTTTTTTAAACCTTTTAGTTTTTTCTTCAGATTATTCTTATGATAATACGGATTTTCAATTCCGAATGTATTTGTAGTAGACTCAGCTTTCCCTTCTTGTTCCGCGTGTTTACGTGCATCTTCCCAAGAAATTGAACGAAGTCCGATATTTGTTTTCTCTTTCATCGGTTCGATTTTAAATAAAGAGTTAAATAAATCTCTATGATCTAAAATATTTCGATGCATATAAGCAAGTGGTTTAGCTAAACCTGCTTTTATGTTATGTTTTGTATCATTATATACAATACCTTCTAATGAATTTTTTAATATATCATCTTCTTGAACAACTTTATAATCTAATAGCCGTTTCGCGATTTGCTTCTTCATTTCTGGATTTATCTCATCATTAAAAATAAAATGATATGCTTGTTGTTTGGAGAAATTATTAGTGAAATCCCCTTGTGAGACACCAGTCTTTGTAAACCATTGTGGTGAAAGAACAAAGACTACTTTTTTACCTTCTAATTCATCCATAGTAGATGTCATATTTAAAATATGAGCTAAGCTTTGTGTACCGCCAGTTCCAATTAAAAACGGTGTAAAACCAGCTGGATTTACTTTGAAATAATTAGACGGATGATATGCATCCATTCGTAAAAATTCTGATGAACCGTACATCGGTAAATACTGTGAATTCTCTAACATTTTTTGCTGTAAGAAAACACTTTGTAATTTCTCTTTTTGTAAAGAAGTTGCCGCATCTTCTACCTTCTTATCACTAATAAGCGATACTAAACTTTTCGATGGGATTAGAATGATAATGAAAAAAAGCACACACGCTAAAATTATAGGACCAAAAGCATGCTTCATTTTCATCTTCTGTCCCTCTTTCTATCGTTATTAAATTGTAACCCTTGTTTTTGACACGTCATCTTTTCTCTCCTTTGTCTCTATACATGTTCCATTCTATTTATCTATTATATACATGTATGTATTTCCTTCCTTGTTCTATTAAGCCCTATATAAATAGCGCAAGAAAATGTTTCCATAGAAACATGTTAATTATACAAGATTCTACATAAATTTCACACTGGAATTTTAGTAATAATTTTATTTTTTAACAATGAAAAAATATATGAAATGTCTAGAATTCTTTGGATGATGTATGGAGTTCAAAATATGATAATAAGCGCCCGCTATGATCAACTTCATGAGTATATATAAACCCGAGCTTTCGTAAAAGTTTTTTCGAGCTCTCATTTGCTACTTTAACTCTAGCAATTATTCTTGTTACATTCAAAGTCTCTATTGCATATTTAATGGAAGCCTCTGCTGCTTCTAATGCATACCCATTCCTCCAATGTTCTGGGTCAAGAAGATACATAATTTCTATTTCACCTGTTTCATCTACCTTTCTTAAACCACAATGTCCTAAAAGCTTTCCTGTTTCACTATTAAATAACAACCATACCCCGAAGTCATACTGTTCCCAATGTAAGATAAGTTGCCCAATATAATCATTTGTTTCTTCCTTCGACATTCCTCTTGATTTAGCCAGCCATTTGCCAACAGTATCTTTTTTTAATATGTTATAAAACTGATCAATATCTTCTACAATTGGTTTCCTCATAAATAATCTTTTTGTATAAATTACTTTCTCTTCTTCAAACATAGACATCATTTTCCCTCCAAATACTGTTTACAGACTAATAAATTATACCATGAACTATTTTTCTAACTTTAAATAAGAAAAAACAGACTATCACATACGTGAAGTCTGTTTCCCCATTCTTTTATTTTTGTAAATCTGCCCATTTTAAACTTGTAGCTGGACCAAATTGATGTACATATAAATCTTTCACATATGGTTTTTGTAAGTAAGATAATCCACGCTGGAATACCGGTGCAATTACTGCATCATCAAGTAGCATTTTTTCAGCATCTTGCATTGCTTTCCAGCGAGCCTTTTCATCATTACCTAATTCTGTTTTAATCTTCTTAATTAATGCATCATATTCTGGATTTGCATATTCTGTATTATTAACACTGCTTCCAGAAAGGAATACTTCTAAGTAAGTCATTGGATCTGGATAATCTGGTAACCAGCGTGATAACGACATTTCATATTCTTTCTTCTTCTCAAGTGCTAATTTTTGCGTATGCGGCTGTAATTTCACATTCACTTTTAATCCTGGTAAGTTTTTCTCAAGCTGCTCTTTAATGTACTCTCCAACTTTTTTAAAGTTTTCTAAGTCATAATTTAATAATTCTAAAGTCACTTCATTTGTACCTGTCTCTTGTTTTGCTTTCTCCCAATATTCCTTCGCCTGTTTTACATTTGTCTTATTAAACTCACCAGACGTACTTCTAAAATCTTTCTTATCTGGGCCCTTTAAAAATCCTTTTGGTACGTAATAGTTCGCTGCAACCGATCCATCATTTAAAAATGAATCTGCGAGTCCCTTCTTATCAAAAACTGTACTTAGCGCAAGACGTGCATTTTTATTTTTAAGAATCGGTACATTTTCATTAAATCGGAAGAAGTACATAACTGGATCTGTATATTGTTTTAGCTCTTTATTATTTTTATATTTATCTACGAATTCTGTAGAAATAACAGCTCTATCAACTTTATCTGTTTCATATAAATTTACCGCAGTTGAAATTTCTTTTACAATTTGATAGTTTACTTCATCTAACTTCACTTCTTTTTTATCCCAATACTTATCGTTTTTCTTCATTGTAAAGCTAGCTTCATGCTTCCACTCTGATAATGTAAACGGTCCATTATATACCGCTTTATTTGCTTCTAATCCATATTTATCACCTTGCTCTTTCGCATATTTTTCGTTAATTGGATAGAAGGATGGTAAAATTAATAATTTCGTAAAATACGGTACAGGATGTTCTAGCTCTACGACGAATGTTTTATCATCCTTCGCTTTTACTCCTAATTCATCTAGACCTAGTTGTTTTTTATTTATCTTCTCAGCATTTTTTACATCGTACGCAATGTATGCATATTGAGAAGCTGTATCTGGATTAATCAATTGCTTCCAAGCGTATACGTAATCATGGGCGGTTACTGGATCTCCGTTAGACCATTTCGCATCACGCAATTGGAATGTATATGTCTTTCCATCTTTACTCACTTCATATTTTTGTGCGCCGGCTTCAATTTCTTCATCATTTTTCGATAGACGAAATAGTCCTTCCATTACGTTATTCAAAACGTTAAACGAGACTGCATCTGTTACTTTCCCTGAATTTAACGACGGAATTTCACCCGTTTCTAGTAACTGTAATACTTTCTTCTCATCTTTCGGCTTTGTTGCAGTTTTTTCTTTTGCGCAGCCAACTAAAAATGAAGAAACTAATAGAGTACTAACTAATGAGTAACGAACAACTTTTTTCATTTAAAAACCCCCTCTATTTTTAAGGTAAGTAACGACGAGCACCAGCGTATTCTTCTATATATCCTGGTGTATTTAGCGGTATAATCTCTACCGATCTTTCAGCTCTTGGTGAGTGAATCATATTGCCATCACCAATATACATTGCGACGTGATGGACACTACCTTTCCCTTGATCATGTGCAAAGAAAATTAAATCTCCCTTTTGTAGATTTTCTTTATCAACTGCAACTCCTGCTCTTGATTGCGGTCCAGAATCTCGCGGAATTGTAATGCCGTGCGATTTATAGATCGTATGCGTGAAGCCAGAGCAATCAAATCCAAAACCACTTGTACCAGCCCATATATACGGTAAACCTAAAAACATTTTCCCTGTGTTAATTAAATCATCAGCTGTCGGTTTTGGAATATCAGTTTGAGAACGGTAAACTGTTCCATCATTTTTTCGTAGCCATGCTTTCTGACCATTTGGCAACAATACACGGTATGAAATTGTGTCTTCACTTAATAGCGGCAGTCTTGTATTATAACTGACTTCAAGTGATTTATGTTTTTCAGAAGGATTTATATATAAAATCGCAGTTGGCTTTGTTATTAACACAAAAGGTTCATTTGTTTTATCTGCAAATTCTTGATTATATGTTAATTGTTTTTCAGGCATCCAGCCCGGATAACCTTCTTCATTTCGGGGTGTTGGCTGTCCATGCACTAATACCTTCACCCATTCGCCTTTCTTATCAATAACAGTTACTTCTTGACCGAGTAACGCTTGTGTTTCTAATTTATTTGCATTTGTTAACCATAGTTTCTCGTCAAGTGTCATTGATTTCGTCCATTTCCATAGATCCACTGGATTTGTTGTACTCGGTGTATCGATTGGCCTTAATGAATCAGGTACTGTCCATAACGTTGCAGCAGATACATCTATAAATGCTTTATTATCCTTCTTTTCTTCAGCATTTGCCGATGTAAACGATGAAAATATAAATAAAGTTGTTAAAAATGCAGTTCCTACTTTTTTCATATATATCCCCCTTAAAAAAATAATTTACTAGTCTCTTTTCCTAAGACTTACTATTCACTGTCGATTGAAGGTTTACCTTTGATCCAGAATAAGTCATTCCTTCTGGCTCTTCCATTAACCAAAGCGGTGCATCAAGATCAAAATAATGTATATTAGGATGTGCTGCCGCTAAATGTGCAACAGCGCTAACGGAAAGTGAAGATTCCATCATGCTTCCCACCATACACTTCACACCAGCCGTTTCTGCGATATCTGCAATACGCCATGCTTCACGTATGCTACCACATTTCATTAATTTAATATTAATTAAGTCTGCGTATCTTCCTTGAACGAGCTTTAATGCATCACTTGCTGAAAATATACTTTCATCGGCCATAATTGGCGTTTGCACACGATCTTTGACGTACTTTAACCCATCCCAATCTTTCGCGTGTACTGGTTGTTCAATAAATTCTATATTTAAATTACGATTTTCCATCTCTTGAATGATAGAGATCGCTTCTTTTGGACTCCAACCTTGATTCGCATCTAAACGTAATGTCGTATTTCTTGGTACCACATTTCGAATTGCCTCAATACGTTCCAAATCTAAATGCGCCTCTTTACCCACTTTAATCTTTAATGTTTGAAATCCTTTTTCTACATGTTTCTTCGCTTCTTTTGCCATTAATACAGGCTCATCCACACTCACTGTAATATCGGTATGAATTTCTTTCTTCCCGCCTAACAAGGCATATAACGGCACATTTTGATATTGGCAATATACATCATATAAAGCGATATCTACCGCTGCTTTCGCACTTGAATTTCCAATACAACTCATTTGAATACCCTGTAGTAACTGCTGAAACTGAATGATATTTTGACCAATTAAACATGAACGCATCGGTCCTAAAATCGCTTCTTCCATTCCGCTGGTGAAATCCCCCGTAATAACTGGCGTTGCGGCTGCAGCCCCCTTACCAATTACTCCTTCGTCTGTATGAATATAAACATCTATACTTTCAATTTCTGTTACAGTACGAAGCGCGGTTTTAAACGGTGTATGCAGTTTTACACGTCTACGATTTACTTTTACATCTGTAATTTTCATTTTGTTCATCCTTTCATTCTCCAATGAAGTGAAATTTTAATCCACCGGAGATTTATACCCACGGATTATTAGGTAAACCCATTGGACATTTACTCTTCTATCACTCTACTTTGTTTTCGTTCACTTTTGATGTAGGACGATAATGTGAAATAAAAAAATCCAGCCATAAGAATGATTCTTACGGCTGGATTTTGTCTATGATTGAGTAGACAAAGCAGCAATCTGATTATATTTTTTCTGTGCATCTTTTAGCGCTACAAGTAACGCTTTTTGAGAAGAACCGAAATATCGGTTCTTTACTTCCATTACTAACGCCGGGTCATTTATATTTTTATGTAGAAATAAATATTTAACAAATTGAGATGTTAATGCAATTGTCGCTGAGCAGTCTACATCTACAATTTCCCCTGTATCCTTAACAAGTATAAATGCTACGAAATAGCTTTTAAACTTTTCAGTAATGGGATTATTTTGAGGTGCTTTCGCATCCCCTACGATATAAATTGTATTTGAAGCGTACACAGCTATCTTCCTTTCTTATACGAGGATAACGGGTTTCTTAATAGTCGTATGAGCGAGGAACTCAACGTTGATTAAAAAATGTATCCGCTTACCTTGTATTATAATATAATTGACAGAATTTTAACAACATTTATTTTAGTGCATATTCCATATTTATGAAAATAGCTTAAACTCTTCATTTCTACAATATGTGATTGTTCCTTGTACCATGACATTCATACATAAAAAACTGCACCCCCAATTGTTAGACGGTGTCTAACAATTGGGGGTGCAGTTCAATGGCTAACTGTTTTTATTACTTTGGCATCACAAATATAGTTTCATTTGACTTAGAAAATTGATACTCTTTTCTCGCTAACTTCAAAATTTCTTCCTCATCGTCTGTTAAATTTTCTATGTTAGTCTTTAAAGAATCTTTATCTTTCTTTAAAGATACTAATCGCTTCTTTTGATCCGTAATCGTATCTTTCTTTTTATCAATTACTTCTTGTTGTTTCGTTAAAATATATTGAACATATAGAGTAGTTGCCGCAATAAAAAGGACCATTAAAATAAGTCGCCTTAACTTCTTTTTATTTATCCTACGCTTGTCACTAGGTTGTGATAATTGCTCTGGTATATTAGGAACATTTACTCGCTCGAGTTTCCTCATTCAAATCCCCCTAACCCATATTTTTCACTACCATCGGCACGTTTTCTTACTAAACTAAATTCTATTCTTATAAAATAAACTCCTTCACAAAAATATCCCATAAATTAACCAATTAAAGATAGCATTCGACGACATTTCCATATTTACACCGATTTTTTTTATACATGCTGCTATAAAATAGTAGTTTCTGTAATTCTTTTTCTACTATTGTAGAAGAGTTTTTTCACACACAAAATTCCTTCCCCACATATCCATGTTATAACATGCTTACAAGGAGGGGGAATATGCATTACCGCACATTAGGTAAAACTGGAATAACTGTTTCTGAAATAGGTTTTGGCGCATGGGCAATCGGTGGTGATGAATGGGGACCTGTTAACGATAAACAATCTATAACCGCTATAAAAAAAGCAATTGAGTGTGGTGTGAATTTTATTGATACTGCGGATGTGTATGGTTTAGGACATAGTGAAAAGTTGGTAGCTACCGCGATTAAAGGACATCGTAATGATATTATCCTATCAACGAAAGGTGGTTTAATCGGACATCACTACGACCCTAATGGAGTTCCTGTATATGATACTCCCGAAAAAATCATCGCCGTATTCGAAACAAGTTTACAACGTCTTCAAACAGATTATATTGATCTTTATTTTTGTCATATTTGGTGGCATAATCGTAGAGAAACAGAAGCATTTCTACGTGCATTTGACATATTAAAACGTGATGGCAAAGTAAGAGCAGTCGGTGTTTCGACTCATGATTTACAATACATTCATCATTTCAATAACAACAACGAAATTGATATCGTACAACTTGATTACAATATATTAAATCGAAAACCAGAAAAAGATATATTACCATTCTTACAAGAGAAAAATCTAGGAGCTGTTATTCGTGGTCCATTAAAAATGGGCATTTTAACTGGAAAATTCACAAATAAAACAATTTTTCCAGATGGAGATTTACGCAAAGATTGGCCAAATGAAACTTGGTTTCAAGAAGACTTACAAACCGTAGAGAAACTTCGGCTGCTCTCAAATAAAAATCAGACCTTAGGGCAACTTGCACTTCGCTATGTACTCTCTCATCCGGCAGTAAGTGTTGTAATTCCTGGTGCAAAAACAGGAACACAAGCACAAGAAAATGCAAATGCATCTGTTCGCCCTATTTTGAGTGATGAAGAGCTTAACTATATTCATTCAATATAAAAAGCCCAATCCGGGCTTTTTAATTTGGCAAACTAATATCATACTCCATTCGCTTCGCTGTGTCCTCCGCAACATGCATACCTAACAAGTTTTTCACAATATGAAATGCCATATTAATTCCAGCTGAAATTCCGGCAGATGTTATAATATGTCCTTCATCTACAAACTTTACATTTTCTATAACTTCAACATTTTGAAACTCATTTTTAAACTTTTCAATACTAGCCCAATGTGTTGTTGCTTTTAAACCTTCCAGTAAACCTGCTTTCGCCAGTAATAGCGCTCCTGTACAAACTGAAGTCATCAGCTTTACTTCTTTCATTTGTTGGCGAATCCATTTTATTACTATTTCATTTTTTATTTCATATTTTCTAGCACCTAGCCCACCCGGAATTATTAAAATATCCACTGGTGGTAAATTTTCAATACTATAATCTGGCTGTACCTTCAATCCATTCCTTGCTGTAATCATTTCCCCATTCTCGCTAACTGTATAAACAGTAAATGTTTTTTCTTCATTCACCTCAGTTACAGAAAAAACTTCAAATGGCCCTGCAAAGTCTAACACTTCTACTTCATTAAATAAAAATATACCAACACTCCATTTATTCATCATAAGTTCACTTCCTGTTTCAAATGATGTAAAAGGTGATTATATCCTTTTTCTAATGCAATATCATACGCTGTTTTTCCATCATTTTTCTTAATCATCTTATTAGCTCCATTTTTAAGGAGCAACATAATTATTTCTTCATTTCCTAATAATGCTGCTTCGTGGAGTCCTGTCCAGCCACCACTTTGCATAATATTTACATCTGATCCTTTTTCAATTAAGAAAGCGACAAGTTCACTTTGCTTGTTCGCAATTGCCGCTTGCAAAGGTGTATTTTCATTTTCGTTTTTTGCTCTACTATGTATATCTGCACCGCTTTCTAAAAGAAAACTCGCTATTTCTTTCTGTCCAAAATAAGCTGCTAAATGAAGTGGTGTCCAGCCATCTTTACTACATTTGTTAACAATACTTGGACTCGCCTTTATAAACTCCACTACTTTTTCCTTATCACCACTTATAACAGCTTGTGCTATTGATTGTAAATGCTCCATAATAATCTCCCATCCTTCAAAATATTTAAGCATCTCCTTCTACATGTTCTATTAATTATTATATTTTCCTTTTAAAACCTTAAGTTTACATAATAATATTATATATCACTTTTTGTGCTTAATGCTGAATAGCAATAATGTTAAAAATACTGCCTTTAAACAATGAAGACCATGATTTCATTAGAGTTACTGAAAAAGCAAGCAAAAAACTATACACATAGTTTTCATCATATTTGTTCAGTTGCATGAACTAAAACAGGTAATGTTTATTCTGCTATTTATGCTTTCAACATATCAAATAATATTATTCCAATAAAAAAACAATCCATTTTAAAAATGGATTGTTTTTTTATTTCTGTTTTATGCGGTTTATTTTATTTTTGTATTTTCAATGATGAAATAATTACATTTACAAAAATGAAACACTACTATCTTAGCCCCTCTTATAGTAAGCTTTTCGTTTAAAAACAAAAATACACTTTCGCCTTACGATTGAAAAAACATATGTAAAAGTTTCTAAAACAGCTGCCTTATCATACTAATCTATAGCAATTCTGTCTTCTTCCCTTACCTGTTTCCTTTAACACATACGATTTTAAAACTAGCGCCGTTAATGAATCTGTTAATGTTTTATATGATAAATTTGATAATGCCAATAGATCGTTCGTATATAACATTCTATGCTTCTCTAATAATAATAGTACTAATCGTTCAGACGGTTTTAATGCCTCATCACTTTCTAGTATAAAGTCTATATTTTTCATTTCTCTAATTATTACTCCTTATATAAAAAATACTTTAGACGGTTATTTAATATAAAAATAATACATAACAAAATTATAAATATATTAAAATAGCACCATCTAAAAACACTATTATACTATAACATAGAAGTAGTGTTTCCCCAAATAGGAAATGCTTTTTTATATCGCTTATAAGATTCTTGCAAACCTACATAATATTTTGTACCATTACCCGCCAAGTTTTCTTCTAATTTCGCTGCTCATCCTGATGTATTTGTAATCAATGAAGTTCTTCTAAATTTATAAACAAATAAAAAACGGTTCGTCTATCATGCCCTAAACATGAATGACAACCGTTTTCCAGCTTCTTCTTAATTAACATGTTCTATCTTAAATATTTCTTGCAATATGCGGCTTACTGTAATGACTTGTTCCACCGCCACCAACTACTACTTTACCGCCTTTTTCGAAAATTAATAATTTACTTGAACCATCTGCAAGAAGCACTATTACTTCAGCATTATTACTTGTTGCTACATAAATTACATAACCACTCTTTGATATACAAGTTTCCCAATTTGAATCAAATTCTGATCTTACTACACGATTTGAATACACTTGATTTTCAATTCTATCTTGTTCTACGTTTTCCAAATTGATTCCTCCCACTTCACTAAAATAGCATTTATAGGAAAATAACAGCCCTATATAAAATAGTAGCCGACTTTAACATAAATAGTATATGTAATTAGTAGGAGAATGCTTGGACAACGAAAACGAAATAGACTTCAAAAATTTCACAATTGAAACTTCTCTTTAATCATTTCCGCTACTTCTTTTGCACTCAAATACGTGTTATTAATTTTTATATACTCTTCTTTTTCAATTTCACCATGAAGAGAGTTTAATCTATGCTTTTTCATCGTTTCTTTCAAATTATTTTCAGACCACTCAATATCTCTTTTTTTTCGGTTTATGTTCTAATCTATTCGGGCTTTTATTTCGTTCTAATCTTTCATCTAATTCCGCTTCCAGCTCTACAAAATACACTGTCCCACCTTTTGATTCAAAAATACTTTCTACATGATGTATATAATCCCAATCCGCTTGGAGGTCAAATGCCCATATATACGTAAAAATCATTCCAGATAAATCACTTTTAGATACTTCTTCAAATATTTCATTACGAAATAAACTTACTAGTCTTTTTGCTTCTTTCGTACTGTAATCAAAAATTGGACTTACTAAATCAATTGTCATGTGGTTATGAAAAAGTTTTAAACCGGTTAATGTTGCTAATTCTTGCCCCACTGTCATTTTTCCAACTGCTTGTGGGCCAAATATTAATATAAGTTTCACTTATTTCCCTCCAATCTTTCTCTATAAACCATTACATAAAATTAAAAATAAGGCAGCCGATTTTAAATCGATTGCCTTTTTTTTATTCATAGTTTTAGTTCTATTCTTTTCGCATAGCTTCAAAAGTAATCATTTGATTTGCATTTGACGGTTCTTTTTCATAATCATATTCAGCAGAGCAAGTAATGTTAGAGAAACCTATACTTTCTAAAAGAAGTTTAAACTCTTCTATTCCATACCAGCGCAGCGCAAAGCGTTGTAGTTCTGTTTGTACTAACTGTCCTTTACTCCACTTTTCATATTTCAAATATGACACAGTAACTTGGTTCAGCCAATCTATTTCAATTGATTTATTTTCTAATGTGATTCCGTCTCCACTCGGCAAAGAGAAAGTCGATGTATGAATTTCCCCAGTCTTCCAGTCATGCGGAAGCATAATATCTACGATTAATCGTCCATCTGGATTAAGATGTTCATAAAAACATTTCAATGCATTTATAGAATCCACACGATTTTCAATTAAACAAAAAGATCCAGTAGGAATGATAATTGCGTCATATTTATGCGGAAGTGAAAATTGTTGCAAGCTTCCTTCATATAAATTAGGATGTAAGCCTCTCTCTTTACAGCGCTTACGGCAAGAATCTAGCATTTCAGGTGAATAATCTATCCCATCCACTTTAAAACCAGCCTCTAGAAGCGGAATGATGACACGTCCTGAACCTACTGCGGCTTCGAGGATTCTTCCTCTACAATCTTTTAAACGTTTTTTGTAATACTCAATATCACCATTTAAAGAATAACCGACTGGTTTTGTGTAATCATACAGTTCTGTACAAAGTGTACTATAAAAGCTAAACATTTATTTTCTCCTCCGTTTTTACGTACGGAAGATTTCAATTCAACTAATCTTCCTGCACCTCTGATTTTAATGATATTTCGAAAGAGCTGACTGTCATAATATATCACTCACTTTCCATAGAATATAATGATATTGTATTACATAACCTTCCAATTTGAAATATAAAAATTAAAAATTCAGACTACAAATTAAAGAGCTTACTTTAGTAAGCTCTTTAGAAAAAATATTTATTTCACAATCGGCAATGTCACTTCACTTAATTTCACTGTAAGTTTCGTGCCAGCTTTCGGTCTAATTGTATAATCATAATCACTTGCAATTAAAACAACTCCGATTTGATGCCCCGCTTTAAATACATAATCATCTGGCTGCATGTCCCATGTAAATGTATAATCTTTGCCCGGTTGAATCGCTGTTGAATTTTCTATACTCTTTAAGTTTTGTGGATCCATCCAGCCTCTCGTTACGATTTCCGGCTTCGCTCCTCCATAGTCAACAAGTAATGCTGTTAAATTTGATACAGATTGATCAATATTTCCTGTAATTGAAATCTTTGGTGTACCACTTATACGCGTATCTTTTTGCAGTACAGGCATTGTATATACTAATCGATTTGCTACTTCTAATTCTGGGTTTGCTACTAATTGGTTTGATTTCATTTGTGCATCATCTAAGAATGAGAAAACTTTATTAGCCGATCCCATACTTAATGGCAAATTGACTAATTTATTACTTAAATACATACGGATTTTTGAAGGTACAGCTGATGGATCTGGCCAATTTTTTATCTTTTGCCACGTTTTATTTTCTCTTTGCACATCAACCATTGGTTCATCCATAATTCCATTTTCAATTCCGTACAACCAATAATCTAACCATTTATTTTGTGTTTGCTGCCAGTTATTACTTGATGTCCCACCATGACCACCTTGATGTAGCCACATTTTACGAGGAACATTATTTTCTCCAAGTGCTTCCCACCATTGCGCGAACTGTTTTGTTTTAACATTCCAATCGTTTAAACCATGAACAACAAATACACTCGCTTTTACATTTTTAGCATCTTTTACATAGTTACGTTTATCCCAAAAATCATTATAATTACCTGTTTTTCTGTCTTGTCCAGCCGTTAACTCTTTTATAACTTGTCCGCAAACTTCAGGGTTTTCCCTTGTCAGTACTGCTTCTGCCATATTATCTGTATCTTCCCCTTGATATCCGCCTGGAGCAATGACTGCACCATTTGCACGATAATAATCATACCAACTACTAATTGCTGCGATTGGAATAATTGTTTTTAAACCTTCGACTCCAGTAGTCGCAACAGCATTTGGTAAAGTACCATTATAGGAAACTCCAGTCATACCTACATTTCCTGTAGACCAATTTGCTTGAACTTCCTCACCCTGTTCTGTAAATGCTTTCGCGCGACCGTTTACCCAATCAATAACAGATTTTGTCCCGAGTATCTCTTGTTCATCTCCAGTTGTAGGGCATCCATCTGATTTTCCAGTACCGATACTTTCGCCTAGAATAACTGCATAACCTCTTGGCACGTAATAGTTCCCATACGAACCAAGATTAACCGCTCCATACGGTTTTCCTTCATACGCATACAATTCTTCATCTACATTATATACAGGAACATCTTTTAATCCAGATCGATATGGACTCATTTCATAAATAACAGGAACTTTCACATTCGGATCTGTCTTTGGACGCATAACTTTTATCGATACTCTGTCTTTCTTACCGTCTCGATCACTATCAACTTCTGTCTCTACATATAAATTTTCGATAATAGCTTCATCGAGAGAATAAATCGGTTTTGTCATCCCATTTTCTAATTCAATTTTCGTACTTTTAGTCTCTTCCTTCTTCTCTGCATGCACATCCATAGTAAAGCTAGGTATAATTGTTGCAGATAGCATTGCTGACAGTGTAATTGCCATTTTCTTTTTACTCAAAATGTTCCCTCCCCTTATTCGTTCTCTTTTACTATATAACAAAATAACTGAAAATTCAGTTTTATTTTATATAAAAGTTGAGAAACTCAAAGATTTCTTATTAAGTAAAATTTAATGCAGGTATGAAAGTATTTTCCCACTTCCTCCTTCTTTATAAAGTGAAACTTTAATCAGCCCTCAC
>NZ_KV827850.1:67301-83557 GCF_001836235.1 Bacillus sp. HMSC036E02 | reverse complement strand
AAAGTGAAACTTTAATCAGCCCTCACCAATTGGGCGTTTACGAGCAGCAGGGCCACTTCTTTGTTTTCGCTGGATTTTGAGGTGGGGTCTTACTGCCCGGCAAATAGCGGGATAAATAGAGAAAAAGACAACCGATATTTCTATCGCTTGCCTTACATTCCATTTATTATTTTTCTAACTCTTTAAAGGTATCTTTCAAGTCTTTATCAGATACCTTTATATCTGCATTTTTAAGCAGATCTCTAGTAACTTGTTGATGGAATTGAGGATCTTGTATACGTTGCTGTTCTAATTCTTTACGAATATTCTCTTTCTCTTCCTCATACGGTTTAAGCTCTTTTTTATCCGTTAGCTTAATAATATGATATCCGAAAGAAGATTTAACAGGTTCACTCAATTGACCAACTTCTAACTTATACGCAGCATCCTCAAATTCTTTCACCATCATACCAGGTCCAAATTCAGATAGTTCCCCACCTTTTTCTTTAGAACCTGGATCCTCTGAATATTGTTTAGCCAATGCCGCGAAATCTTCGCCACTATTTAATTTTTCTTTAATTTCTTTTGCTGTCTTTTCATCTTTTACTAAAATATGACTAACTTGAAGCTTTGGCTTATAATGATCTTTAATATCTTTTTCCGTTACGGTTGCTTTAATAGCTTTTTCAAAAGCAAAAGTAAGCTTTAATTTCTCTTTCAACTGATCTTCATTTTTCACACCATTGGATTCCATATATGTATTAAAATTATCGCCCTTCTTGTCTTTTAATTCTTTTAGTTGTTTCGTTACCTCTTCATCCGTAACTTTATATTTATCATTTAATACTTTTTCTACTACCATTTCAGATAAATTCTGTTTACCGTAGTTTTCTTTTAATTTTTTGTTAAAATCACTTTCTGAAATGCTTCCTGATTTTGTCGTTACAATATTATCTGATGAACCACATGCAGATAAAGATAACGTCATACCCATTAAAATGCTACCAATTACTAATTTCTTTCTTTTCAAATCTGAATACCTCACTTCATTAAATTCAAATATAACTATGTAAATATAACGTTTTCCTGTGAACTTCACGTGAATTTAATGAAAGTAGAACATTTGCTAATTCTCCATTTAATACATCAATTTTGAAAATTATGGTGATTCATCCTATATCGCTAATCTCTAAAGCTGCAAAAAGGACTAATATTTTCATTAGTCCTTTTTCACATTTATATAAAATTGAATTTCTCCATCTATAGAGGAAACTCCATATTCAAAACCATGCCTTTCTAAAATACTTTTCACTATCGCTAAACCTAATCCTGTACCTGATTTTTCTTTACTACGAGAAGATTCTAGTACATAAAAAGGCTCCCAAATTTTCTCGATATCCTTAATTTTATCCGTAGGAATGCCATTTTTTATTTGGAAATATATACTTTTATTTCTATCTTCTAATGTAATTATTATGTTTTGATTTGCTGTATATTTTATCGCATTAGAAATTAAATTTTGAAACACCATTCTCATTTTATTTAAATCTGCATAAACGATTGTATCGCCCGCATTACAATTTACTTGCAAGTTAATTTCTTTCGAATCCAGTTCAATGTGATGCTTATCTAATATACTCTGGACCAGTGGTTCAATGGGGAATTCTTCTTTTTGTAAAATATCTCTTTCTAGTTTAGAAAATCGTAATAGTTCTTCAATTAAGTTTGATATTTGATCTGTTTGTTTAATAATTGTATCTACATAAGTCCCATCATCTAATCCATCTTTAATCCCCATAGAGTATGCTTTTACTAATGCGATCGGTGTCTTTAATTCATGCGTTACATCACCCATAAATCGTTTTAAATGTTCATTACGATCAGTTAAGTCTTGATGTGCTTCATGTAGTTTTTCACTCATGATATTAATACTATTGGCCAACTCTCCTATTTCATCATTCGTTTTCACTTTCGTTCTTTTAAACTGCAAATGTGAAATATCCTGAGCTACATCACTTAGCTCTTTCAGTGGCGTCGTTATTATTTTTGAAAGTATCCACACAAGTAAAATAATAAGAAGAAGCGAGAAACATACGATATATAAGTAAAATGTATTTAACGTATTTATAATTTCATTTGAATTCGCAATAGAAGTCCCAATTAAAATTATCGTATCATCTTTCGCAATATATTTAGCAAAAAAACTCGCTTTTACCTTTCCTTGATCGTACAGTTTATTCGATTGCCCTTCCGTCTTCACTTTCATAACTTCGTCTTTCGTAATCCAAAGCTTATTTAACGTTACTTTCTTTTTCGTAAGTTGCATGCGTAACGCGTCGTTCATAGCATCTTCTGACTGATTAATTGGCGTATACGCAATTGTAACATTATTTTCACTTTCAATTGTATGAATAACATCTTCTAAATCATTGACTGGCGCATTTTGTATTTGAGTTGTAAATTCATTTAAGTTTTCACGTGTTTTATAAATATTATATTTCGGCAGGAGAAAGTTAATTAATAATAAAGAAATTGTAAATATAAGAATAACGGTTAAAGAAATGCTGAGAAATAGTTTTTTCCCAAGTTTATTCACTTTGTTCCTCCAAACTATAACCCAGCCCACGATGCGTCTTAATAATATTTTCTCCAATTTTTTTACGCAGCCTTCTTACATGTGTATCAACCGTTCTCTCTTCTCCAAAATAGTCAAATCCCCATACAATGTCTAACAATTTTTTACGAGTTAAAATAGTTCCTTTATGATTTAAAAAGCATTTTATTAATTCGAGCTCTGTTTTTGTAATTTCTAACTCTATATCATTTTTATATACTTTATTTTTGGCGAAATTTATCTTTACATCTTGTACTTGAATAATATTATCATGCTGAATAAGTTTTTTCGCTCGTGTAATTAGTACTCCTGGATGAAATGGTTTTTTTACGTACTCATCTGCCCCACTTTGAAGCGCTGCTAATTCATCTTCACTTTCACTTTTCGCCGTAAGCATTAATACTTTTACGCTTGAATTCTTTTTTATTTCCTGACAGACAGTAATACCACTATGTTTCGGCATCATCCAATCCAAAATAGCTAAATCAATTTTTTCATCATAAAATATTTGAAGTGCTTCCTCTCCGTCTTTCGCTAATAAAACTTCAAAGCCTTCTTTTTCAAAATAAGCTTTTAAAATCCTTAACATATCTTGTTCGTCATCTGCAATTAAAACTTTCATATTTTTTCCTCCATTGCTTTTAAACAAAAACCAATTGTATCATACAACATCTTTGTTACATGAATGTGACAGAAAAATATTTAAAGCTTTTGAGGGGATAGTAATGGTGAGGTGTTGTACTATGATAAAAAAAATCGGGGTCATTTCTCTTCTTCTATTTCTATTATCAACAAATGCGTTCGCAAATACAAATCAACAAATTGAAGTATTTGATTGTCAAAAAGAAATGGTCATTCAAAAACAATCTTTAGATCCAGTAATCCAAAAAGAAGCAGTTCAATACGCTAAATCAATTACTGGTCCATTTAAAAACTTAAATGTCGTTCCAAAAGATGGCTATATGATAAAAATCCCTTTATCTAAGCCGGTTTCTATTACTAATCAATGGTTACACACTACAATAGACGAAGTACTTATACTACTCCCACTAAAAGAAAAGCCTTATATTATGCTTTATGATGATGAAAATAACCCGCATTTTTATTATGTAAAAGGTAAACCAGGATTATTATTGAAACAAATGAAGGTTAAGTTATAATGTAAGAAAGATCCTACAAATATCATTTGCCGGATCTTTCTTTATCAATTAACAATTTGATTTTCATTTAAAAAATGAATAACCTGTCTTTTATGATGGTTATCATGATCTACAAATTCTTTAATAATATATATAAGAGAATATGGCGTTCCGGTATGAGGACAATGTGATACTCCATTGGCCGTTAAAGGTTTCTTTAGATTTCCAGCAGATAGTAATTTAAGTTCTTTTATGAGTAACTCTCTTTTAGCTTTTGCTTCTTCAAGAAGTTTCATCTTAGATATACCGGATTTAGCATAACTAGATGCTAGTTTATTATATGTATCAAAATCAGGGAACTCCATTCCCTTTCCATCTCTCACTGATGATAATGTCTCACGTAATAGATAGTCATCCCAGTTCATAATATGAGATATTATTTCGCCAATAGTCCATTTTCCCTCTGATATTGGTGCCATCCACAATTCCTCTTTCATACCTTTCAATGTATTTATCCAAATTGAATATTCATTAAAATCATTAATAATTTTATTTTCTCCCATCATCCAATTCTCCATTCTAATATTAGATTCTTATAAATTATAGCATCAATCTACATAAAATAGAACAAAAGTTCTACTGAAGAAGTAAACAATAATTCACTATATCCTTTTATATAAGTTCAAATAATGGCTCACTCTCATATATTTTGTCCCTTTCACAAATCCACTCGAAGTATAAAATTCGTCACCCTGTACTGTATCTGTATTTAAAACAACAATATTAAAATGTTTTTTCGCATCGTTTATAATTCTCACTAATAATAACCTCCCTAATCCTTTCCTTCGGTATTTTTTTGCAATATAAAATCTCCTTATCCTACCAATCTTATTGTTTATTGTATATGGATCCTCATTTAGCCCTCCTATTCCAATTAACTTTTCCCCTTGAAAAATCCCATATAAGCATTCACCAGTTTTATTAAACGTGTTTATTTTATTTTCATATTCACTTATTAGTTTTATTAGGAAATAAAATCCTTCGTCTTTGCTTTCCTGAACAAGATAATCGTGTTCGTATATCATTAAATCTTCAATTTGTTGAATATGTATATCTTTCAAGTAAATCCCCCCTTACTATGAAAATACATAAAAATGCTCTAGAATTATTGATTCTGAGCATTTTTATGATTGTTATCTTATTCAATTCGTAGTATGTGTATTCTTCACTTCAGATGTAAATCGATAATATAGTTGTTTAAGTCTTATTGAACTAAAGCACCTATTTGCTTAAATAAATACATTTATATTTATAATGTCTCTCAAATATAATATCAGTTTATAAATTCACCATTCTTCTCTAGCAGGTATAAGTTAAATTATAATTTGTTAATCGATATGTTTGTGTAACCACTGTTCAAATATCTTTAACTGTTCTTCGGTATGAAAGTAATGTTCACCCGTCTCCATAACTTCTAATTCACAACGATGTTTTTTTGTAAAATAGTTAATAGTTTCAAGTTCACACAGTTCATCCTTAGCTCCGTACATAATATATGTATCTGTATTCCATGTACTAATAGGATGCTCTTTTACATAGCATAAATAATCCCAATATAACTTTTGACCAATAGGTGTCTCTATAGTCATTTCTTTTTGCAAAAGCTCCGGTGTTACATTAAACCATTTCATCATATTTTCAATAATTCGTTCCATATTAACTACTGGTGATAAAAATAATGCCTTTTTTAGCACATCATTTTGATAAGCTAAAAGACTAAAATACGCCCCCATACTACATGCAAATACGTTTATTTCTTTCCAATGTACTTTTCCATAGTTCATAATTATAGATAATTCATTAACACAAAACTGTACTTTACAAGGAGTGTTATCATTTTTTCTTTCTCCATGCTCAGGTAAATCAAAGCTTAATACTTGATAACCTTTTAGATTGGCTTCTTCAGCTAATATTTGAATAACTGCATCTTCCTTATTTGACATATTTCCATGTACTGCAATAAAAACTTTTTCACTCTTCTCTCCCCACAAAACCGCAGGAATATTACTAATTTTAAAATTATTTTTAAGCATACTCCCTCCATAAAATAAGACATATAGGACTTGGAAAAAATGCACACACTTTATTTATCTCTGTACAGCAGGCAGTATCCGCTTTAACTCTATTAAATCATCTATTACTATATCAGCGTGAGCAAGTTCATCTTCTTGCGCAAAATCAAAATTGCACCCAATTGCAAGTAAACCGTTGTCTTTCGCTGCATTTATATCAGATAGCCGGTCACCAACTACCGCTGCCTCTTTTATATCATATTTGTTCATAATACTTTTAACTAAGTCACCTTTATTTAGCGATTGTATTTGTTCAATACTAAACGTTTCTGTCACCCACTTGTCTAAAGCATAATACGTTACGATTGCTCGTAAATATTCTTTCAAACCATTACTAGCAATGTAAATTGAACAATTATTTTCTTTTATATATGTAAATATTTCTTTTACATTTGGATATAAAGCGCCTTTTCCGCTTTTTATGTTTTCAATTAGTCTATCTAAAAAATATGCATCTGTTTGTTCTCTTATTTCAATAGAATGGTCCGGTAATAAAGCTTCCCAAACTTTCGGTAGCGGCACACCCATAATTTCACGGTATTTTTCAATCGGTGTTACCGTATCCCATAATTGAAGTGATCTTAAGTGATCAAAAGTATCATCTAACGATAATTCTAAAATTTTATCTGTTTGAAATAATGTTCCATCCATATCAAAAATTAATGCTTGTAACATTCCTATCTCTCCTTTTGGACTATAGTTTTACCAGATATATTTTTAAGCATCTCAATAATAATTTCTGAGCAATAATTCGCAGCAGTTTTCGCGAAGTCATCATAAGAAACTTGAGCTTCATCATCTGCGCTGTCAGAAATACATCGTATAACAAGAAACGGTATATCATTTATGTAGGCGACATGTCCAATTGCTGCCCCTTCCATTTCTGTACAATGAGGTGCATATTCATCTATTAATTTTGCCTTTAACTTTGAATCTTCAACAAAACATTCACCACTTACAATTCTTCCTTCGTGAGCTTGAATATTTGAACTATTACTGTTACATGCTTTACGTGCTAACTCTATCAATTCCTTACTTGCAATAAACTCCTCTTGAAACGGGAATAATTTTTTCATTTGATTTTTACTTACATCATGATGGGTAACGTTAGTTGAAATAACTAAATCGCCAACTTTTACACCTGGATGTAATCCACCAGCAACGCCCGTATTGATGATAGAGTCTACATTAAATTTATGAATTAATGTTTGCACACATGCAGCAGCATTTACTTTCCCTACACCAGAACGTGTAATAATTACTTCTGTTCCCATGAATTCTCCAATATAAAATGGCATTCCCGCAATTGTCTGTTCTTCTTGTATTACTAGCTTTTTTAAAAGTAAATCTATTTCAATTTGCATTGCTCCGATAATGCCGATTCTGTTCATGTATGTAGTCCCCTTTATTAATTAATCCCTTTAATCCTCTCAGACATAACCGATAATAAAAATTTCGGAAGTACAAGTTGTCGCTTTAATCTTTTCGGCTGTGAGAGTAACCTATACAGCCATTCAGTTCCAGTATCCCTCATTATTTTTGGTGCTCTTTTTACAGTACCAGATATTATATCAATCATGCCTCCGATACCAATAGATAGCGGAACGTTTAATGTTTGTATGTTTTCATAGATGAACTCTTCTTGTTTTGGTGAGCCTAGTCCTACGAGTAGTAAATGCGGCTTGAACTGCTTAATTTTCATTTTTATTTCTTCTATTTCTTCACCATTTACAAATCCATGCTGTCCTTTAAATTGTGCTCCTGGGAACTGCTCATTTAATTTTTCTAATGCCTTTTTATTACTTTCTGGCGCAGCTCCAAAAAGAAAGACACGATATTCATTGTCGTTACAATATTTTATTAAATCGTGAGTTAAATCCGCCCCAGTAACACGTTCTTTCAAAGTTCCTTTTAATATTTTCGAGCCAATTATGACACCAATCCCATCCGCTGTTATTAAATCCGCAGATAGTAACATCTTTTTAAACTCCTTTGATTTTTCCGTATTTTCCTTTGCAGACATAACAATTTCAGGATTTGCAGTTACTACAAACCTTGGTTTCCCTTGTTGTTCATGTAGCCAACCTTTTAATAAACTTATAGCTTTTGCATATTCTAAAGTTGAAAAAGGTATACCTTTTATAAACTGCTGATCCACTGTACTCTCCCCTTACATAAGCTGCAAATATTCATCAATGTCTTTAGAAATTTGAATAAAAGCTTTATTCCAAAATTCATAATTTCTTATATCTATTTCAAAATGTTTTTTCATAAGCTCCTCTACTGGAGCCTTTCCTGTTTCTCGTAAGAACTCTTTATATTTCGAATGAAAAGTACTTTTACCTTCTTGAGCTATTTCTAATAAGCTAAAACTTACTAAATATCCAAATGTGTATGGATAATTGTAAAAAGGAACATCTGCTATATAAAATTGAATATATTTCATCCATACAAACGGCTGGTATTCACTTAAAGCTTTTCCATAAGCTTGTTTTTGTGCAATTATAGATAATTTCTCAATTTCATCAGCACTTAAAGGACCCTCTTTACATTTTTCATAAAATGTTTTTTCAAACTGATACGATGCTCGTATTGCCATTACATAATTAAAACTATTTCTTATTTTCCAGCTAAGTAATGACTTTTTCATATCTTTACTATCCGTTGTTTCAATTAGATAATTTAAGAGTACCGTTTCAAAGAAAATAGATGCTGATTCAGCCGTACTCATTGGCAAATAATCATCTAAAAAAGATGTAGATTGTTCAAAACTCATATTATAAAAATGCCAAGCATGTCCTAATTCATGAGCGAGCACTCTTACACTATCTATACTCCCATCATAACGAATGGAAATTCGCGATTCTTTCTCACTGAAAAATGGAGCACAAAACCCACCTGATGGTTTATTCTCTCTCGGTTCAGCATCTACCCAACCACTTTCTATCGCATTACGTGCAAATTCTGCTAATTCTTCATCAATATTCTTACATGCATCATAAACGTTTTGTATTGCTACTGAAAAAGGAATCATGACCTCATTACTTTCCTTTACCGTCATAAGTTCATGCCATGTAATTGAAGCTTTTCCTTTCTTATACACGTTTAAAGCACTTACTAATTTATCAAGGTTTTCTTCTGTCGCATTCCACATTTGGAATAATACAGTTTCTGAAATGCCATTCGCATGAAAAGATTGTGTTAAAATCTCTCTATCTTCTATTTCATTACTCTTTGCATTACGCAATCTCCCTATTTGATTTAATACAGTAGCAAAGATTTCTTTTTCCTTATGTAAAGTACTTGTAAGTAACTCGAATACTTCTAATCTTTCCTTTTCATTATCACTATTCATTGCAATAGTATTTGCTTGTCCAAAAGATAATTGTTTATTATTGTGCTCTATTTCTATCCTATCCCGTAATTGTATGTACATATTTTCCCACGCATTAAGCTCATCTTTTATTAACTTAGTATTATCTGAAGTTTCCACTTCATTATGTTTTATTACTTGCTGTAATTCATTTTTTAGTTCCTTCACTTTCACGGTCAATTTAGTAAGGTCAGATGGTACACTTTCTTCAACTGATCTACAGTACAAATAGTATTCTGCTTTTTCAATAGCTTGTATTAGCTTTGAAAGAACCTCTACATCTTTTGTTACAAAATATTTCTCTTTCAACTCCAAAATCGGAAATAGAATATCCTCATTCGAATACAATCGATTTAAATCCCATCTAGCAATTTCTTGCATTTTTATAGCCACCCCCTATTTTTACAAATAGTTACAGATATTTCTCCACACACAATTATATATGAAATGGCAAAATTTTGATATCTTCAAATATTTAAATTCCTATAAATACATTCTTATTTCTACTCTTTTCTTCTACCATTAAGTATCATTCCACATATAAAAAATACTCCTTCTACAAGAGAGCAATTCATATAGGAAAACTTCAAAGATTTTATCTTCACCAATACCATATCGACCGGTAATCACAGATTAAAGAAAAAAGGATTGATCAAATGATCAATCCTTTACTCTACTTCATTTAAGAAAAATAACGTTATAACGCCAGGTCCTGTATGTGCTCCGATTGCTGCACCAATTGTATTTACGATAAATACTTCACAACCGAATCTTTCCGTAATTAATGATTTTAATGCTTCCGCTGTTTCTAAGTCATCACCATGAGTGATACCGATTGTTTGACCTTTAAGGTCTTTACCACGCTCTTCCATAATATCAACAATTCGGCTTAATACTTTCTTTTTCCCTCTTACCTTTTCAAGTGGTACAAGTTTTCCTTCTTCCACGTTTAAGATAGGCTTAATGTTTAGTAAACCACCGATAAAACCAGCTACTTTACTTAAACGTCCACCTCTAACAAGGTACTGTAAGTCAGCTACAGTGAAGATGTGCTCCATATGGTTCATTAGAAAAGCGACACGGTTTAAAATATCTTCTTTTGATGCGCCGTCTTTTGCCATTTTAGCAGCTTCTAAAACGACAAGACCTTGACCAAGCGAAGCGCATTTTGTATCAATAATTTCTAAATCTAAATCTGCATATGTTTCTTTTACTTCCTCTTTAATGACAACTGATGATTGATATGTACCAGACAGTTCAGATGAAAAAGCTAAATATATACAAGGATTACCTTCTTTTGCATAAGAAACAAATTTTTCTTGGAAAGTTTCAAGCGAAGGCAATGACGTTCTATAAACAGCGCCTTCTCTCATTTTTTGCAATAATGTAACTGACTCTAATGTTACTCCATCTAAATACTCTGTTTCTGCTTCATCATATACACGGAGTGGAATTAAATCAATATCATATGCTTGCAGCAATTCTACTGGTAAATCCGCCGCACTATCCGTAATGATTTTAACACTCATTTTTAAACCTCTATTCTGTTATAAATATAAAATAATAAAATAAAAATAGTACTTTTAAATTATATACGTAAAACTTAAATGAAGAAAGGAAAACACTTTATATTGTATGCACTATTCTTCAAAACTTGAACTATTAATGAAAATGATTCTATTTTAAACACCTTTTTCTTATTATTTTTCTATAACACGAGTAATTTTATAAGTATTTTGTATCAGTATATTTTACTTCTTTAACTTAATATTATCTTTTCAAATTCATACTGTTTAAAATTGAAAAGCCAAATCCAATAAAGGAAATGGCTTTTCAATTTTCATAAAATAACCAAACTTTATTTTCCATCACATTGTTTGTTTACATTCATACTTTGGTGATGTTGAATATTAGTCCAGTTATGATAAATATTTATAGCCTGTACTATAATTAAAACAGTGAATCTTTACCTGTAAGATGCACTATATCTAAAAAAGGTTAAACATTTTATAAAATATTTAATTTTACTAGTAAAGCTAATAAAATTTGGAGAAGAATTTGAACATTTACTGCTATGTCTGTATCTGTAGTCGTAACTGTAACATTTCTAGAATTTCTAATAACAGTTTCTTGTTTATTAATTTGTTTAATAGATGATTTTTGAAACAATTCTTGTGCTACACGGTCAGCTTTTTCACTATCTGCTATAGAAATACTTATTATAACCACGATAGCTGCTTGTAATGCAGCTTGAATAGATAACGCAGCTTTTGTATCTGTAGTCGTAACTTCTACATCTGCTGAATCTACAATTGTAATAGATTCTTCAGAAATTTGGTAAGTTTTACTTTCTTGTGCTGCAGCTTCTGAAACGGTATCATTTTTAAAAGATGGATGAGGATTTGAGGAGTCTAATGCACTCCACCTTTTATTTTCATCTGAATGACATGTTTTTTTCATACATTCACCCCCTTTCAATCTAAATAATTATTAACTTGTGATTGTATTTCAGAAACAATACTTTTAATTTGCTGCTTTTTTTCTGGCGATAAATTTTTTAGTTTTTCTTCATTTATCCCATGCCTATTAAAAATATCTGAGAGTAAAAGGTCTATAATTATATTCTTTTGATCCTTATCAAACTTAAAGGAAGAAAACTTATTTAAATCATCCATTTACAATATTCACTCCTATCAGTTTTCTATAAAAATTTAGATTAACTACCAGCATTATATGTATTTAAATAAAAAATGCTTGGACAAGTAACTTAATCTTTTATTTTCACGGCTTTTTACTAATAAAATTAAAAAGCTGTCTTCTAATACGAAGACAGCTTTCCTTTACTTCACATATATAAGTTTTATTCACTGTTAAATAATAGGTTCACCTTTGTTATTGTGTAGTTTTCCACACTTAATTTCCCATCAATCTTGAATATTAATTCGGTCATAATGAGAAAGTCCAAGCTTGTACCACATATTACAACAAAAAATATTTACTTAGTGTGAACCCTTATAGCTAAATATAAATAGGATAGACACTTTATAAAATGTTTAGTTTAACTAGTAACGCTAATAAAATTTGAAGAAGAATTTGAATATTCACTGCAATATCTGTATCAGTAGTTGTTACGGTTACGTTTCTGGAATTTTTAATAAATGTTTTTTGTCTATTAATTTGTTTAATAGATGATTTTTGAAACAATTCTTGTGTTATTTTATCTGCCTTTTCACTATCTGCTATAGAAATACTTACTACAACCACAATAGCTGCTTGTAACGCGGCTTGGATAGATAGTGCAGCTTTTGTATCTGTAGTCGTAACTTGTACATCTGCTGAATCTACTATTTCAATATATTCCTCAGAAACTTGATCGATTTCATCTGTTTGTATAGCTTCTTCTAAAAAATTTGCATTTTTACTAAATGAATAAGAATTCACTGATTCGGAATCCTGTTTTTTTGGTTCAGAACCCCGATTTAATGGATCACGTTTTTTCTTTCTTCTACAAACTTCACAATCACACATAAAATCACCCCTTTTAGTCTAAAAAATTAGCAATATAAAAATATTGGCTAACTACTAGCATTTTATGTATTTTTTTAAAAATTGTTTGGACAAGTAACTGAATTTATATTTTATTTCTAATTCTTTTTTGTAATAACAAAAAGCTGCCTTCTAATAAGAAGACAGCTCTCTTTTATTTCACATTTATATAAAAGACCCATACTTAAATACACTTAACTTCATATGATATATTGCATCCTTTCTTTTTAGAATGAGTAGTCGTTACTGAAGGGCACTTTTCGAAGTGCTCTTATCTTTAACCCCCCTCTTTTTCAGGAAGAATTTTTTTTACTAAATCCTAATATGATTTGTATCACTAGGGCTGGCGATTACCACATTTCCTTAATAGCTTCAATGAATACAGTAGCTACTAATTAAAATAACCCTATGATTTTCTCTACACTTAAACAATCGTGCGTTACCGAACACATAAACTAATTTTTATTTTGACTATGTAACACTAAATTCACAAGATTATTATCCTATGTTTGGTGAAGCCATCATTTCAATGCCAGCAATCCCACACTTTTAACTAATAACTTAAACAAATGTGCTATCTCAAGGTTCTTTTGATATAGTATCTTATGTTCTATATAATGAAGAGAGCGCTAGTATTCCGAAGGAGGATGTATATGAGTATTCAATTGGCCACATCTAACGATTTAGAATGGATTAATAACCAATATGACTCAATAAGATTTGTACGGAGTGATTTAAAGAGAGATAAAGTTGCAATTATTACATATAACAACGAGTATGCAGGTGTTGGCCGATTAGTCCAAATAGATGAAGATACTTTAGAAATGGGCGGAATTTTTATTCTGCCTCAATTTAGAGGGCTACAATTAGCTGGTGAGCTTGTTTCATTTTTAGTAGAAACTGCAAAAAAATCACAAATACAAAATGTATATTGTCTTCCTTTTGAGGAATTAGAAAACTTTTATAAGAAATATGGATATACTGAAGTCGATACTACGAAAGAAGCAGTCCATCCAATCATTCTAAAAAAATATAATTGGTGTTTGGAGAATTACGATAAACACGTTCTACTCTTCAAATTGTAAATGTAATAAAAAAATATATTCTCAATCGTTTTTCTATCAGTACTCCTAATGGGAGCTAAGGATTAATCAAAGATATTTTATCTCTCCTTTTATAAATGGCTGATTAAAACTCAATGTTCTGTCAATACTATAGGTAACATGATTGTATTTCTCCATTCCCCCTTGGAGAAGAGCAGTTAGCTTTTGCTAACTGCTCTTTTATTTTTTCAAAAAGTCACATAAATATCTTTAATTCCAAACATTCAAAAGATAAAATGTGATAAAATTGTTATGAAGATATTTACCAACTAATACATGCGCCCTAGACTTACGTACTAGGGCGCATGTATTTTTTAGTATGTAACTCCTTCACTCATCTATTATCTACAAAATAAGTATCATATGCCTTATCAAATTCATATCCTAACTTTTCTGCTAGTTTAGCAGATGTAGTATTCGCTGCGTCCCAGTTTGGATACTTTCCATTTTCTAAGCAATCCAATATAATAGCTGCACTAACTACAGTTGCCAAGCCCTCTCTTCTATGATTGTGATCAGTCGCAACTTCAATTTCAATCCCATCATTATAAATACTATAGGAGGATGCACCGCATACAACTTCTCCATTATATAAAATGCTATAACCTATACCACGGTTTATATAATCTTCTATCGAATGAAATTGACTTGTAAAATCTTCAGATATCTTATGTAATTTGGGGCTATTTGCGATATGCTCATCTATTCTTCTTAACTCATATTCTTTTGGAAGTGCTGATATAAAAGATTGTAATTTTGAACGATTAAAAACTTCTGGATTTCGTTTGAATTTATAACGTAAAAACTTATCTATTTTTCTTTCATGGAATGTTTCTAAGCGTTGTTTCCACTCTTCACTATTTACGATAACTAAAATTCTTTCTGGCATATTACGTAATAACTCTTCTGTTTCTTTCGTATTTGGGTCTCCAGCGTAAAATGTAAAAATTCCTACCGTAACTTGTGCTACTGTTGGATTTTCAAGATCATTTACCCAAGCAGTACCCATATGCCCTTGTAAATAAGAAAGTAAAACAACGTTATTGAAATCCTCAAACATAGAAACTAGTTTTTTTCTTGTATGTATATTCGCTTCATATATCATTTACATTCCCGCCTTCTTTAGAATCAACCACTCTTAACATTTTCATGAGCGCTCCATAATTCGTATTCATATACACACCCACCTGTTCATCATAAAAGCAATTGACTATTAAATTGAAACTTCGAATATTTATAAAATATCAGTAAACATAAAATGATTATAACATCTACTAACTATGAAATGATCAACCTATAAAATAAGTCAACAATAAATATATTTCTTACTCGTTAACAAATGGCTTGAAGGACCAACATAATTAATTATGTAACAACCCTCAACAATAGTTTGAGGGTGCATTTAAATACATGTATTATAACTCATTTTTATAAATAAAAGATTCCGTCTCACCGTTCTTATATACTTTAGTCAATTTAACAACTGACTTGTACGTATTATCGTCATCCTCTATCATTTTTTCATCTCTTCTATTTCGGCATCACCAGTTCCGCCCTCTATTTTTAAACAGTTCGAAATGGCAAGGTATCCGCTTGATGCCAATATAAAAATAAAAATCGTATCAGGAAAATTAATAAATAATAATCCGTAGTTTAAAGGGTCTCCAGCTGGATGTGATAAAAGTAATCGAAAACCTACCAGTTCAGGTACTTGAACAAAATCTCTAGAAACTCTCGGTTCACAACCCACTTACACTCCATCCCTTCTCTATATAGAATTGCTACTACATACATATAGGAAGAAAATAAGAAAAGCTTGGACAATATAACTTTAACGTAACATTATCGTTACCTACTCGTACATTTATATGGAAATCACACCAATTTTGAGTAAGGACACATAATTTTTACTATAAATACATATAACAATTTCATCTTTCATAAAAAAAACGTTATAATGAGGTGTAGCCTCTACGATTACGTTATAAAGGAGATTAAAATTATGGCTAAAATTAAAGTGTACCAAGCAAAAGAAGAAAATATGGATGCAGTAAAAAATATCATTGATGTTGAGGAACAAAACCCAACTACTGAAAATTTACAAAATCTATATGCGTGTGTATTAGATACTGAAGATATGGCATTGCCTGAATCATATATTGAAGAAGATATCTTAATTGATTCTATTGAAGTTATGGTTAACGCTTCTCAAAGCAAAGTAAGAGACTTAGGCGCATACGATGTAATCGAAGTTCAAAACAAAGGCAAGAAAACGCAAATTTTATTACTTGCAGACGAAGAATACGAAATTATCGAAGGCTAATCTAACACCGTACATACGAAAAAGCTCCTTTCCAATTGGAAAGGAGC
>NZ_KV827850.1:8851-67201 GCF_001836235.1 Bacillus sp. HMSC036E02 | reverse complement strand
GCTCCTTTCCAATTGGAAAGGAGCTTTTTCATTACGCTTTTGATGTTTCACTCTTTTTATTCATTTGTTCTTTCTTAATTACCATACGCTCATTTCCCATAAAGAAAATGAACATGAATGCTAATCCAGCTGGTACCAATGCCCACATGAATGTTTGAACAATTGAACTAGAAAGAGCGTCAATAATCTTATCTAATATTTGCGGAGGGATTTGAGATCTTGCCGATTCTGATAAAATGGCTCTTGAATCCCCTAATTTTGTATTCATTCCCCCGCTCATCCCTTTAAATGCTTCTTCTAATTGATCTTGGAAACCTGTTCTTTGGATCATTCCGAAGATTGTAATACCTAGTGTCATTCCTAATGAACGAATGAAGTTACTCGTTGAAGTTGCAGATCCACGCTGTTCCATACCGAAGTTATGAATTGAAGCCATACTTAGTACAGAGAATGAGAAACCTACTCCAAATCCGATAATAATCATATAAACCGTTAATAATGCACGACTTGTTTCTGGCGTTAATGTACTTAATAAGAATAATCCGATTAACATAATAACAGCAGAAATAATCATAATGTTTCGGTAGCTCAGCTTAGTCGTTAAAAATCCACCTAACTGCGCTGTTACGACTGATCCTAGCATCATAGGTAAAAGTAATAATCCTGAGTTTGTTGCAGTCCCGCCGTATACACCTTGAATGAATAACGGAATGTAAACAGTTGCTGACATAAATGCAGCACCGTAACATAATGCAATAATTGTACTCATTCCGAATAAGCGCTGCTTAAACATCTCAAATGAAATAATTGGTTCTTCTACTTTTCGTTCAATAAAAATGAATGCGATGATTAAAATAGCGAATCCACCAAATAAACTTAAAATAAAGCTAGAATCCCAATCATATTTTTGTCCGCCTAGTTCAAGCGCAAACATTAAAGAAACTACTGCACCAACTAAAGTAATTGCGCCAAACCAATCAATCTTTTGCTTTCTATGAACGCGTGATTCTTTATAAAAGAATGTAATAAAAATAAGTGCTAAAACGCCAAGTGGTAAGTTAATATAAAATACCCAGTGCCAGCTAATGTAATCGGTAATATATGCGCCAAGTAATGGCCCGAAAATACTAGATAATCCAAATACAGCTCCGAATAAACCACCCATTTTCCCGCGTTTTTCAGGTGGAAAAATATCAAAAACGATAGTAAACGCGATCGGCACTAATGCCCCGCCGCCAATACCTTGAATAGCACGATAAATACCTAACTGTGTAATATTTTCAGCAGTACCACAAAGTGCCGAACCAATCATAAAGACGATTAAACCGAAAATAAAGAATCTCTTTCTACCATACATATCTGATAGCTTACCGAAAATCGGCATGCCTGCCATTTCTGCGACCATATAGGCAGAAACGACCCATACAAAGTTTTCGAGGCCTCCTAAGTCACCAACGATTGTTCCCATCGCCGTTACAACAATGGTATTATCCATCGATGCCATTAAAATACCTAGCAATAAGCCCGCCACAACAAAGCCGAGCTTATTATTCTTCTCAACCATATCTCTTGCTCTCCCTCATACTACTTATATTTGTTTATGTTCTTTTACGACTGCATTACCTTTTTGATTAAAACTAGTATGATATTCTACAACACTAATTTCACATCCAGGACCAATTGTGACGTTGTTGCCTCTTACAACTTCAGCAATCGTATGTTCTAAATAGATATCATCTCCTTCAACAATTGAAGTTTGGAGGTTTCCAGCATGACTAGTAAAAGGAATAAATCTCGCTTTTTTACGAACGGTAATTTTTTTACCACCAATTTCTCTTACCTTACTGCCTTCATAACGAAGTGAGATTTGAATATTTTCAGCATTAAGTAATCCATCACTTTCAAGACCACCAGTTAATGATAAATCTTCTACTTCAATATCTCCCTTTACATTTAAAGCACCTTTTACATCTACGAAATCACCTGAAAACTTTCCTTCAATATTTATCATACCTCTAACTTTTGTTTTTTCAATATGAGCATCACCATGAATTTGTGTATTACCATATACTTTTACATATTCCGCATCTACATTTCCTTGTACTTCGTTATCTCCATACACGACATAGTTTTTCACTTTCACATTACCGCGTACATCACTCGTTCCGTACGTTTTAAACTCATTGCAACTCATATCATTCGTAATTGTTCCTTCACCGCGAATCTTCACTTTATTATAATCTCCGCCTGCTGAATTACCAGAACCATTTACTGTGAGACTATGTGGATGTTCCATACTGATTTCTCCCTTCCGTTAAACCTGCTTAATTTCTTTTACATTTGCATTTTTATCAACAGTAAGAACACCGGTATATTCAATCAGTTCAATCTCACAGTTTGCTCCTACTGTAACATTGTTTCCTCTTACCGTTCTTATGTGAGCATAATCAATATCGATATTGTCACCTTCTAATAGTTCAGCTTCTAACTGCAAGCCAAACACTGTTTTAAATAGTCGACTAAATGTACCTGATCTATGTCTTACTTTAATCGTTTGACCACCAATTTCTTTCGCTCGACATGTACCGTGAATATTTATATTAATTTCATCTGCGCTTAATAAACCACCGATTGTAAATTGTCCTTCTGAAGAAAAAGTATCCACTTCACAATTACCGTCAATTGTAGCTTGACCATTGACTTTAAATTCTTCACCAGTGACATTTCCACCTATCGTACCTTTTCCTGCAATTTTCAAACTGTTTGCTTTTACATTTTGCGTAATTGTTGCTTTTCCATCAATTCGCATCGTTTCAGCATGAACTGTACCATCAACTTTACCAGATCCGCTAATTCGTGCACTGCTACTTTTCAAATCGCCAGTAACTGCACCGTAACCGTTACATTCAAATTGCTCACATTCAACATTTCCATTCACAGTTCCTTTTCCGTTTAATTGCACTTTATGAAACTCGCCGCCATTCGATGAACCGTAACCATTTATAATCAAATTATCTGTACGCATACTTTCTCCTCCACTACAACAATTTAGTTTTTAATGCTTCGGTATATTTCATAATCGCTTCGCGTAAAACGATTTTGGTGCCTTTTTCAAAAATTAAATCGTCCACGTTTGAAACTAATAAACATGTAGAAATCCCTAACTTTCGGACGATGATTAAGTCACAAGTTTTATGTTTAATTGCTTCATAATTTTCACGTAAAACTTGCAAGACCATTTTTCCTTCTTCTAAACTAATCTCTCCTGATTGTAGTAATTCTTCTAACATGTACACATAAAGAATGTCTACAAATTGAAACTCTGCTCTTTTATTCGTTTGTTCTATGAAAAATTGTAAAACTGGTTCTGATGCAATCCCCTTGCGTAAAATGTCTTCCTTTGTTAAAAGAATTTCTCTCACACTCGGTGAAAACATGTTAGCTAGTTCATCAAGTGATAAATCCTCTTTCATCGTTTGGATTTTATCGATCCGCTCTAATATCTTTTCTTTCGGAAAAAATGTCTCTTGACCTGTAAACGTTGATTTTCGTACAAACCAATCTTCCGGAATTAAATTTTTTCTTTTCCACCTATATAACTGTCCATATGAAATACCAGTTAGTTCTAATAAATCTTTTTTTGAAATTAAATCTGTACTCAACTGTATAACACTCCTTCCTGATAACAATGTAACATAACACTGTTACGCTGTAAATAGACTTTTATCACAAGTAGCGTAACAATGTGTAAAACAAACCTATTCCTACATACAAAAAAGGCTCTTACACACCTTATGAAAATGTGCAAAAGCCCTTATATATCAAGACTTAAACCAAATATTATAAAAATCAATCCAACCTTGTGAATTAATCATTATATTTTGAACTTTTTCATGTGTACTTACCTCTTGTTTATTACGATATAAAGGAATAATATGAATTTGACGTAACAAAGTATCCTCGATATCGCGTAACAGTGCAACTCTTTTCTCTAATTCTTCTTGTCTAAAATAAGGAGACAACTTTTCATGAAAGACCATGCTGCTTTGTCCATGAATAAAACTATTTTTTGTAAGAAACATATATAATAGACTATCTTCTATTCGTTCACTGATTGTGGCACTATCATGCATCATATCGGCCTTTTGTATCGTACTTACTTCCAATAGCTCTTCTATATCAAGAAAATTATTTTCTACACGAATCCCATATTTCGCACACTCTTTTTGTATCCACTGTGCATCTTCAACATGATCTCGTCCTGTAAATGTGTAGAGTTGTAGCACTTCATTATGATAAGTACTCCTTTTAATTAAACTTTCTACATCTTCCTCAATCTCTACAATGCTTTCACCTGCTAATATTAGTTTTTTTGCCACTTCTCCACGTTCTCCGCCGAGTTCTTGAACGATTGTATAACCATGAATGATGTTATATAACGCTTTCCGAAATAACTCATCTTGCATTGGTCCTTCTTTCGTAAGATTACATGTTATATATGTCACGTTCGACTCAAGCCGAGACAATTCTTTATTATGTTTTTCTTTATCTTTATACTGCGCCTTTACTAAAACATCGTATGTACCTACACCTTGTTCTACATTCCACAACTCAACACGATCTAAAAAAGGTCTTTCACGAAAATATAAAGGATGTCCTTCTAAAATGAACAGATTTTCATTACTTTTATATAATTGAAAAGGCCCGGTTCCAATTAGCCCTCCTGCTTCATCTTCATTCACGATAGAACACTGTTCTGCACTTAGCATATGTAAAAACATTCGATTTTCTGTATGTAATTGAATTTCGAAAACGTAGTCATCCACTGAACGGATACTTTCAACGTGTTGTAACATCCATGTGTGTGCATTATTTTCCAGCTTTATAAATCGATTCAACGAGTATATAACATCATGTGCAGTAAGTTGTTTTCCATTATGAAAGTGAACTCCTTTTCGTAAGTAAAACGTCCATATTTTTTCAGCGTCATTATATTCCCAGTGAAATGCAAGTCTTGGCTCTATAATGTTTGTATTACCGTCTACATACACGAGTGTGTCGAATATATGTTTTACCATATGGCATTCTGAGCGCATTGTAGCGTATACAGGATCTAATGTGATATCTAAATTCATTTGTACTTGCAACCGGAGTACATCTCTTCTCCCTTCAGATGTCATTTCAACCTTATGACCAAATATTGAATCCACCCAGGAATGATATTCTCCCTTTACTGATGGAAAATGTGAGCTATAGCGTTCCACAAATATACTTCCGCTTTTCACATCCCCTTTTTTCGTTATTTCTTTTCCTCTATCTAAAATTAAAGACATCGGGTGCTTTTGAAATATTAACTTAGACCGATTTCCTCTGCCGCGACCTGGAAACCACTTGATCCAATTTAACTCATCTAATTTTTTTATAATTAATTTACTATTGCGCTCTGTACAAAATAATGTACCAGATATATTTTGCACTGTTACTTCCAATCGTTCTCCCTCTTTTTTTCCTTTTCCATAAGCAATCCATAGTTCAATGTATTGATCTAAAATAAACATCATACTCCCCCTAAAAGGTGAAAAATCCTCCCTATAGTCTCTACCCTTTTTCCAACTCTCCTTTCATCTTATCATTTCAATATAGAAAGGAGGAATTAATATTGAATTATCTCTTACTTCGTTACAATAAACCTATTTTTATTAGATTGTGTGGTGAATTATTAACCCGAACGACTGAATCTATGTTAGCTCTCATTATGATTATTTACGTCAATAAAATGTTAAACGGCAATGTAATAATAACTATGCTAATTTTCGGATTACAGCCACTTTCAGACATTTTATTTACACTTATTGCTGGAGGAATTACTGATAAATATGGCCGAAAAAAGATTATGTTACTCGGATTATTACTACAAGGTGTTGCAATCGGCAGTTTCGTTTTCGCTCAATCTGTTTTTATATTTGCACTGTTATATGTCATTAATGGTATTGGCCGTTCCTTATACATTCCAGCTCAGCGTGCACAAATTGCTGATTTAACAAAACAAGAGCAGCAAGCAGAAATTTTTGCTCTCCTACAAACGATGGGAGCAATTGGATCCGTAGTCGGCCCTTTAATCGGTGCATGTTTTTATAATACTCACCCAGAATATTTATTTATCGTGCAAAGTGTAACCCTTACGATATATGCCGTTGTTGTTTGGACCCAGCTCCCAGAAACCGTTCCACCTATGAGTAAGTCGAAACAAACAGTTGAGGCAAGTTCACCAAAGCAATTTATTTTTAAACATTATGCCATATTCGGTCTTATGGTTTCTACACTTCCTATTAGCTTTTTTTATGCACAAACTGAGACGAATTATCGTATTTTTGCAGAACATGTATTTCCTAATCTCGTATTCATACTCGCATTTATTTCAACATGCAAAGCCATTTTGGAAATCATACTACAAATCTTCCTCGTAAAATGGTCTGAACGATTTTCTATGGCGAAAATCATCCTTATTTCTTACGCCTGCTATACAATAGCTGCAGTTGGCTTTAGTTATTCAACGACGATATTGTCGTTATTCTTCACCTTACTCTTTTTAGTCATTGGAGAAAGTATTGCTCTAAACCACTTATTACGATTCGTTTCAGAAATTGCACCTCACAATAAACGTGGTTTATATTTTTCAATTTACGGTATACACTGGGATATATCTCGAACGTGCGGACCAGTTATGGGTGCAGTTTTATTAAGTAAGTTAAATGGAAGTATGCTGTTTTATATTTGTGCTAGTTTCTTATTAATTGGAGGTATTGTTCAAGCACTGTTTGTTCAAAATTTAGAACGTAAAAAAATCATGAACCAGCCTACACATAATTTATAGGTTACTACTTTTTCAGTAGATCAATATTTCTTATTGGATGAATATTAAAAAACAAAAGTGAAGTATTTCGCGTATGAAAGTATGTTTTATATGGCAGGAGACGTTCCTTATTTACAACTAAAAACACCTCACTTAAGGAAAGTGAGGTGTTTTTGAAATCACTTAATTTCTTATCCTGCCATTTTATTAATACTATCCTCTGGTGAAAATACAGAAATATGATCTACCTTACCAGTCGATTTTGGAATGACAAATTTCAGCTCATACTGGTTATTTACTTTGTATACATATATTTTATCTTCACCATTCTCTTTAACTGAAGATGGTTTTCCTAATGCTTTTTCAATTTCTTGTAATGTAATCAATTTTAGTTCTGCATGATATGAGCGTACATCAAAAACTTGTGACCCTTTATTAAATCCGAAAACAATATTTTTATTTGTAAAAGTTGCGTACATTCCGTTCCCTGCATATTCGGTTTTATTTGCTTTCCCCCACGCTTTTTCAATTTCTTCAATATCCCCTGTATGGGCTCCAAATGGTACATTAGGTACTTTTCCTTCTTTTGCGAGTTCAAACAAATCTTTAACGTGGTTAATTGATTTTTGATTAAGTGTTCTATTTTTCGAATCTGGGTCAGGCGATGGTTTTGTTGTTTTTTCATTGCTTGGTTTTGCTTCAGGATTTTTCTGTTCTTCTGAAAAATTACTTTGTTCATTTTTATTATTTTCCGAGGTTGGATTTGTTTCCTTTTTTTCGTCTGTCCCTTTACATGCGACTAGCGCAAACATACATGTAAACACCAAAAATAACATAACTATTTTTAAATATATTTTCATCATTTTTACCCCCTATTGCATCTTATTCATTTCGTTAACCAACCCATTACATTACTTTTCAAATTATGTTTGTTCCAAAAAGTCAGTGCTTCACTCTCTCCAAAAGCTTGTACAAAATATATTACAAAAGCTGTTTCTAAAAAGTAACCAAGTCTGTTATATCCGAAGTAACTACCTCTTGATAAACGAAACCATTTTCATCTCCTTATTTAAACCTTCTCTTCTCAATGATAATATCCTCTATCTATAACTTAAAACATGCTCTCACAACAGCTCCTTGAAACAGAAAAAAAACAGTAGGAAGTGATTACTCTTTTCCTACTGATTGAAATAAAATTATACGGTAAATCTTAGCTTCTTAAAAAATGTAGCGATAGTATTTTTTACAGTTTCAAAATTATAAGCAAACGTGTTATCTCCACTTAATGATGAAATACATGTTAAACCTGCAGCTTTAATAAAAGCTTTTACATCTACAAGCATAGAATTAGCCTCCATGAATTTAATTACAATCATTATAACAGGTGTTTTACGATGCTAACATGAAAGTAATAAATAAATTTCTATTATTAATTTATCCCGCTATTTGCCGGGCAGTAAGATCCCCACCTCAAAATTCAGCGGAAACAAAGAAGTTAGGTGGGGGCCCTGCTGTCCGTAAAAGCCCGATTGGTGAGGGCTGATAATCAGTGGGGATGAACACCCCCCACTGATTAAAGTTTCACTTTATTTAGCTCACAGTACACCATTCCAATGTCATATAAAAAAGCTGCCCAAAAAGGGCAGCTTCAAATATGTATATTACACTTCGATTGATTTACCATCTTCAACAATATGATAAAGTAAATGCGCTAAATGATGAATTGGACCGTATTCTTCCTCTTCCTCATCTGTTTCACCTTGGAACTCAAGATCGTTTAAGTACAGTGCTAAAAATTGATAGTATAGTTTTAAATCAAATCCGTAGCACGCAGTTGGCTCTTCATGATCACCTTCGTATTGTAACATTAAGTATTGATCGTTTCCTTCTGCATCTTCTGCGTCAAAGAATACGAAGAATCCAACGTTTGTATCTAAATCAAATAGATGACGAGTGCCTTTTTCTGTTGCTTTGTTAAAGTCCTCTTCACTTAATTTATGTACTGTTGTCGCTTTAGCATTATCTTCTTGATGGAAATTTACTGTGAATGTTTTCAATGCTGACACCTCCTGATTGTATAATACTAGCATAACATATAAAAAGGACTGCTTACAAATGTAAACAGTCCTTACATTCATTTTCGCATTGCTCGTAATAAGAAGCTTACGATGAAAATTAAAATGATCGCACCGATTAAAGCTGGAATAATTGCATATCCGCCAATGACTGGACCAAAACTACCAAGTAATTTCGAACCAACCCAAGAACCGATAATACCAGCAATAATATTACCAATTACACCACCAGGTACGTCCTTTCCAGTAATTAAGCTCGCAAGCCATCCTAATATACCACCGACGATTAAAGACCAAATCATATAATAACCTCCTTTGCATTTCACCAATCAAAATATAATTAGAAACAATTGCTTACCATTAGTTATGTGACATTTTTCATAAGTTATTCATGTTGTTCAACTTTAAGATTTTTGAGAATAATACACACAGATTAAACCTTTTTTTGAACTAACGATTTATCCGACTTGTTATTACACACATTAAGGACAATCTGGCTTCAATATTGTTCGCATAAACTCTTCTTTAAAAGCTGCATAGTTAAAACCAACAGCAATTCTTTGAATCGGCCGATTATCAAACCTTGTTGGCTCAGCTATTTTTCTAAAGTCTGCTACACTTTGGCCCCTAGTCACATCATTTGTCGTACTAATCCACACTGCCGATTTTTTATATTCGAAAATACTGTCATTTATAAACGAGATAAACGGTAATAAATCGTGTATAGGACTCCCACCAATACCCGGATATTCTTTTTTATAAAAGTTCTCATAATAAAAATCAATCATTGGTTTAATGAGTTTCGCCTGTCCAGTTCCTTGTTTATCTATTATATTGGCCATTTCAGGTGTTATAAGCGCGCCCTGTGTTACATTTAACGGGTATATGCTAGCGTTTTTCGCATATTTCATAACAATATTTGCTGCAATTGGATCACCATAAAAATTCGCTTCAGATACTGGTGTAACATTACCTGGAAATAGGAAAGCGCCGCCCATTATATAATACGAACAAATACGATCCATTATATTTGGATACAATAAAAATAACGTAGCAAGCGTCGTTAGTCTCCCTGTCGCCACAATTATAATATCTTCTGGACAAGGTTCGATTAATTTGATTAATTCACAAAAATTTTCTCGTTTACAAATTCTCATCTCAGGTGGAATAATAGGACCTAAACCGTGATCCCCGTGGATTTCAGGGAAAAACAAAGGCTCTTCAGCTGTCATCGGTCTACTCGCACCTTCAATAATTTTTACTTGTGTAGCATAATACCTTTCTAAAAAATAAACATTTTCCGTAACGATATCTCGTGATACATTCCCATACTCAGCAACAATACCTAGAATATCTAATTTACATGTTTTATTTGCATAAATTAACGCTACGGCGTCATCAATACCAAAGTCTCCAAAAAAGATAATTTTCTTATTAACTATTCTCACCCCTCTTGAGCATAATCTACTATTATTATTATGTGAAAAAGACAAGGCGGTGAAACAGCGCAAACTAAAAAAGCCGCCTATTTATTGGCGACTTCAATCTTTTTATAAGACAAATATGCAAGTACATTTTTACTTGAATCGTATTTCGGGTTATTTCCTTTTCTCGGCTCTCTCATATGTGTCTTTTCAAATCCAGGAATGTCTGGCATTTTCCCCATAAATTCAAGCATTTCTTCCTCATTACCTTCAATGCGTACACGAATCATTATAACTATTCCTCAATTCTCAGTTTCTCTGTACTAAGTATATCGTACTTCAGAAAGACTGCAACACATTTATCTTTTTAACATTATACTTTTTTTACATATAAACATAGCCATTTCAGTATAGAACGATTCTACTTTATTATTTTTAAATTGAATATTAAAATATTCCTTCATTTCGTTTGGTGCTTCCATCATACATTCTGTTAATTTTTCACGCTTTTGTAAAGGGACATCCATCATATTACACCACCAGTCAAAATCAAACTTCTTATCAAAAGTAAGACATGACTGCATTTGCAAACCATTTTTTTCTAATAAAGTAAGCCATTCTGTCTTTTTTAGAGCTCGTTCATGACTTGGGTCACGCTTTTTTTCTATAAAATTATAAAATGTATCATATTCATTATTTTCTGGCGAAACATTATCTATTAAGATGAATAATCCATTATCCTCCAACGTACGATTTACTTCATAAATAAATTGAGCCGGACTCGTAAAATGATGGGCTGCAATCCGGCATATAATTGTATCAAAAAAATGGTCTGCAAATGGTAAATTCTCTGCATTTCCTGCTACAAAAGATACATTTTCATGACCATTCTGCTTTATAAAAACTTTTGCTTTTTCTAACATCTGTTCTGTTAAATCAAGTGCAACTACTTCTTCAAATATAGGTGCTAACATATTTGCCACATGCCCGCCACCAGTAGCAACATCAAGAAGACGATTATTATGACGAGACTCAACTTGTTGAACTACATATTGTAAATCCAGTCCTTTAGCATGTATTTTACTATTTACATATTTATCTGCATTGCTGCCAAACTGTTTTTTCACAAGCTCTTCTTTACTCATATTATCATCTTCTTTCTATTGTTATTTACATATACGACTCATATAATTATTACAATTCTCTTAATGTATTTTCAAATCCTCTTTTCATCTCACTTCTTATCATATTTACCTTTCATTAAAATAATATAATTTCGCATTTTATTATTAAACAAAAAAAAGGCTATGGGAACTTCCCCCCTAACCTGAATAAATATTTACTACATTTTTATTTCTTCGTATATATCTATATAATATAAATCCTCTTTCAACTTCATAATAACATCTACTTCGTTATAAGTAGCCTCACGAGCATGTAAACCAAATTGATCCATACCAATCCATATCCACCCAGGTGTAAGATATAAAACATCTATATTAAAATAATCTAACTTAGTAAGCTCCGATGTAATAAATTTATCTTTATTAGCGATTTGTTTATCTATTAAACCGTATTCTTTCCCATTTTCAAATAGCGATATAAATTTCCCTACAATCGGATGTTCACGAACAATAAAATGATATTCTTTTTCCTCTATATTTACCACAATCAAACGAGAAACAGATAAATCAGGCCCTGAATTTGACATATTTGTTTATTCACCTCCTTATATAGGCTTCTTAAATATGATAACAAATGAATATTCAAATTAAGTTAATATAATGTAAAAAATAAAAAAGCTGATTTCCCTTTAGAAATCAGCCTTTATAATTTGATCAACTTTATTCTTTTACAAATTATTATAATGTTTCTTTTTCCTCATCATTTCCAGAAACTAAATTTCCTATAGCATCTGCTGTTACTTCCACTACAAATTCACAAATACCAGCCACAACTTCTCCAATTATTTCATCCATCTTTTTACCCCCTTATTTTATGTAACCTATTTGCATTATAGAAGAAACTGGTAAATACAAACTATCGAAAAAGGTGACATAAACCTTACAGAATTGTAAGCTCTTTCATTTCTTTACTTATCCCCTTTGAAACTCCAAGTATTTTTAGCAGACATATAGGCCATCATAATATGAAGCAAGTAATAATCTAGTGTCAGGAGGCGTTTAATATGTATTACGTAAAATTAATTAAAGGTCAATCTTTCTACGCTTTTGATCATCGTTTCTTAGTGTCTGAAGAAGAAGAGGTTTCAGAGAAAATTTATAATTACTTGCGACGTAATGAATTTTTTGAAGTACGTAAAGAAGAATATTCTGCTTAATTACAAAAAGCATTAAGAAAAATATCATCTTATTGTGATATATTCTTAATGCTTTTATGTGAATTTCTTCTTTTCAATAATTATTGTTGACTCTATTAAATAATCCAGTATTTGTCCAAGCTAATTCTTCACTATTTTCATATTCTAGTATATGAGGAGGTGAAGAATATGACTCATATCATTGATTACCAAGCTACTCAGCCTATAAGTAAAACTGGTGAAACAACTTTTGCAATCCCAGCTTCTCCAAATAAAGCAATTTTAGCAAATTTAAAATTGAGAATTTCAAGTAGAGATTCACGAAATAATCGAGTAGAATTAATCGCTACAATTGGTGTAGAAGGTATAACTGAGACTTCACAAGTTTTATTCCGAATTTTCCGTGATAACATTGAAATTTTTAATGCACAAGTAGGTATTGAATCTACAGATTCTGAACAATTCTACGTACAAACATTTCAAGCTATAGATCAAAACGTTAGCAGTGGAACACACGAATATTCATTAACTGTTGAAAACCTTACTAGTGGTGCAAGCGCAGAAGTTGTTGGCCCATTATCTTTTAGCGCTTTAGCTATTGGACAAGAGCGTAAATGTTGCTAAGTGAATCTAATATTTAATTTTGTACTTGAGAAAAGCGAGGCGTAGTTATACGTTCTTGCTTTTTTATATGTATCCTTACTTTCTATTAGCTTTAATCATAAATTTTTTACGTTTTGATTCACTTATTTCATCAATTAACACATCAAATTTTTGACAAATCAAAAAGATTGAAATCCAATTATGAAACACGTAATATAGACTCTGACTCTAAAAAAGTTCGTATGAAAATAATGCATAAATAAGGAGGTTTTATATACGAGTTTTTCATTTTTAAAAGACGGAGAGGTTTTATGTTATGTGGCGTAATAAAAACGTTTGGATTGTTCTAATTGGGGAGTTTATTGCAGGTCTAGGATTATGGCTTGGTATTCTTGGCAACCTTGAATTTATGCAAAAATATGTCCCTTCTGATTTCATGAAATCAGTTATATTATTTATCGGACTATTAGCCGGTGTTCTAGTTGGACCTATGGCTGGCCGTGTCATCGATCAGTATGAAAAGAAAAAAGTTCTTCTTTACGCTGGGTTTGGTCGAGTTTTAAGTGTTATTTTCATGTTTTTTGCTATTCAATTTGAAAGTATCGCATTTATGATCGCATTTATGGTTGCTCTTCAAATTTCAGCAGCATTTTATTTCCCTGCATTACAATCTGTAATTCCACTCATCGTACGTGAGCATGAGTTATTACAAATGAACGGTGTACATATGAATGTTGGTACAATTGCTCGTATTGCAGGCACTTCACTAGGTGGAATTCTTTTAGTTGTGATGAGTTTACAGTACATGTATGCCTTCTCAATGGCAGCATACGCCTTATTATTCCTCTCGACTTTCTTCCTACAATTCGAAGACAAGAAATCAACAACACCAAGTAAACAAGCTGCAAAAGATAATAGCTTTATGGAAGTATTTCGTATTTTAAAAGGAATTCCTATTGCTTTTACAGCACTTATATTAAGTATCATCCCTCTATTATTTATAGCTGGGTTTAATTTAATGGTTATTAACATTAGCGAAATGCAACATGATCCTACGATTAAAGGGTTCATATATACAATTGAAGGTGTCGCATTTATGTTAGGTGCCTTCGTAATTAAACGTCTATCTGATCATTTCAAACCTGAAAAATTACTATATTTCTTCGCAGTTTGTACTGCTTTTGCACATCTGTCATTGTTCTTTAGCGATATAAAATGGATGGCTCTTACATCATTTGGTTTGTTTGGGTTTAGTGTTGGCTGCTTCTTCCCTATTATGTCGACGATTTTCCAAACGAAAGTGGAAAAAAGTTATCACGGTCGCCTCTTCTCATTCCGTAATATGTTTGAGAGGGTTATGTTCCAAATCGTCTTACTTGGCACAGGCTTCTTCTTAGATACAATTGGGTTACAATATATGGTTCTCATCTTTGGAGTCGTTTCATTATTGATTATTTCTATTTCCCTTTCTAAGCAGAAACATTATGAAAAACAGCATTCGCAATCTGCAAATTTATAAAATAAACAAAGAAGTATGGGTCTAATATTGAATCCATACTTCTTTGTTTTATAATACGCCTATTTATTACGTTTATTGAAATTACCTAAAGGAGTATCCCCCTTTTATTTCGAATAGATTATAAAAAGTACTCTTTATAAAAGGAGTGGTAAAATGTCTGATGGCATCGAAGTATTTATTGTCCTGTTCTTTGCAATTGCTCTGTTTGGCATCCTAAACTTTTTAGCCATTTCCTTATCTGGACATAGTTTTAAAAAAAGAATCGTGGCAGGTTTCATATTTTTACTACTGACTCCCATTATCTTTTTGACTATCGCAACATTTGCTTCTATATTCGATAAAGCAGGATTTGGCGCAGGTACGTTAGCCTTTATGACCGCAAGCGTATATATATTAAATGGAATAGTGATTCTGCTTTCCTCTTTATTTATCCTCAAAAAAGACATAACATAGGCTATAGTACTAGCATGAATCTGACTTTACACTAGATTCATGCTTATTTAATTTCTCCTAAATTTTTATATGAAATTAAATAATTCTTTAAAAAAATTTAAACTTTATTTATTATAATATCCCTATCGTATTCGCACGTTTATTCAAATTTAAAAGAAAGGAGCACAAAATGAAAAAGGTTCTACTTACAATTCCTATACTAATCATCCTACTTAGTGGATGCAGCAATAACGATATATACGGTTCTTGGGAAGTCGTTGACAATAAAAAAGGTGAATGCCCTGTATATTATAAATTTGAAACAGTTGTCAAAAAAGAAAATAAAGAGGAAATTGTGCAAAATTTAGTAGAAATGCAAACAACAAAGAATAAAGACGATTTATATAAAGGCTCATTTGTCAAAAATTCTAATGTATATCACATTGATTATGGTAATTCATTTACATCGGACCAAACTTTAAAAGTTGCCGACGGTACATTAAATGTATACTTTTTGACAGCCGAAAAATTATGCACATATAAAAAGAAATGATTACATTTCAGAGGAGACGCAGAAAATATTTTCTGCGTTATTTCACTTTAGAAATCGTCCGCAAAAATAGCCCTTGTTTTCGTATTCTTTTTTATTCAAAACATGAGAAATATACTTAATAAAAACTAGAAAATATCTTAAGTTATATAAAATGAATCCTATAATAGACATTTCAATTAACACATCTACGCTATTTACATCGTTACTTTTCAAAATAGGCTAATCCTCCCTCTAAATTTGTCAATCGTTTTAATTTTCATAAAAAAATGATAAAATGTAAACATGTGTTTTCAGAATAATTAAAAACGCAGAATGAAAGCACTGTTTTTAGGAGGGGTTTTGATGACTTACACGTTAGCAACTAGAATGAAAGCATTCCAATCTTCTATATTTAGTGAATTAGGAGCCTATAAAAAAGAAAAAATTGCAGCAGGTCATAACATGATTGATTTGAGCATCGGAAATCCTGATATGCCGCCCGCTGATTTTGTAAGAGAAACAATGGTACATACAGCGAGTGAAAAAGAGAGCTATGGGTATACATTATCAGGTATTCAAGAATTTCACGAAGCTGTAACTGAATATTACAACAACACTCATAACGTTTTATTAAATGCGGATAAAGAAGTTTTATTATTAATGGGTTCACAAGACGGGCTCGTTCATTTACCTATGGTTTATGCAAATCCAGGTGATATTATATTAGTTCCTGATCCAGGATATACAGCTTATGAAACAGGTATTCAAATGGCTGGTGCAACATCTTACTACATGCCTTTAAAGAAAGAGAATGATTTCTTACCAGACTTAGAAGTCATCCCTGAAGAAATTGCCGATCAAGCGAAGATGATGATTTTAAACTTCCCAGGGAATCCCGTTCCAGCAATGGCTCATGAAGATTTCTTTAAAGAAGTAATCGCATTCGCGAAAAAGCATAATATTATCGTTGTCCATGATTTTGCTTATGCTGAATTTTATTTCGATGGTAATAAGCCAATTAGCTTTCTCTCTGTACCTGGTGCTAAAGAAGTTGGTGTAGAAATCAATTCTTTGTCAAAAAGTTATAGTTTAGCAGGTAGCCGTATTGGATATATGATTGGAAACGAAGAAATTGTTCGTGCACTTACTCAATTTAAATCTAATACCGATTACGGTGTATTTTTACCAATTCAAAAAGCGGCATCTGTAGCACTAAGAAATGGCGCTGCATTTTGTGAGAAAAACCGCGATATTTATCAAGAACGGAGAGATACTTTAGTCGATGGATTCCGAACATTTGGCTGGAATGTCGATAAGCCAGCTGGTAGTATGTTTGTCTGGGCTGAAATTCCACAAGGATGGACTTCTCTAGACTTCGCTTATGCATTAATGGATCGTGCGAATGTCGTTGTTACACCTGGTCATGCATTTGGACCTCATGGAGAAGGCTTCGTACGTATTGCACTCGTTCAAGATAAAGAAGTGTTGCAACAAGTTGTTGAAAATATTAGAAATAGCGGCATTTTCGTCCTTGAAAAAGTAGATGAATTAGTTAAAAATTAGTTCCCACTCCCCTGCTTAACTTTAGCAGGGGTATTATTAATTGGAGGTACTTTCATATGCATATTAAAGACACGCTTCCCCATCGTTATCCATTTTTAATGATTGATAAAGTAACAAATGTAAAACAAGGTGAATCCGTTACAGGATATAAACTCATTACAAATAACGAATGGTTTATAAATGATAGTCAAAAACATATGCCTCATATGTTAATTGTAGAATCACTTGCCCAGCTTAGTGCATTTGTACATACAAGTGATTCTGAAGGACTAGGATTTCTCTCCTCTTTAGATGGAGTTGAATTCCACGGAAAAGCATATCCCGGTGATAAACTTGATTTACATTATGAGCTAACGCGCAATCGCCGAGGTTTTATTCTTGGTAAAGGTATTGCAACTGTAAACGACCAGCCTATTGTAACTATAGAAAAACTATTAATATATCAAGCAGATTAAAGTGTTCCTTATATCAGTTGGAAATATCTATTCTCAACCAATTAAGTAAATAGGAAAACATATTACGTAGTTAGGAGCAGGAAAATGGAACGTACTATCGGTATCGATGCTGGAGGCACATTAACGAAAATAGCTTATTTTAACGAAAAAAAGCTATTAACTTTTGAAAAATTTTATTCACATGAACAACATAAAATAATAGATTGGATTAAAAACAACAATGGCATAAAACAAATATGTATTACGGGTGGTAAATCGAAACTATTACAGCATCTGCTTACAGGTTCATATAAAATAATAGAGCTAAACGAATTTGAATCTACTCTTGCAGGTGTCCAATACATATTAAAAGAAGAAAAACACACTATAAACAATTTTATTTTAACCAATATCGGTACAGGTACTTCTATCCATTATGTTTATAATGAACAATATATTCGCGCTGGTGGAACCGGAGTTGGCGGTGGGACTATTATGGGACTTTCAAAATTGTTAACAAATATAGATCATTTTGAAGATGTAATTCCTCTAACAAAAGTAGGATCTAGAAAAGAACTAGATATTACGGTTGGAGATATTTATGGTGGTATTCTCTCACCTATTGATAATAGCTTAACTGCTAGCAATTTTGGTAAAGCCGCTATTTCAGAATCGAAATATAATAGCTCAGACATACTTGCTACTATACAAGGACTTGTCGGTGAAGTCGTTACTGCATTAAGCCTTCAATTCGCTGAAACAAAAAACATTAAACATATTATTTATATTGGTTCGACTTTATGTAATAACGTACAACTTCAACATATTATAAGTAGCTACACCGAATATCAAAATAAAACACCAATCTTTTTACAAGATGGTGGTAATAGCGGTGCAATTGGTGCATTACTTCATGCTACGAAATAAAAAGCTGACTTTTGTCAGCTTTTTAAAAATGGCACTTCAAATTCAATAATTGATTCCCCGTTCTCTTCAATTCGCTCCACGCTTATTCTATCAATCACACAATTTAACTTCCCATGAAAACTAGGAATCTCCTTCACTACTTCAGCAGCTAATTTGGCACTTTCTTTTCTTCCGACTGTTACATGCGGGATGTACGGAATGTCTTCTTTCAAAAATTGTAATAAAGGTCCTGTATACAGCCTATCATGTAGTTCTTCTATTTGTTTTCTTCCTCTATCAACTTCTAAAAACAAATAGTTTCCTACGCTAGTGATACGATTTGCAAACTCAATTTCAATTTTGCCTCCCCCTTTTGATACATTAAAAATATGAGATTTTAATTCATCATTTGAAATATTACTCTTAAACGGGAATACGATTGTTATATGCGGTGGAATTAATCCAAATAAAGGATCATGTTTATGTCTAATGTTCTCTATTTTATCGATGGACATGTTGTTTAGAAAAAGTAAAATTGTACGCATTTTTATCCCCTCAACTTTTCCTCATTATAATATGTATCATATTCTATGACAGCCTGCCCTTCAACAACTTGTTTTGCTTACCTATAAAAATAAAAAAACTTCTCAAATGAGAAGTTTTCATATAGCATGATTATTATTTTCCCGCCAAACTTTTCTAAACTTATACTTTGAACTGTTCCACCACCGGGTAAATGATTAACAATTGCAACCACATCTGAATTATTACCAACGTATGTCCCAGTATATTTCTTAAAATCATCTGACCTAATATCATATATATCTTTTATTCTTTCTCCATTAGAACAAGCCGCAATGAATAAAAAAATTGTTAGCATAACGATCATGTTATGATGCATATATTTCATTTAGCATCCCCCATTTTTATCGATATTTCGTTAATTACAATATTTACTTTCAAATCCCTTTTAAATATACGCATTTTAATCAAAATTAAAAATTTTCATTTTTTATGTTTACAATTATCCATTAATTGTATATACTTACTAACGTAAGAAAAAAATTCTAAAAGGAGGTCGAAGGAAATGATGAAATTACAATTACATGCATTAACTTTAGCGTTAACTGCACCTGTGTTTTCTGGACAATTAAATATGAATTCGACCACCCTAATGGAGAATTGAAAATCGTACTTTATTTCATTTAATTCATAAATTCGCCACAGGAGGCCGTATACTTTCCTGTGGCTTTTTCACGCCCAGCCATAGGAGAACTGTATCTTCCTGTGGTTTTTTTGCGCGATTTTTTAGTCTCTTACATTATTTTTCTAAGAAAGGAGCAACATTCAATGACTATTAGCGTATTGTTTTTAAGTATTACGATTCAAAGAAATATAATTTCCAAAGATGAAATTCTTCATAATGAGCAAATTGAAAAAGCTATGAATGATGTTAAGGAGCGCCAAGCACTTTACTGTGATCACCTGTAATTCCTTTTCGAAAGGAGGAATTCATTTATGACTTTTCATATTTTCTTTTTTACGACTGTACTTCAAAAAAATAATTTATCTGAAAATGAAATCAATCGTAAACAACAGTTAAAACAACTGACTGATAAAATAACTGACATTAAAAGTTCATACTACACTCAAATGTATTAAAAATATATTTTAAAGGGGTAATATATTCATGAAATTTAAAGCATTCTTTTTAACAATCACCATTCAAAAACGTAAACTTTCACAGAAAGAGATTTTACGTGAGCAACACATCCAAAATATTATGGACGAAGTAAAAGAACGCCAATCTTCTTATTACACTCGTCTTTTCTAAAACACTTATAAAGGGGCAATTATTTTATGAAATTTAAAGTATTCTTTTTAACCATTACCATTCAAAAAAATAAATTTTCTGAGTCTGAAATGCTTCATGAACGACAAATTAATCAGGCTATGGATTCTGTAAAAGAAAGACAAAGTCATTACTGTAGTCACCTGTAATTTCTTATTACACCCGTTTTTTCTAAATCACTATAAAGGGGCAATTATTTTATGAAATTTAAAGTATTCTTTTTAACCATTACCATTCAAAAAAATAAATTTTCTGAGTCTGAAATGCTTCATGAACGACAAATTAATCAGGCTATGGATTCTGTAAAAGAAAGACAAAGTCATTACTGTAGTCATCTGTAATTCCAATTCGAAAGGAGGAATTCACATATGAAGTTTCACCTATTCTTTTTAACGATTACGATTCAAAAAGAAACAATATCTCAAAATGAATTAAAACAAGAAAGACAATATAAACAAGTTATTGATGAAATTCGAGATCGTAGAAGCAAATACTACACTCACCTTTAATCGTTTAACTATATAGAATTGAAAGGAGTCGATTATGATGATGATAGCACGCTGTAAGGAAATGATTTGGATAGTTCAGAGGGATTCCACATAGTTTTATAGAGCTTATGTCACACAAGTTCATCGCTGAATTTGATGTATAAAAAATATATAATAAAATCAAATCAACCCGCTTTTAATTATTTTTTTATAAACAAAAGATAAAAGATACACCACTTAAAAAGAGGTGTATCTTTCTCAGGTTTTACTATTTCCGATTACTTCTCTTCGTTTTAAACAATCTCACTAAGTTTGAAACAACTGTTTTTGTTACTGCATAAACTGGTACTGCTAAAATCATTCCGATGATTCCAGCAAAGTTACCTACCCCTAAAATTAGGATAATAATTGTTAATGGGTGGATGTTTAATTTCGAGCTCATAATACGTGGTGAAATAATATTACTTTCAAACTGTTGTACAATTGTTACGATAATAATTACGTATAAGGCTTGCATCGGAGATACGAACAGTCCTACAATAACAGCTGGTGCTGCTCCGATAAATGGACCTAAGTTAGGAATGATGTTTGTAAATGCTGCAATAATTCCTAAAACGAAAGCGTACGGTAAATCGATAATTAAATAACCGATAAAAGTAAACGCACCTACAAATATACAAACGAGCGCTTGCCCTTGAATATATGCAGATAATGTTTCGTTCGTTTCCTTAATGATACGAAGCCCCTCTTCACGGTAAGACTCTGGTAATAAACTTACCGCTTTCCCTGGAAAGGCATGTCCATCTTTAAACATGTAAAATAAAATGAACGGTACAGTAAATACAACTAATGCAACGTTCGTGATAATACCAAATAAAGCCGTTGCACTCGACGTAATTGTATTTGGTATATCTTTTAAGTATTCAATCGCATTTTTTTCAATTGTTTCAATGGAAACGTAGTTTTGTGTAGATAACCATTCAAACAACCTATGATGTGATAATTCTTGTATGTATACTTTTCCTTCTTTTATGTAGCCTGGCATATTTTTTACTAAGTCCATTAGCTGTTGTGAAATCGTAGGAACAACTACTCCAACGCCAACTGCAGTTAATGTTATGATAAAAAGATATAACAGCAATATCGCTAAATTTCTAGGTACTTTTTTATTCTCCAAAAAGATTAATACAGGATTAAATATGAAGTATAAAAAAAGCGCGATTAAGATTGGGAAAAATAATGTTGATATGAAGATACCAATCGGTTGAAATAAAAATGATATTTTTGTGCAAATAAATATGATTCCTACAACCATTAGCACTTCTAATGTCCAAAAGTGCACTTTTGATTTCAAAAAAATGGCCTCCTTTAAACTAGCACTTCTCTTCATTGTACCAAAATAAGTATGAATTTCACATAATATTTTCCTTTACAATATTCCAAAATACCAATAAATACACTACAATGAGATTACATACAAATTTGCAGGTAAAGGTGATAAAAATGACACAATGCATCATTTGCAGAAAAGATACGAAAGAACTTAGTGAACAATATGTCATTCCAGAAATATTATGTGGATATTATTTCACAAACTCAATTTGTGATACTTGTCATGAACAAATGACAACAAATATTGATCGTCCTTTAATTAGGCATAAATTGAGTCAATTTAAGATTGAACAAATGAAAAGACAAATTGATTCCCCACTCTATACGAATGAGCACGGTGAGGAACTTGCGGCTGCTGAGACTGATGTTGTCGAAGTAAGCGACGAAATTCTTTATTCTAATGCATTAATTATGAAACTATGTAAAAAGCACGATATTTCCTTACATAATGAAATTTGGAAAGAGGAACGTGTAACGAAAGTAGCCAGTTCTATTCAACGTGAATTGCTATTGGATAACCGTAAATATAAAATGAGTATATTAAAAATGGCTTATACATTCGCTGTACAAACAGTTGATGGCTACTTTGAAGATCAAGATGCGATTGATATCTCTACCATTCTCTCAAATGCAGATTTCGTGGAACTAAAAGAAAAAAGCATTGTACGTGATTTAAGCAAAAGTTCTTTATGGAATACGCTAAATACAAGTAGTGAAAATCATTACTTTATTTTACTTAGCGATAAAGACGGTCTGTTTTGCTTCATTCGTTTGTTTGACATTTTTGATGTTGTCGTTCATTTATCAGAAAAAAGATTTGACCTTCCATCACCCATTGTCGGTGTAAATAATGTGAATACACAGAAATTTTATGTCCAAAGTTTAAAACAGTATATGGATGGGCTGTTTAAAGAAAAAGCACCTACTATATAACAGAGACCAGAACATACGGTCTCCTTTCTTGATGAAAAGACACTGTGTTATAATGAGTATGAAAAGAACAATACAATCACATAAACCAATTATAAATTGTATATAAATAAAAAAGACTAGTGTGCGGCTACACACTAGTCAACGTAACTTAGCAGATTGGATTGTTCATTTATCCTATTTGTTTCTTACAAACAAAACAACCCACATTCTATAGGCATAGGTGGGTTGTTATTTTTTGAGCTTGTCTATTAAAACGACGACGAACGTTAACAATGCAACGAGAAACAGTCCACCCTGCAGTAGCAACGCTATTTCACTCACGTATTATCACCCCCCTCCTACTCGGAGAAGTGATAATTGAACAACCAACCGCACCTTAAGTTACCCTTTAATTTTACCATATTTTCTAATAATTTACGATGAAAACCCGCAAGCGAATAACTTGCGGGTTTTTTATCTCGTGTTAACAGGCAGTAAACAAAATGAAGCAATAAATAAGTGAAACTTTATTTCTCACTATTTTTTTAATGCATATGCATCAGCAATCATTTCACCAACAATTTTATTTTCTTCTTTCTTCTCGTCTTTCAATAATGGGAATAACAATTCTGCCACTTCATACGCTTCTTCTAAATGCGGATATCCTGATAAAACAAACGTATCAATTCCTAACGATTCATATTCTTTTATCCTTTCTGCTACTGTATGCGGATCGCCTACAAGTGCAGTACCTGCCCCACCTCTTACAAGTCCGATTCCAGCCCATAAATTAGGGCTTATCTCTAACGACTCTCTCGTACCTTTATTTAAATGGGTCATCCGTTTTTGACCAACCGAATCATATCTTGCAAATGTCTTTTGAGCAAGCTCAATTGTTTCATTATCCACATATTGAATTAAACGTTCTGCCTCTTCCCATGCTTCTTCTTCTGTTTCTCTTACAATTACGTGTAATCTAATGCCAAATCGCACTGTACGCCCCTTCTCTTCTGCAAGTTTTCTTACTTCTTCTATTTTCTCTTTCACTTGCTCTGGCGGCTCTCCCCACGTTAAATATACATCACTATGTTCAGCTGCTACTTCTTTTCCAGCAGCTGACGATCCTCCGAAATATATAGGAGGATATGGCGTTTGAACTGGTGGGAATACAACTTTACTATCTGTAACTTTAATATGTTTTCCTTCTAAAGAGATCGTTTCACCTTGCAATGTCGATTTCCAAACTTTTAAAAATTCATCCGCTGCTTCATATCTTTCATCATGATCAAGATATAATCCATCTCCTTGTAGTTCAACTGGATCTCCTCCAGCTACTACATTAATAAGCAGCCTCCCATGTGAAATTCTATCAAATGTAGATGCCATCCTCGCTGCAACTGTAGGGGACATTAGTCCTGGTCTCACTGCTACTAAAAATTTTAGTTTTTCTGTTTCAGCAGCAAGAGCTGAAGCTAACACCCAAGGGTCTTCACATCCTTGACCAGTTGGAAGTAAAACACCCGTCTATCCTAAATAATCAGCTGCCGCAGCAACTTGCTTATAATAACCATATTCAGCTGCTCTTCCTCGTTTTGTCGTTCCTAAATATCGACCATCTCCATAAGCCGGAATAAACCATAATAATTCCATACCTTTACACACCCCTTATTTATTTTGAATCGTATACTAACACATTCTATATAAATTACCCCTAATAATTTATATGTTAATTCCCTGTCTCACCTTTAAAGTTATCTCGCCATCTTAAAAACTTCACTTCTAGTAAACGTACTAGAGAGTCAGAAAACTTCCCAACAAATGCAAATATAATTATGCCGACAAATACGATATCTGTATTTGAAAATTGCCTTGCATCCATAATCATATAGCCAATACCTTCTGTAGACCCCATAAGTTCTGCTACTACTAAACTCACCCACGCAACACCTAACGATAACCTTGCTCCTAGTAAAAGGTTAGGCAATGCAGCTGGTAAAATTAGTTTCGTGATTAATTTTCTTTTACTAAACTCTAACACTCTCGCAACATCAAATAACTTTGAATCCACACCTCTAATACCTAAAAATGCGTTTACGTATAAAGGAAAAAATGCACCATCTGCAATTAATAACACTTTTGATGTTTCACCAAAACCGAACCATAATACGAAAAGCGGCGCAACAGCTAAATGAGGTACAGTTCTTAACATTTGCACAGATGGGTCTAAATATTGCTCACTTCTCGTTGAAAATCCAACAATCGTTCCTAAAATGATTCCTAAGCCCCCACCAATAAAGAAACCAGCCGCAGCCCTGAATACACTAATACTTAAATGGCCGAATAACTCTCCTGTTTTAATAAGCTCTTGGAAAGCTAGAAAAATATCTAATGGTGTTGGTAAAACTGTTTTAGAAACAAGACCGAATACGCCAGCCAACTGCCAAATTATTAATATAATAACCGGTATAGTAATCGCCCTTACTAAAACTTTTACATTTAACTTTCGTACCTTCTTTATGCCATTTTTCTTAATCGTTATACTCGCTGGTTTCATAACAGCTTTCGTATTTTCCACTTTACAAAACCTCTTTTCACTTCGCTTTCAATGCTTTTTCTACGAAAGAATTATCTACAACTTTTTCCGTCTTAATTTCTTTCTTTATAGAACCGAGCTTATATTGAAAATCCGCAGTCTTTTGTTGTTCTGCTATTATTTCCTTAGTTACCGGAACTAAAATTGGTTTGTCGTGATTAAACACTTCTTTTACAATCTCTGCATCTATCTTTTTTACAGAAGTGTATACTTTTATTGCTTCATCTAAGTTAGCATCTTGCCATACACGTGCTTTCTCATAAACTTTGAGGAATTTCTCAACTAATTCTGGATGTTCTTTCGCAAATTTTGTCCTCGTAATTAAAAATTCTGGTGAAGAGACATTTAATGTTTCACCGTCTGCAATCACCTTCGCACCTTTATTTAACGTATGTAATGATATGAAAGGGTCCCAAATCGCCCATGCATCTACTGATCCTGATTCGAATGCAGGCTGCGCTTCATCTGGTTGTAATTGAATGACATTTACATCTTTTGCATCAATACCTTCTTTATCAAGTGCTCGATATAATAAATTAAAGGCACTACTTCCTTTTGCTACTGCAATTTTTTTACCTTTTAAATCTTTTACACTCGCAATCTTACTATCTTTTTGAACGAGAATTCCAGTTCCTTTTCTCGCATAACTTGTATTGGCGATTTCGGTAAATCCAATACCTGCTGCTTGCGCTGAAATGACTGGAGAATTCCCTACTTCACCAAAGTCTAACCGGTTTGATGCGATTGCTTCAAAATAAGGAGGTCCACTTTGGAACTCTGTCCATTTCACTTTAACTCCTTCTTTTTTAAACTCCTCTTCAAACCATCCCTTTTTCTTTGCTAGTAATAGCGGGCTTAATCCTTGCTGTATACCAATTTCTATTGTTACATCTTCTTTCTTACTACTTGCTGTACTTTTTTCACATCCTAATAAACATACTGATATAGCTAAAGCAAAAGAAAGAATTTTAAATTTTTTATACATATAAAATCATCCTTTTCCTATATACTTGTTTGAATCAACCCTCCATATTCAAACTGCTGTAATACTTTCGTTCGAAGTTGTTGGAACGATTGAGAAGTTTTATTTCGCGGATAAGGCAAATTATTTTCAATCACTTTATGTATTTTCCCTGGTTTTGCACTCATAATGATGATTCGGTTTGAAAGATATATCGCTTCGTCTATATCATGTGTAACGAATATCATTGTTGTTTTCTTCTGCTCCCAAATATTTAGCAATACTTCTTGTAAATGACTTCGAGTAAAAGCATCCAGCGCTCCAAAAGGTTCATCAAGTAATAATACATTCGGATCTCTTAATAACGCTCTCGCTATCGCAACACGTTGTGACATCCCGCCTGAAATCTCTTTCGGATACGATTTTTCAAAGCCATCTAACCGAACGATTTCAACCCATTCTCTCACCTTATCTTTCACATACTTATCTTTTAACGACAAATCTGCCGCTATATTTTCTTCAACTGTTAACCATGGAAAAAGCCTATGTTCTTGAAAAATAAAACCTTGTTTCTTACTCGGTTTTAAGATAGGATCCCCGTCAATAACAACTTCCCCTTCAAAATCATTATCTAGACCGGCAACAATTTTTAGTAATGTACTTTTTCCGCACCCACTCGGACCAATTACTGTAACAAAATCCCCTTTCTCTAATTGAAAATTAATATTCTCTAATACTTGAACAGTACCAGTTTGTTTCAAAAAATATTTTGATACCCCATCAATTGAAACAGTCATTTCTTCTCCTCCTTAAAATGATTCATATAAATGAACAGATTCAGTATTTGTGCAATAAAAAAAACCAAAGGCATTTTATCAACAGATAAAATGCCTTTGGTTTCTCCAATCAGCAATACGTTATGGAATTAAGTACATATTATACAAATATTTCCGATAAGTCAACTAGGTTTTATCAAAACATACATATGATTCGTTTGAATATTTTTACTGTTGTTTATTTGAACAATATCATTTACTTACTATTTTTTCTGATTTTTAATCCACTGTAACCAATAAGAAAACTCACACGCTAAATGCATTTGATGGGATTTAATAACTAAGCGACGAAATTTCTACAAAAAAAAGAGTAATTTCAAGAAATATGCTACTAACCTTAGATTTATTAAAAAAGTTAGATCATATAACTTGAGACTACTCATTCCCATTCAAAATATTTATGTAATTAAATTTTATTTCCTCTGCACCCTGGCTGTCTCCAAAACTATTGGTGGCAGCTCTTTTTGAATGATTTCTTTTAATCCATAAAGAGCTTTCCTCACGTAACCACCTTCGAAATTCCCTAATGGTTCTGGTAATTCATCTTCATCCAATATGAAGTATTCTCCATTTGGAAGTACCATAATATCGATGATTAAATCTTCAAAGGAAACCACTTCATCTTTTATTTGTGTGTTTTTTACAATATTAAAATAGGAACCTAAATACTTTCCTTTTATATCTCTCCATACGTATAAATTGTACGGACGATCTTTCCAGTAATATGCGATTGTATAACTTCCTTTTGGGATTGTTAACTTAGTATCATTTGCAGTCATTGTAAATGAATACTGCACCTCGTGAAATAAAACGATACTTTGTGATTGCTTTTCAAGTAATAAGCAATTGTGATCTACTATTGTTGAGTTATACCGGATTTTTCTTTCTATAATTTCAATTTTCGATGTAAGTAACTTATTCATTATTTTGTTTCCCCTTATGCTAGTTCTATCCTCAATTATATCCATTTATGTAGTGATAAAGAAGTGTATAGTTTTTTATATAATGATTTATAAAAGTATATAATAAAAACTCCTTCTTATTTAGAAAGAGTTTTTCACTATCCATGTTTCATAATTTTTTCACTTCTAACGGAAGCTCATTTGTTTTTATGTAACTAACAGCACTATTACTCATGTTTTAACTTTTCCTTAACCGCATCATAAAATTTTCGTTCTTCATCAACATTTAAGTAAACACGACTTACTGTTTTAGAAAAGCCGTATAACAACTGCGCTTTCACTGGCTCTTTTAATGTTATTTCAAAAGTAGCAGGTTCTTTTATGAACTCCATAACAGTTGCATCCAATACCTGTTTCCTTTCTTTTGCCGTTAGCAATTCACCCTTGTAGAACGCAATATTATCAATTTGTGTAAATGGCATAACAATTTTCTTTCCTAATCCGATTTGAATGACTACTTGTTCTTCTGTTACGACAAGGGGATTTTTGCGCATCGCTTGTATTTCAGCTATAAAATAAATCATCGCGTATACATTTAAAATAAGTAAAATCCATGCTATTACTGGATTCCACTGATGTAGTAAATAATGAAAACCAATGCTTTCAATTATTGTTGCATGAATAATCATGATATACACACCTATAGCACCAGTCTTTTTATGATATGAGTATACAGATTTACCTGTTGGTACTTTTTCACGCCACGATAAAAACGCATAATAGATTAACTTACACTCTGTTAGGATGACATCTACTAACTTACTTCTTTTCATAGTAGCGTCAAACGCTGCATCAATTGCATAAGAAAAGGAATAATTTTCTCTTCTATATTCTTTATATTTTTTTATTATTTTAGGAAGCACTCTAACAATTTTATAGAGAAGGAATAATTCTAGACCTACAAATGCAATTTCAGCCGCAACAATAATATAAAAGATGAATGAAAAAGCTTGTAAATAGTCACTTGGAATAATAAATCTCGCAAAAATATAACCAGCTATTACAACAGGAACTATATACGTTAACGAGTATCTTTTTCGAATAATGAAGAAATACGTGATGATTGGAATGACAAACATGCAATCTAATAATGACCCAAGCACAACTTCTTTCGGCGCAACTGGTACAATTGGAAGGGCATACAATAAATAGTTTGGTAGCATAATTAAAAAGACGAGTCCAATCCAAACACCTTTTCGCCTTCGTGATAGTGTAACCTCCATACGTTCACTCCTTTATTTAAAAACCTCATTTAAATGGTCTTTATAAAATGAAATGGCACGTTCAAATTCTTTTACTTCCTCTACTTTCACGACAGTTTCAAGTAATAATTTCATCGCTGATTCGTGATCGTTTACGTTATATTTTGCTAATGATAAAAATACTTTCATCGGAGCGTTCTCTGGGAATTTTTTCACCCCAGCTTCTAATACTGTAATTGCCTTTTCATATTCCCCTATACAACGATATGTACTTCCTAAACCAATATAAGCACCGCAAAGCGATTCGCCATCAAGTCCATTTGCGATTGCCTGCTCATAATACGGAACTGCTTCTGTTTCTAGCCCCATTACATCATGTATCCACGCACACTGATACAGTACTTCTGCATCCTTTGTAAAGTTTGTTAATCCTATAAGCATCTCTTTAGACTGCGCATATTTCTTTTCGTTTCTAAGTTTAATAGCTTGCTTTAATAAATGTTCCATAGAATCCACTCCTCACCAATTATTCTGTGTATAGCTCTTGATTGGTATACGCTTCACATTCGTGTAAAAGTAAAATTCCCACCAATTAAAGTTTCGCTTACTTATTACTATGCGGATTCATTCTCATCTAAAAACTTAATTTTAAAAAGCAGTGACACGATTACATAATAACTCTAAGCTTTTGACAATTTCTTTCGCTGTTTCATCTTTCCCATTACACAACTTCCCTTTACCATCCTGTCCAATTACATAATGCACAGCTCCGCGCGAATATAAAGAATGTGGTGAATTCGCAATCATTACATTCGCCCTTGCTTCTTTCATTCTATTTTTTGCTCTTTCAAACAGTTCTTCTTCATTTAAATCACTTTCAAGTTTAAAACCAACAAGTACTGTTTCTGGGTCCCATTCTTTTATTTGTTTTAATACTTTTGGAGCCTTTTGAAAGTGAATAATCGGTGCTATATCACTTGAAATTTTTCCGTTCATATTAAGAACATTACCATCTTGATCACAAATTTTCTCCACAATCCAATCTGATCCAGCCGCTGCCATAATGACTGCATCAATCTTTTCATGTGATATGATACTTTTCATTTTATCTTGTAAATCAACGATTCCTTCAAATGGATGTAATTCTAACCCTCTATGTACATCACTCGGTTTCTCCGCAAAATAACCGTGTAAATATATAACATGTGCCCCTTTAGCTAGAAGTTCTTCTGCGATTATCCTTCCGATTGTACCTTTGGCCATATTCGTATGCCCGCGTACTTGATCCCATTTTTCTAGACAACCACCGCTCGTAATTAATACCTTTTTCCCCTTCATTGTAACCATCCCTTACTAATTTTTCTTACGAAACCATTCTGTTCCAAAGTCAACTATATCACGCTGTTTCATTAGACGACACATTGCATTCCCTATCTTCCCATTTTTTACAGTTCCTTTTCGCTCAAACTCCACACCAATTTCTACAAACTTCTCAGATTCGTAATCCATTTCAAAAAACTCTTTCCACACTCTTTCACCGTTTTCTATAATAGGTGCTCCTACTTGTATTAACTCACATGCACCAGAACGCACCTCGGATAAATGAACAGACGTATTGGAATCATATCCAACACCAATTAATAATACGTACCCGTCTAAATCATATATTTTTCTTAATGGAGATTCTTCTCCAAAGCTCATTGATAACGAATGGTTCATTGTTATTTCTACTGCATGTTTTCCCCATGCAGCAAAACTTCCTAACGGATGATTACTACGTACTACATTCGGATATGTACGAAAACATTCAACTATTTCACCCATTCCCCTTGTTGGGGTTATACGTGAATCAAATGCTGGGACGTTATCTCGGATAATTTGCCACCAGTCTTCCGGTACAGGTGGTCTTGACCAATGTTTCGGATCGGACAAATCCGAAGATTGCGTTGGCATTATTATCGTTCCTTCTTCCGTAACAACTTTCATTAATGCTTCTACTACAGCAACCGCACCACCAGATATCCACCCGATAGAACTTAGTGATGAATGAACGATAATTGTCATTCCTTTTTCGACTCCTAATGCTTTTAAATCTTTTGTTATTGTTTCGATTGTATTTGGAAATTGTGTACTTGCTACTATTTCATTCATTTTCATATTGGTTCCCCCACTAGCTACGTAAATTTAAACTTCTATATAAATATATTATCATATTTTTCTTAATTTTTAACTTAATCATTTTTCACATCTATAAAAAATAGTAATATGATTACACAAAAAAACATTTAAATTATAATATTCAGATTTAAAACACAAAAAGAAAGTGAAGATTTTACATCCCCACCATAAAAAGCTGTTTTATACATAGACGAAAGAGCTAATCACAAATGATGAGCTCTTTGTTTACTTTATCCTTCAATTGTAACCCCAGTAAACATTGATAAGTTTCCCGTTATTTTCTCACCTACACGTAAAAATAAGCCTGCTGCTCTTCCGCTTATACAGTGAGAGCCAATTAATAGTTTACCAGTATATGGACCATCCCATGTGTCAATGGTATAGTCAGGCATTTCTATGTATTGCTGGTATATCTTCCTTTGTTCAAAGTAATACTCTGTTTTATCTTCAGCTAATAATTCATCATTTTCGTATATAGATACTCCGCCACCTTCACGACCAAATACAGGTTTGGAAACGTATGATTCATGTCTTTCTAGAAATCGCTTATTTGAAAAATATGTTGGTAGAAAGTATTTATAAATAATGTCTTGCTCTTCTTCTGTAAAGAAAACACTTTCTTCATAAAGCTTCCAAATTAGTGCGAGTACACTTTTGTTTTGCATAACAAATGCGGCTGGCGGATTAATAATTTTCACTCTTTCTTGCGCAATATGATCTAAAAATTGTAAACCAATCCTTTTTCCATTCTTATCAACGTCCGTTACTAAATACTCTATTGGATACAGTCTATATAAATATTTTATTTTTTCTCCACTCGGCGTATATATACCATCTTCCGCAACGACAATGTCTTGTATTCCTACATAGTCCGTTGACTGATTTAAGCAATACGTTCTTAAAAACTGAACCGTTTGACTATCTTCATCGTGCCAATCATAACTAGTAAAATATATCGTCTCTTCAGGGCCTATATGATAGTCATGTTTAATTTGTTCCCATGCCTGCACAATATGCTCTTCTATATGGTTTGGGTGATTTACATCATGATAACGGCATAACACTTCATTTGCGACAGACGGTTCTAAATAGCCTGTTGGCGTATCACAATTTACTTCTATTAATTTTATATCGTCACCATTTACGATAAAATCAAACCTTGTAAAATATGAAAATAAACCATTATGTTTCATTCTCGCCATTTCCCACGCTTCAGCTGGGAATCCAAGTTTTTGAAAATCTTCTGTCGTATTTACAATATATTGATACGTTCTATATAACACATACATGATTTCTTCTGTCGCTTTTGAGATAGCAGTATAAGTTTTTGCTGGCATGCGATACATCCCTGTTGCCATATATTGATTCCATTCTTCATTCTCTAACAGACTAGGCCAAGTGAAACCATTCCTACTAGCCTCTTCTGCAAGTGAAAACCATACTTTCATATACTCTTCTTGCTCTCGTTCTGTATACATTACTCCATTACCCTTTCGTTTTAGGATCCTGCTGGCGCTTTTGCGTTTCCAATTCCACTTGAACCAGAGTTTACTTTCGGTGTTTGCGTAGTAGATGATTTTGGCGTATTTGTATCTGGTGTTACTTTATTGGATGGATTTGGCTGCTGTTTATTTAAATCTACTTTATTGGAAGTATTATTGTTACCGTTAGAACCACCAGTATAACCACCGCTACTACCGCCACCTGTTCTACGCTCATCTTTTTCACGATATGGAATAACATTATTTGCATACGGTTTCTTCATTAAATTTGGTTTTGCTGTATAATTCATATTTGAAGTTCTACTCGCTAATAAATATCCTGCTACAAATGGAAGTATCGGTAAATGAGAGTTTTCATGATAAGATGAAAATGACGGATTATTTTCCTTGCATAACTCATCTTTCTCTACATTTTCATTGGTTGGGGCTTTATCATCACAATTTAATGTTTCTTGTTCATTTCTTTGTTTTGCACCATCTGTTTTAACAGCTGTACTTTCTTGCTGAGCAGTTTTTTCTTCATAATCACCACAACCTGTTAATAAAAAAGATGACACCCCTATTGAAGTAGCTATTTTTATAAACTTACTTTTCTCCATTCTCACGTGTTATACACCTATCTTCTTTTATCTATATTTTTCCAGATACCTATATTATATAATGAAATTATTATTTTTTTCAAACTATATTCAATATGTACAATTATATATTTTCATGCTATTTTTCCATGTAACAATGAAATCTTTCTATCCCTGGATATTTTTCTCCTAAACTTTTAACTTGAAAACCAATTCTTTTATAAAATTCTACCGCCCCATCGTCTGTCTCCGCTTCTATATAAGTCAATTGGTATACTCTTACAATCTCTTTAATCATTTGTAGTGCAATTCCTTTTTGACGATAATCTGGAGCCACTGCTATATGACATATTCGTGCTTTAGTTTCTCCGATTATTTCAATACCTAGACAAGCTTTTTCTTCATATTTGTACAAAGTCCCTTTATTACTTTGATAAAATATTATTGCCTTCTTTAAGCTTATTTCATTTGGACCGACGGCATATTGTAGCACATTTAATATTGAATCTTTTTCAATTTGTTCAACGCGATGTATATTCATACTTTCATCCCTTTCTATGAAAAAAAGACTAACTCTTAATAAAAAGAGCTAATCTCATTACGCCGTTATTTTTTCTTCTTTTTTTACAACGACAGCCACATAACTATGAAGTATCATTCCAATAATAACGAGACTCATACCAATCCAAGATAATGATGACGGAATTGGTGCAGATAACCAGATCAGCTCTCCTACTAGCGCAAATAAAACTTCACCAGACTGCGTCGCTTCCACTGTTGCTAATTTTTGCGGATCATCTTTCACAAGATCTGTTGCAAAGAAAAATAATACTGTCGCGATTAACCCAGAGCTAACTGCTACAATAAAACATTGAAAAACTTGGCTACTTGACGGTAATCCGCCTGTTGATACTTCGTAACCAGATAATAAAAACCAAAATGGTAAACTTGCTAATGTCATACCGAGTACTCGCTGAAATACATCTAATTCCCCTTTACAAACTTGCATCATTTTTCTATTTCCAAGAGGATACGCAAATGCTGCAATAAGTACAGGAACTACACATAAAACGGTTTCACGAATACCTAATGAAGAAGCATGTTCTGCTTGCATGAGAACAACACCGAATAAAATAATGCCCGACATAACTAATTCCTTCATCGGAAGTTTTTTATGTAGTGGATCCACCGCAAAAAATGGTGTTAACAAAATCCCTGCAACGATTGTAATTTGCCATGTTGATGCAACAAGCCAACCTGGTCCGAACGCTCCAGCAAAACTAAGCGGTGCATAAAAGAGACCAAATCCAACGATACTCCACACTAACCATTCTTTCGGATTATTTTTCATATATTGAAAGAGTTGCTTTAAGTTCCCTCTATACATAACAATAAGTAATAGCATTGGAACCATAAAATAATACCGTAATGATGCACTCCAAATCCAGCTTCCACCTTCTAAGTCCATTACCCTGTTTAAAACAAAAGTAAAGGCAAAGAAAAATGATGCCAGTATCCCTATAACAATTGCTTTCATTGTAAAACCCCTTGTATTTAATTTTTTATCTCTATGACATATATTTTAGTATACGCGATGAAAAATCTACATACAAACTTACATTTCACTTTGGGATGATGAAGGAATTGTAGTAGATTTACATGGGAATAAAGTGCATTGGTATGAAATCGAGGCCATTACATATCAAAATTTTCAAGGGTCAAAATCTACTTTAATCTCGACCCACTATACTCACCATGAAAATATACACATCCGCTATAAAAGATGGCTACCAACTATTGCGCATTCAATTTACTGGTTTTCTATTGAGAAACCAAAAGATTATCATAAAAATTTAATGATAGCTTGGGAAGAAAAGCGAACGAATAAAAACAAACGCCTCCTTTAATTATTATTTAGGGGCGTTCGTTCATTCAAAAATTAAAGAATATGTAGTTTATATTCTCTGTATAATTTCTTCAATCGATTTATATGGGCTTGATGATACCGATTATGATCTGCTATATGCCATATTCCCCATCTTATTGTCGCAGTTTCGCCTTTTTCATACAAAACTTCCTCTCTTAAAAGAACAACACCATATGTTCATCATCACTATACACACCATTCATTTTTATAGCCCTTTTTTCAATTCCGTATGTTTTAAATCCCATTGATTCATATAATCGTTTGGCTGGTTCGTTCGTTGACACAACCCCTAAATTCAATTGCTCTAGCTTCATCTCTTTTGCCCTTTCAATTGCTTTACGTATTAAATCACGTGCAAGACCACTTCTTCGATTTTCAGTATCTACATACATTGCAACGATATGTCCTTTATGCTTATATGCGTCTTTTTCTTCTGTTAATAAAGTAACAACCCCAACTAAACGATTTTCATTATTAAAAGCACCAAATGTAAAACTACTATTGGATGAAAGATTACTAGCAACTCGTTCAAGAGGATTTTCTTGACGTACCGCTTCTTCATAAGTCGTTATAAATGCTTCTGGATTTACTTGTAATGCTTGTAAACGTAACTCCCAATATTGTTTTGCATCCGCTTTTGTAAGTAATCGAATCATTTTATCTTCCCCTTTTTAATTTACATAATATTTTTATAGTCTACTTTTTTGATTCATACTCTTCTTTTAATATACTGTAACGATTGCGATGAATGAACTTCCCCTGTCTCAATCGATCATTTCTCATTAACCCTTCGCATACAAATCCGGCACTTTCATAACTCTTTTTAGCTTTTGTATTATCTTCATCTACACGTAACCAAATTTTCTCCAATTCAAACTGAGAAAAACCTATTTGTAACATGCTGTTTAGAGCTGCCATTCCAAATCCTTTACCCCAATAGTCTTTATTTCCAATCGCAATTCCTAGTTCAGCATTTTTATTTGTTTTATCAAAATTTTTAAGGTCTACCCATCCAATATGTATACCTGCCTCAGTAACGATTGCCCTTTGTTCATAACCATTTTTTCGGCTTATACAAGCTTCAATCCAGTTTCTCGTAATCTCCACGAGTGAACGGAGGATATTGATCTGGTACGACTAAATGCTTTGTTACATCTCTATCTAATGACCATTGATAGCGATCTTCTACATCATCTAGTGTCAATTCTCTTAATTGAACATATGGTACATTCATTTTTCTCTCCCCTTTTTATTTACCAATAGAAAATCCTTCGAACACTCTTCCACCATACTGTTCTAACGTCTTTTCTATAAAATGAATTAATTCATTTTTCTCTCCCGTTTTATAAAAATGATCAAAAGCGACTACAAATTTGTTTGCATATTGCTCATCATATCTTCTTAGCACTCTAATAAACCATTTTGAACTCCCAAGCCACTTACCATTTACTCTTAATACATATTCATGTACTAAATCCGCTAATAAATTAGCGATAAACAATTCTTCTTCTCTTTTTGTTGCACCAATAAAGTCATCTAAAGTATCCGTAATAAAATATCGCTTCTGCTTAATCGTTTCTTCGGTCCATTTAGCTGGTCCTTTATGTAGTAAATCATTCGCTTCTTTTTTTAATTTCTCAATAATTTCCTTTTCCCCTTTTAATGCAATCCCTTCTGAAACTAATTGTGGTAACGACGGTCTCCCTCGATCACAATCCATTTTGAAAAAGGTTTTATATGTTTCAAAATTATGAACAAACACCTCAACAGGCCATCCATTACTATAGAAAGATTCCCTATAGCAAGAAGTTAAACTTTGGTCAACTATTACAATATCAAGGTCAGATGTTTTCGTCGCTTCTCCTCGTGCAACGCTTCCGCCGAGTAAAGCTACATCACAATTAGAAAATTGTAATGTAATTATGTTTTGTGCTGCGTCAATTGCTTTCATAACCGATCCTCTTTTCTTATTTCACTTTCTTTTTTTCAGCTCTTTCTCTCGCTTTTTTTATATAGCTTTCTGCATCTGGTGTTTTACATGATGTTGCACCGTGATCAACCTCTACTTTTCCAATTTCACGTGCAATTTCAATCGCTTGTCGCTCTAAGTCTTCATTACGAATTCCTATTGCGATTAAAGCACTATTCATCGCTTCTTTTTTTCTATTTTTTTCATTATGTATATTTTCTTTAATCTCTTCTAAGTACGGAGAGAAGAAATCATCATGTAACGTTTTATTTTTAATCGCTATATTTGCTAATAAAGACCAGCCAGCTCTTCCAATCCATTCATCATTAGACTTTGTCCACTCTTCCATTCTTTCTATTGCAATTGGCGAAGTACATATAGAGTTCATAAGAACATCCATCAAACAGTAATAATCAACATCCTGAATCCAACTATTAAGCTGTTCTGTCGTTATTTTTTTCGGGTCTAAAATATAAGTTGCTAATGTCATTGCGTCCATATTTTTCGTTTCCCACAATCCAACTGCTAAATCATGATCTTTTTTTATCTTCTTTTTTAACAATTTTAAATTCGCAAAACTAACTCCAAATAACGGCTCTTTCGCTCCGTGGTTTTTATACGTTTTTCGATTTTGTTCTGTTCCATATTCCTCTAGTTGCTGCATTACTTCCTCAAGTAACATATACCCACCTCTTTATCTTTTATGTTGACTGTATATATGTATGTACGATATATTCTACATTACTTTTGGGTTTTCCTATATTTATTTTGAAAATACGGTATGTGAAATTTCTAAACATCACACAGCTACACCATCAAAAAACTGTATGTTTAACATGTACAGTTTTTTGATGGTAACAATTTTCCGTAGAATAAAATATTTTGTTTTTCGTCCGCTTCTTGTAAATATTTATTAATCATTCCAAGTGCTGCCCTATCCTTAATTGATCCTGTAGGGTTATGCCATTCACATTTAGCATAGATAGAAAGGTTCTTCGTTTCTTTGCATTCTAATTTAATGAGAGGTGTATTCCCGACATTTTTAGAAAACTCATACAAATGTTTTAATGTCATACTTCTATACCTCCTACATAAATGATATTGATTACATTTATTCTTAACCAAAATACTTTCTACATTTTAATAATTCTCTCAATAAGATTTTCTTATATAAAAATCCCTACAAACGCTGTAGGGATTTATGTCTAAATCATTTTGCTACACTCTATTTCATATGAAAATAGTTTCCTTATTCAGATGCATTCATAAGCACAATTCTCCAACCATCTGGATCCTCTATTGTGGTTCCTTTCTCTATCCAATACGGGTTTTCTGGTTCCACCTCATGATAGCCCATATTACTTAATCGATTCACTATCTTTTCGATTTTATCTTTATTAGGCATATAAAAAACTAGTAAATTATCTTTTGTCGGTGCCGGACATGGACTTCCATTAACATGTGTAGTAAACTCCAAATGATACTCTTCATCTGGTAATCCAAACATAACCCCGTCATATCCTTCATGATTGTGAAATTCCCCTATACGTTTTAGTCCTAATCCTGTTTCATAAAAACTGATCACTTCTTCAAATTTATCTGTTGGTCTTGCAATTCTAAATTGAACCCAATTCTTCATGCAATTCTCCTCCTTTTCATTTTTCAAAGCTTTATAGTAATTAGTATAAGTTACATATATTCCCTTTAACATCCCTCATTAGTGTGAGCTTCCTAAGTTGAAAGACCTATTAGTTAATAAACAATAGGACTTTAGTATAAATTGCTATTTTGCATTGTTTCTAATGTTATCCATGACTGCCCAATTTGATTAACATATGGCCTTTCCTGATTACAAATTTTTACAGCGAGAAGGTGCTTCTTCATTTTCGGAATACTGTACTTCACATGTAGTGCCAATATAATTATTCATATTCCCGCTCCTTTTTTCATGTAATTGTTTCTTTATCAATATTTTAATAAAAATCAAAATATTCGAATCAATATTTGGAACGAAAACGAAGTGATACGAAAGTATGATTTGGTGATTGAAAGTTTAAATAATAAAGTTTCAATTCATTCTATTTTTCAAAACTGCAATTGATATAAAATCTTGCATACTTTTGAGTAAACTTTTTTACACTTGTAAAAAAGTTTTTTTGCATTTCCCTACCTATAATTGCTAATATAGTAGAGTAGAACTTTTATAGAGAGAAGGAAAATTATGCACAATGGAATTCGAATGACAACTTTAGTAAAAAGGGCTATGTTAGTTTGTGCGGGGGTATTATTCACATACGAAGTGGCTTTTGGATCAGTACATACTGCTCTAGCTAGTACAGAGGATGAAGCAAAATCTGTTCAACTTGTAAGTGAGATTCAAACATCTCTTGCTCCGAAAGAAGCTCCAAAACATTATAACGGGCAAGTTAGAAAAGTCGCTTATTTAACATTTGATGACGGTCCTGGAAAATACACAGCTGAGCTTTTAGATATGTTAAAGAAAGAAAATGCAAAAGCAACATTCTTCCTAATTGGTTCAAACGTAAAAGCTTTCCCTGATCTTGTAAAACGCGAAGATGCTGAAGGCCACTACGTTGGGATGCACAGTATGACTCATAACTACAAGAAACTTTACACTGAAGGTCATTACGTAGATGAAATGAAGGAAGACCAAGGCTTAATCGCTGGTGTTTTAGGTAAATCACCAGTATTAACTCGTCCATCTTACGGCTCTATGCCAGGATTAAACGAAGCTCTTCGCAACAAAGTTGTAGAAAATGGCTTAAAAGTTTGGGATTGGACAATTGATTCTTTAGACTGGAAATATAACAAAATGCAAGTTGATGCTGCATCTGCTAAAATTGTAGAAAACGTGTTACATGGTGCTACAAATCCAACAGAAGTTATCCTTATGCATGATATTCATCCACAATCAGTAAAAGCAGTTCCTGGAATTATTAAAGGACTGAAAGAAAAAGGATATGAATTAGAAGCATATAATGAGAACGAACACTTCCCATTAAACTTCTGGCATGATAATCGTATGTAATGAAAAGACTTGATTCCCTCTAGTAGGTTATCAAGTCTTTTTTATCGTTTTTAGAATTTCCTTATAGAGAAAACCTATACACGCTTGCACCATATCAATAGTATACGTCCCTTTCCTTTTATCAAATAAATTTAACTTTGAAATATCACATGCTATCTTTAACCTAGTTTAAATAAGTAGATGTTATATAATCGTATTTATAGTGCAAACTGAAGAAGCTTGGAATCAATTTAAGAAAGAAACGTGATAAGTAAAAAACTACAAAAGCGACTTATCCAAAATAAAAACATACAGTCAAAAAAGAATTGAATATACAATTTCAATCCTTTTTTTATATTATCAACACTTTAGCACATATTACTCTTAAGGAGTGATATGTATATGGATTTTCTTTCATCTGAATATTTGTCTGCCTTGCTTGCCATTATTGTAATCGATTTAGTGTTAGCCGGAGATAACGCCATTGTAATTGGATTAGCAGCAAGAAGATTACCGAAAGACCAACAAAAGAAAGTTATCATTTGGGGAACCATTGGAGCAATCGCTATTAGGGCCCTCGCTACCTTAGTTGTCGTTTGGTTATTAAAAATACCTGGATTACTCCTAATTGGTGGTGTACTTCTTATTTGGATCGCTTACAAGCTGATCGCTGAGGGCAAAAACCATGATATTAAAGCCGAAGAAGGATTTTGGTCTGCTATTAAAACCATTATTATTGCTGATGCGTTAATGGGCATTGATAATGTACTCGCTGTTGCAGGAGCTGCCCATGGTAACTTTTCTTTAGTAATCATCGGACTATTAGTGTCTATTCCAGTAGTCGTATGGGGCAGTACATTAATTTTAAAATGGGTGGATCGTTTTCCTGTCATCATTACGATCGGAGCAGCCGTTTTAGCTTATACTGCCGCGAAAATGATTGTAGATGAGAAGTGGTTCGCTGGATTTTTCGAAAGTAACCCTTTCGTTAAATGGGCATTTATCATTATTATCATCGTCAGTGTAGTTTTCTTCGGAAAGGCAAAACAAAAAGCAACAGCTGGTTCTGTCTCATAATGATGGTATATTTACAAATAAAAGGCGCTATTCATATGAATAGCGCCTTTTATTATTTAGCTTCCCCTTCCGGAGTCGTTTTTACCTTTGTTTTGTTTTTATCACGGTTGTTATAGTTATACTTCGAACGATCTACTGGAGTGAATCCTTCCGGTGTGTAGAATCGTAATAAGTCACCATTTACGACTTGGTCAGAGTATTTTAGTGAGTTTTGAACCATTTGTTCATTTTTCTTTATTTCATCTGTAAATTCTACAGGTTTTCCAGTAGTTGTATCATAGTATTTGCCGTTTAGTGCAGTAACTGTTGGGCTTACGTAGTTACCGTTACGGAACGCAACGACTTGTTTATGATCTGGTGATAATAAATCAGAACCGAATTGAACATAATTCTTTGTATCTGTACCTAGTAAGTGTAATAGCGTTGGAAGAACGTCAATTTCACCACCATATTGATGTTGTACGCCACCTTTCACTCCTGGTACACGAACGATTAATGGTACACGTTGTAACTGTGCATTTTCAAATGAGTTCATTTCTTTACCCATTACTTTTGACATTGCTGCGTTATGATTATCTGAAATGCCGTAATGGTCTCCGTACATAACAATAATTGAGTTATCATATAAACCAGATTGTTTCAAGTAATCGATGAAGCCTTTTACAGATTCGTCTAAATAGCGTGCTGTTTGGAAGTACGTATCTACTGATGAATCACCTGTTGTTGCTGGTTCAATCGTTGCTTCTGCCTTATCGATTGGATAAGGGAAATGGTTCGATAACGTAATAAACTTCGTATAGAACGGTTGTTTCAACGTTTGTAATAACGGAATAGATTCATTAAAGAACGGTTTATCTTTTAATCCGTAGTTTACTACGTCTTTTTCATTCATATCGTAGTATGACGCATCAAAGAATTTATTAAAACCAAATGATTTATAAATATCATCACGGTTCCAGAATGTTTTGTAGTTACCGTGGAATACTGCTGATGTGTATCCTTGTTGTCCTAAAATAGCTGGTGCTGATTGATACGTATTATGAGATTTCGTTGTAAAGACAGAACCTTGCGGTAAACCAAACATTGAATTCTCTAACATAAACTCCGCATCAGATGTTTTCCCTTGTCCTGTTTGATGGAAGAAGTTATCAAAATAAAGTGTATTCGCATCTTTTGTAAATGAGTTTAAGAACGGTGTAACTTCTTGACCATTTAATTTGTAATCAATTAAGAAGTTTTGGAATGACTCTAAATGAATGTAAATTACGTTCATTCCCTTTCCTTTACCGAAATACTCAGGATTTGGACTTGCATAAGTTGATGTTAAATAATTTCGTACTTCTGTCATATTATCACCATCAGCTAATGCTCTTTCTGTCGATGCTTTCGCACTTTGAATTCCATCATAAATTGTGTAGTTGTATGCACCTAAATATTTCACAATATAATTACGGTCAAACGTTCTTGTTAATAATTCAGGACGGTCAGACTCTGCAAGACCTAAGTTAACACTGAATAATAAAATACCTACTACAAATACTAGAGATAATTTATGCTTCGCAACACGAATTGGTTTTGGATTTGCAAATTTTGTTGCGACTAACACAATTAATATAATCGTGTCTAAGAAGTATAATGGATCATAAAGATGTAGCAATGCAAGAATACTACCACCTAAATCTCCAAAGTTATTCGTTTGTGTTAATGTCGGGAACGTAATAAAGTCACTGAAAAAGCGATAGTATACTACGTTTGCGTATAAAAGGATCGACAATAACAAATTAATGATAATTAACCAAATATAAGATCGTTTCCCTTTTGCAAATAATGCTAGTCCTAAAAATAGAACTGCTGAACTAAGCGGGTTAAAAAACAGCAAGAATTTTTGGATTGTGTTTGAAATTCCTAAATTGAATTCTGTTACATAAGCTGCATATGTTTTGAGCCACAATAAAATAACGGCAAACAGAAAGAATCCAAAATGATTGCTTAACACACTTTTGCTCTTTAATAAGAACTGTTTCATTTCTCCACCTCTTTTGATCATCCAAGGCTTATTTTTTTATAAGTCTGTCTCTCTATTCAAATTTTCTTCTTCAAATAGATTATCTTTATTTAACTATATGAAGAATATTAGTAATTATAATTTGAAGCTAGTATTTATTCAACTATTTCTTTCTAGACATTTTGACCTTGGTTTCTATTTAACAAAATAAATTTGTAACATTTCCTGTTTTCTCCCAAGATTCATCCACTAATTATGACACCCCATACTATATACCTTTATAAACTCATTCGCAAACTATTCTATCTCCAAATTTGGTACATATTTCACATGACAAAATAATACGATTTGATTATATTACTCCACTTACATTTCCCTTCTTCAACTAACTCTTTAAATCTTAAAGTCATTACATCCCTTCCATACATGAAAGAATTCTCCTGTTCATTAATATTATATTTGAATAATTATTCATTTGACCGACCAGCGATGTTACGTTTTCTCGACAAAAAAACTCGCTCTAAAAAGAACGAGTTTTTTCATTATATATTATTGACCTTTGTACATTGCATCTACTTGTTTTTGAAGTTCCTCATTTTCTAAGAACTCATCATAAGTAGCCTCTTTATCGATTACACCGTTTGGTGTTACTTCGATAATGCGGTTTGCAATTGTTTGCACGAACTGATGGTCATGAGATGTGAATAAGATTGTACCTTTGAATGCAATTAAACCGTTGTTTAATGCTGTAATTGACTCAAGGTCTAAGTGGTTCGTTGGATCGTCAAGTGTGATTACGTTCGCACCACTTAACATCATTTTAGATAACATACAACGAACTTTTTCGCCTCCAGATAATACAGAAACGTTCTTCTTAACTTCTTCACCTGAGAATAACATACGGCCTAAGAAACCACGTAAGAAGCTTTCAGACTCATCTTGTGGAGAGAATTGACGTAACCATTCAACTAAGTTGTAATCACTGTTCTCAAAGTACTTAGAGTTATCTCTTGGGAAGTAAGATTGAGAGGTTGTAACACCCCATTTGAATGAACCGCTATCCGGCTCCATTTCACCCATAAGAATTTTAAATAATGTTGTCATCGCAATATCGTTACGGCCGATAAATGCAACTTTATCACCTTTATTTAAAGTGAAGTACACATTATCTAACACTTTTTCACCATCAATTGTTTTAGAAAGACCTTCAACAGTTAATAAGTCATTTCCTACTTCACGCTCAGGTGTGAAGCCAACGAATGGGTAACGACGTGATGACGGTCTAATATCATCTAATGTAATTTTGTCTAATAATTTTTTACGAGAAGTTGCTTGTTTCGCTTTAGAAGCGTTTGAACTAAAGCGTGCAATGAAGTTTTGTAACTCTTTTACTTTCTCTTCTTTTTTCTTATTAGCATCTTGTGTTAATTTTAAAGCTAATTGGCTTGACTCATACCAGAAGTCATAGTTACCAACATAAAGTTGAATTTTACCGAAATCAAGGTCAGCCATGTGCGTACATACTTTATTTAAGAAGTGACGGTCATGGGATACTACGATAACTGTGTTTTCAAAGTTCATTAAGAAGTTTTCTAACCATTGAATCGCTTTTAAGTCCAAGTGGTTGGTAGGCTCATCTAATAATAGAATGTCAGGTTGACCGAATAAAGCTTGAGCAAGTAATACTTTTACTTTCTCTGCCCCAGTTAATTCTGACAATTTCTTATCATGAAGGTCTTCACCAATACCTAAACCTTTAAGAAGAATTGCAGCTTCTGACTCAGCTTCCCAACCGTTAAGCTCAGCGAACTCACCTTCAAGTTCAGCAGCGCGCATTCCATCTTCATCACTAAAGTCTTCTTTCATGTAAATAGCATTTTTCTCTTGCATTACTTTGTAAAGTTGCGTGTGACCCATAATTACTGTTTCTAATACTGGGAACTCTTCATATTCGAAGTGATTCTGTTTTAATACTGCTAGACGCTCACCTGGCGTAATATGTATGTCACCTGTTGATGGTTCAATTTCTCCAGATAAAATCTTTAGGAATGTAGATTTACCAGCACCGTTTGCTCCGATTAAACCGTAGCAGTTACCTGGCGTGAATTTTATGTTAACATCTTCAAATAATTTGCGATCCGCGAAACGCAAACTAACGTTACTTACTGTAATCATTTGTGTCCTCCTACTAATACCGCTTATTTCAGCGTTTTCTCACCGATTGTCTTAAAAAATCGCATATTACGACTCAATTATTGTAGACTATAGCTATTATATAGTAGAAGCTGGATGAATAGCAACGGTTGATTACCTTTCTACAATGAAATCGGATAGTTTTTGTCCATTCCCCTAGCTATTGTATGTATATCATCGACCTCTTTCTCATATAACCTTTCACTGCTCATTCTGTAATATATCGGATTCATTTTCATCTGAAATATTATATACCGAAAAAACTGTAGAGAAATCATTCCCTACAGTCTCTTCTTATTTCGTATTTATTATTTTTTCTTTGTAACTCTTCATTTTACTCGTTAACCCTATTAACGCCGGTAATAATATCGGCATCACAATTAAAGCTAATAGAAGAAGTGCAACACCAACTACTGACGCAACTTGTATAAGTGTTAATACACCTGATGGAATTAATGCTGCAAATGTCCCGCCTAAAATTAGCGCAGCTGATAATACAACTCCTCCTATATGACGAGATGCAGTTACAATTTTCGTTACCGAATCCCCTTCTATCTCGTTATAGCGCATCATTACGAAAATACTATAATCCACTCCTAAAGCGACAATCATAATGAAGCTAAAGAATGGAACATTCCAGCTTAATGACCCTACATGTAATACATGTGCACTAATTTGTTCGCTTATACCGAGTGATGCAAAGTACGCCAATAGTAATGAGCCAATAATAAATATTGTGTTTAGTAATGAGCGTGTAATTACGATTAATACAATCGCAATGCCAATCAACATAATCGTAGCTGTACGTAAGAAATCTTGCCCTGTTACTTCTTTTAAATCAACGTTTCTAGCTGTTGTTCCGCCAATTGCTGTTTTCGCATCATGTAATTCCGTTCCCTTTACAGTGCCATCGATTGTTTTATTGATTTCTTGAATAATTGGCATCGCTTCTTTTGAATACGGATTTACATCTAAAATGATAGTCATTTTAGCAATTTTTCTATCCTGTGACATGTAGGTGTTCAATGCTTTTTGGAAATCTTCTCCCTCTAACACTTCTTTTGGAATATAAAACTTCTCAGAGCTTTTCGATTCATTGAGCTCCCCTAAATATTTCTGTGCGTCATGCAGGCCATTACTTACTTTTCCAAGCCCTTCTGTACTTTTAGATAAACCGGATTGTAATTGGCCCATCTTTTCCTGCAGGTCTTTAAGGCCCGTTAAAAGTTGTCCCTGCCCATCGTTTATTTTCGTTAATCCAGATTGTAACTCAACTGATTTATTTGCAATTTTTTTTGAACCTGAAGAACCTTCATTTAATCCATTTTTAAGATCGGCTGCTCCCTTTTGTAACTTATTAACTCCATTGCTCATTTCTTTTAAGCCGTTATCCACTTTCAGTAACGATTGATTCGCTTCTTTAAATGAACTCATCGCCGTTTTGTGCTGTGTTGCTAATTGATTTAATTCATTTGAAAGTACGCTTAATTTCTTTTGAGCCTCTTTAGCAATTCCTATCGTTTGTTGTATGTTTGGGTCATTCGCTAATTCTGGTTTCGTTTGAACGAAATTGGTCATTAACATTTCAATTTGTTCATATCCCTTTTTCGCACCATCAATCGCTTGAAAAATACTTCCGAAGTATTGATCGTAAGAGTTTAAACCTTTTTCTAACTGTGCATAACCAGCATGCAGCTGCGACGTTGCATTAGATAGAACATTTATATTTTCGTTTACTGAAGCTAAACCACTCTCAATTTGCTGTGCTCCTTGTGCACCGTCGTTTATGCCATTTGATAATTGATGTAAAGCTGTTCCTAATGCTGATACCCCGTTTTTCGCCTCGTTCGTTCCATCAATTAATTTTTGAACATTCGCAAGACTATTTGAATCATTACTTCCCATTTTATTTTTCGCATCTGTTAATCCATCATTAATTTCCTTTATGCCACCATCGGCATCTCCTAATCCTGTATTCAATTCTCCCGCTTGCTTATTTAAATATAATTCTTTTATCTTCTCACCAGTTGGACGTGTTGGTGCATATACTTCTGACACACCTTTAACTTTCGAAATTTTATCAGTTAATTCGTCTAAAATTTGTAGAGAAGTTCCTTCATCCAGCTTTTTATCAGATTGAATGACTAATGTACTCGGTGAAGAGAAACCAGGCGGAAAATGATCCTCTATTACGTTAATACCCATCTTGGATTCATACTTATTATCCACTTCAAATAAATCATTGTAATTAAGTGTATTAGAGTATTTTAATACGAAAGGAATCGATATTACGAATACGATGATTAAAGCGACAAATGGCCTTGCTACTGAGTTTTTCGCAAAGAATCCCCATAAGCGACTATCCTCATGACCTTTAAATGTTTTAACTGGATAAAACATTCCTTTTCCTAAAAGCACCATGAAAAATGGATTTAAAGTCGTTAATACGAGTAATAATACTAAAACACCAATTGCTACCGCTGAAGTCGATTGATATAATTTAAAACTTGCTAAAGCAAGTGATGCAAAACCAATTAGCACCGCTATTCCGCTATATAATACAGTTTTACCTGCTGATTTGAATGTTTCTTTCGTAGCTAAAAATGCATTTTCTTGTTTACTTAATTCTTCTTTAAACCTCGTATATAATAAAATGTTATAATCTGTTCCTACCCCAAACAGGACGACGACTACGAACACTTGTGTAAAGTTTGAGAATGGAAAATTAAATTGATCTACAAGCTGGGCAATAATCCCCATTGAAACTAAATACGATATACCAACTGTAAGAAGAGAAACAATTGGAACAACTGGTGAACGGAATACGAGGATTAATACTACAAGAATGAAAATGATTGAAATAACTTCTGTCTTTTTCACTCCCTCTTGAGAGGATTTAAGAAAATCACCCGCTATTAAGTCACTTCCTGTTAAATACGTTTTTACCCCTTTCGTTTGCACTTTTTCATGAAGATTATTTGAAACTTTTGATGTTTCACCATGTTTTTTATCTATCGATATTTGCGTTAAAATAGTCGTATTATCTTTAGAAACTAATTGTTTCTCCAAGTCTTTATTGTCTAAATGTGAAACAACTTCCTTAATTCCTAATCGCTCTTTTTCATTTTGCAGAGCGTTGATTGTTTTTGTTATTTCCTTTTTTTGTTCATCTGTTAAAGCTGCCTTATTGCCACTATTAAAAACGGCTATAATTTCATACTTTTCAACCCCTTCTTTATCCATCTCTTTCATCATATTGTCAGCAATACTGCTTTGCTTTGTATTAGGGATTGTAATTTTCCCTTTTTCTTTCACTAATTGATCCATATTAGGCATCGTTACGACCATTGTAATAGTAATAACTATCCATAATAGAAAAGATAAACTTCTCCAACTTTTTAACTTGCTCATTTGAATCATCTCCCGTTTTGAAAGTTTCACGTTAGTAACGGAATGAACGTTCATTCCTATTGTTCTATTACATTATTTTGTGAATTCTATTAAACTAGTCTTTCCGGAATGAATGTTCATTCCCTTAGTTACACAAACATCCTTTCCTACTCTCATTTTTTAAATCTATTTAGGAATGAATATTCATTCCTTTCCTTATAAAGCTATAGAATCAAATGATTCTAATAGCGTTCCAAGAGCTTTCTTCTAATTCTTTTACTAACTCTTTCGAGTATTCTAATTGCCCTGTTGCAATTACTTTCGTTAATTTTTCTAGCGGTTGATATACAATAATAATTAAAGCAACTGGAGGCAATGGACGAAGAAAACCTTTTGCGATTCCATCTTCAATAATATTCATAAAGAAGCCTATAAAATCATCAAATATTTTCTTACTCTGTTCATCAAGAAAATAACTATCACAGTGAGAATTTGTAAATAAAAAAGCATCTACATTGTTTCTCGCAAATTCAAATAAACGGTTGTACGTATGACTAAACTGTTCACGAATATTTGCTTCAACAGGAAAATCCGTTTTTATTATTTCAGAAAGCTCTAACATACTTTTTGAAAATAATGAGTTAACAAGTGCCTCTTTATTTTCAAAATAGCGATAAATAGTACCCGCACCGACTTTTGCCTTTTCAGCGATCATTGGAATTGTCGTACCATCGTAACCACGCTCTGCAAAAAGTTGCATCGCAGCATCAAAAATATCCTCTTGTTTGTTTTTAGCCATTTTTTCCACCTCTATTTCCAGGAATGAAAATTCATTCCGTTTTTAATTATAAATTACATGGATTAAAAGTCAAGTGCGTGACAAAGTATAGTTACGTTTTAGTGAAAAAATTATATCAACGATTATTAGAATATATCAGCGCAAGTCTAATTATATCAGCGATTTTCAGAATATATCGGCGCATCTCCAATTATATCAGCGATTTTCAGGATATATCGACTTACCGACAACCAAAGAGAAAGCTGTCCCAAAAATTGTTTTTGGGCAGCCCAATTTTCTATTGAAAACTTAAAAGAAATCATAAATAAATGCTTCTCGTACCGGAACTATTTTCTCAAACGCTTGTATTTCCTCTTCACTTCCGCTAATTAATTCTAATTCATTCAGTTGTAACGGACGTTTATAGCCGAACATTATTGTAGATAACTCGTTTATATCCAGTTTGATGCCTTTATCTATTGTTTTTTCTTTTATTATTGTTATTTCATGATTTGCAAGTCTCACTGTTATGTTATTCCACGGAGCAAATGCGTCTGTAATGTTTAGGATCACTTCTTGCTGTACATTGCTCCAATTCAACTCATATTGTTTTAAGAACTGCTCTACATCTACAATTCTTCCCATAAAATATGGTTTTATTTCTGTCTTCACGCGCGGCTCTTGCAATGAATATAATAACGGTTCGCTTTCACTTACTGTCATTTCAATTTCTTTAATCATAGAATCATGCTGACAAATAAAGTTCCACAGACCATTTCGTGCTTCATTATGCAGTGGTACAAATTCTTCTACTGTCATTTTATAGTTTTCTATTTTGTATAACATGTAACCTGCTGCCTTTTTATTTTCATCATAGTAAATCGCTAATGTTAAATCATCATAAACCGCTTGTAACCACCAGTTCTTCTCTCGAACTAACATACATGAAAAACGTTCTGCAAATGCTTCATAGAGCTTCTCGACTTCTTCTGGATGATTTTCTTTATTAAAACGTTTCACAGTACCATTTACTTGTTTTTTCATCACTAAATCGCTCTTACTTATATGACATTTGAGTAGATTCGCACAAAGTTCCCAGCCGTATTTACGATAAAATGAAACAGCAAATGGATGTAACATAGAGACTGTATAGCCATCTTTTTTCATTGTTTGAAGTGAATGTTGAAGTAGCTCTTTTACATACCCACTTCTTCTGTACTCTGGATACGTCGCTACTCCTGCAACGCCACCCATTTTAAATTTTTCTTTACCTATGTAAATATGAAACGGAATGAGGTGTAGTTTTGCAGCTAAGTCTTCCCCTTCCATAATGCCGTATATTTCATGACTTTCCTTCATCTTTGTAAGTTGCTGCTGTAATCGTTCCTCATCTACTTTATATTGAAAAGCGTATTCTGATAAACGTAATGCTTCTCTGAACTTATCTTCTTTTAATTGTATGACATTCATATAATTCTCCTCCATTCCCTGTTTGAATTGTATCATAATTCTTACTATTATAGTTCGGTAAGTGAAACTACAAGGACGTTTTAACAAAAAAAGCAGATACATCACGTATCTGCTTTCCATCCTTTTTATTTAGCTAATTTTTGAAGTTCGTCAAAGAATGTAGGATATGATACACCTACTGCTTCTGCATCTTCAATAATTGTTTTTCCTTCTGCCAGGCAACCAGCAATTGCAAGCATCATTCCGATACGGTGATCACCATAACTATTTACTGTATTGCCTTTTAGAGCTGATTTTCCGTAAATGATCATACCGTCATCAGTTGCTTCTATGCGAGCTCCTAGTTTCGTTAATTCAGCAACGACTGTATCAATACGGTTTGTTTCTTTTACTTTCAATTCATGTGCATCTTTAATTACTGTAATTCCTTCTGCTTGCGTTGCCGCTAATGCGATTACAGGAATCTCATCGATTAATCTAGGGATAATATCTCCGCCAATTTCAATTCCTTTTAATGAAGATGTTTCGATTGTAATATTTGCAGCTGGTTCCGATGCCCCTTCGTTAATTAGATCTACAGTGAACGTAGCACCCATTTTTTCTAAAACATCAATAATACCTGTACGGGTTGGATTCATCCCTACATTTTGTAATACTAGTTTACTATTTGGGATGATTGCACCTGCTACTAAGAAAAATGCTGCTGATGATACGTCACCTGGCACTTGAATGTCTGTTGCTGTTAATTTTTGTCCACCTGACAGCTTCACTGTTTTCCCTTCGCGAGTTACTTTAACACCAAATGCTTCGAGCATTCTTTCCGTATGGTCGCGTGAAATATGTGGTTCTGTAACAGCTGTTACACCTTCTGCACGAAGACCTGCAAGTAAAATAGCCGACTTTACTTGTGCACTTGCAACAGGAGAAATATATTCAATTGCTTTTAAATCGCCGCCACGTATTGTTAACGGTGTAAATGTTCCTTCTTCTCGGCCGTCTATGTTTGCGCCCATTTGTTTTAATGGGTTTGTTACACGCTTCATCGGTCTTTTTGCGATAGATTCATCACCTTGTACGCAAGAGAAAAATGGTGTGTTAGCTAATATACCTGACATTAATCGGATTGTTGTACCAGAATTACCAACATCTAATACAGCTTTCGGTTCTTGTAAACCTTCTAATCCTTTACCAACTACAGTAACCTCATCACCGTTTTGCGTAATTTCTACTCCCATTTCTTTAAAACATGAAATCGTACTTAAACAGTCTGCACCGGGCAAGAAACCTTTAATTGTTGTTTTCCCTTCTGCAATAGAACCGAACATAACAGCACGGTGTGAAATGGATTTATCACCTGGGATTGTAATGTTGCCATTCAATCCGTTATTAACAGGTTGTATTGTTCTTTCTTTCACGTTTTTCACCTTCTCATTTAAATTGTTTCATAAGTTTGGTATTCTTCTTCTCCAAGCGCTAGCTTTGCTTTCATACGATCTTCTTCCCTTTGGAAGCTAATACGTAATACCCCAAGCAGTCCTTCACGCGCTTCTAATATTTGCAAGTTCGTAATACTAATTTCCTCGCGAGCTAAAATACTCGTAATATGAGCCAATGCCCCCACCTTATCTAATACATCGACGTATAAGTCGTGATAGGCAGGAATTGCCCCTCTCTTTCTTACTGGTAAAGAATCACGGTATTCTTTCGCATCTGCAAAATAGTTTTGAATCTCGCCTGCATCTCCGGTAGAAACTGTTTTATATAAATCTTCCATTTCAGAGATCCACTCTTTTAATAATACCATTAAATGCTCTCGATTTTGCTTTACAATATCACTCCACATTTTTGGACTACTAGATGCGATACGTGTAATGTCTTTGAAACCTCCAGCAGCTAGTTGATGAATGAGCGGATTATCTCCTGCATGTTTCTCAACTTGCTTTACTAAACCTGCTGCGATAAGGTGCGGAAAATGACTAACGATCCCTGTTACATAATCATGTTCTTCCGTATTTAAAACAAGAAAATGTGACCCTGTTCCTTTTAACCATACTTTAAGGTCTTCCACTTGTTTATTTGGCACGTGATTCATCGGTGTTAAAATGTAAAATGCATTTTCAAACAAATGTGCCTTTGCACTTTCAACTCCCGTTTTATGAGAACCCGCCATCGGATGTCCACCAATGAAAGAAACATCCTTTGAAAATAAAGCTTCCGCTTCGTTCATAATAGACCCTTTTGTACTACCAACATCAGTCACTATAACATCTTCTCGTAAACGGAATGACGCAAGTTTGTGTAATAGCTTCTTCGTTTCTTCAACTGGAGAAGCAAAAACAATTAAATGTGCCTCTTCACATGCACGCTGTAAATCAACTCCTATTTCATCTACTACGTGTAATTCTTTTGCACGCTCTACTTGCTCTTTAAATATATCGTACCCTGTTATCGTTACATCGTGCTCTTTCTTAATTGCTAATGCGAGAGAGCCTCCTATTAAACCTGTTCCAATTAATACTACCTTTTTACGCATTTGCCTCATCTCGAGACTTATTTTTTTTATTTTCAAAGTGTTGTTTTAACACTGAAATCACTCCTTCATTTTGCTCCCTTGTTCCAACTGTAATACGGACACCATTCGGGAATGGACGAATAATAAATCCTGCATGTGCACAAGCTTCATAAATCTCTCCAGCATTATCTACCGGTAAGAAGATGAAATTAGTTTGTGACGAATAAAATGGTATACCGTTTTCCTTACAGAAACTCTCGTATTGCTGTAATCCTTCTGTATTCATGTGAACTATTTCTTTAATAAACTCGTCATCACCAAAAGCAATCGTCGCTGCTTTTTGCGCTAATGAAGATACGTTAAATGGTAAACGTACGACATTTAATTTCTCAATTAGCTCTTCCTGTCCGATCGCATATCCAACGCGGAAAGAAGCTAATCCGTATGCTTTAGAAAACGTTCTAAGTACAAGAATGTTTTTATGTTTTTCTAAAAGCGGTAATGTCTCAGGGAAATCTTTTGCTGTTACGTATTCATAGTACGCTTCATCAATGACAATTAACGTATTTTCACTAATGCCTTCAATAAATTGAGTTAATTTTTGCTCATTCACATATGTGCCCGTCGGGTTGTTTGGATTACAAATCCATACGATTTTCGTATTATTATTTACCGCTGACGAAATTTCGTCTAAATCGTATACACCTTTATTTAAAGGAATTTCTTTCACTTCACACCCTTCAATAATCGCATGATGGCGGTACTGCGGGAATGTTGCACCTGCTGTTACAATGTTATCTCCCGCTCGTAATACGGCGCGGCTTATCATTTGAATGATTTCATCTAAACCACTACCACAAAGTACTTGTTCCATTTGCACATGCAACTTATCTGCGATTGTTTGACGGAGCGTTGTAGCACCTCCGTCAGGATATAAAGCATGTTCCAACCAAGAGTTTTGCAACTCTTCTAAAACTCTCGGTGAACAACCGAATGGATTTTCATTCGATGCTAATTTCACAAACGAATGATCTCCGTACACTTCTTTCATTTGTTCTGGTGATTTACCTGGTTTATATGGTTGTAATGATGATAGTTGATCTTTTACTTGCACGTTAAACCCACCTTTTTATTAAAATTCTTTTGCGTAGTTATTGTGTTGCATAATGTTTTGTTTTAATAATTCCATACGATCTTTTCCGAATTGTTCGACTAGTGCATCTGCAAGTTCCCATGCCACAACAGATTCAGCTACTACACCCGCTGCTGGTACTGCGCAACTATCAGATCTTTCAATACTCGCTTGGAATGCTTCTTTCGTATCAATATCAACGCTTGCTAACGGTTTGTATAAAGTAGGAATTGGCTTCATCACGCCTCTTACGATAATTGGCATACCTGTTGTCATACCGCCTTCTAAACCGCCGGCATTATTCGTTTTTCTCGTGTATCCTTTTTCTTCATCCCACAGAATTTCATCATGCACTTTGCTTCCTGGTTGTCGTGCCGCTTCAAAACCTACGCCGATTTCAGCACCTTTAAATGCATTTATACTCATAATTGCACCAGCAAGTTTTGCATCTAATTTACGATCGTAATGAACGTAACTACCAACGCCAATCGGCATACCTTCTGCAATGACTTCCACAATACCACCGATTGAATCTCCACTACTTTTTGCGTTGTCAATCGCATTCATCATTTCTTGCTCTACTTCTTTATCTAAACATCGAACTGGTGAGTTTTCAGTAATTGTTTGAATTTCTTCAATTGATAAGTTTGAAATATGTTTTGCTTTTACTCCACCAATTTCAAGAACATGTCCTGCAATTCCCACGCCTAATTCGCTTAAAATTTGTTTTGCAACTGCACCAGCAGCTACACGAACTGTCGTTTCTCTTGCAGATGACCGCTCTAATACGTTTCTTATATCACGATGACCATATTTAATTGCTCCATTTAAATCTGCATGTCCGGGACGTGGTTTTGTAATTGTACGTTTCATGTCTTTACTTTCTTTTTCCGAAATTGGCTCTGCACCCATTACTTTCGTCCAATGTTTGAAATCATCATTTTTTACAATTAACGTAATCGGTGATCCAAGTGTCATCCCGTGACGAACACCACTTACAATTTCAACTGTATCTGTTTCAATTTGCATACGTCTTCCGCGTCCATGACCTTTTTGTCTTCTTAATAATTCTTTATTAATATGTTCCGCCGTAAGTGTCAAACCTGCTGGTACACCTTCTAAAATAACTGTTAACTGCGGTCCATGTGATTCTCCAGCTGTAATGTATCTCATTTCTCTTGCCCCTTTACTATTTTTTTGTACAAAAAAGTCCCTACTGAGCGCTCAGTAGGGACGATGTTTATCGCGGTACCACCCTAGTTGTAGACTTCTTTCGTCTACCTCTCTTCTTCTTTAACGATCGTTCGACCGTCTTACCCTCCAAAAGTTGTCGGGAAAGATGCTCCAAGGCTGTAATTCATGCTTACCTTTGTACTGATTCACACCGACCATCAGCTCTCTTTAACAGTGAGATAAGCACTACTGTTTCCTCTTCAATGCATATATGATATGGAATTAAGATAATTTATTTTTGAAACCTTTTAACTCATCCATGAATCTATGGAATTCTGGAATGTCCATTTGTTGTGCAGAATCTGATAATGCAACTGCTGGATCTGGATGAACTTCAGCCATTACTGCATCTGCGCCAATTGCAAGTGCCGCTTTCGCTGTTGGTAATAATAAATCTCTGCGTCCAGTTGAATGTGTTACATCAACGATAACTGGTAAATGTGTTTCTTTCTTTAAAATTGGTACTGCAGAAATGTCTAATGTGTTACGTGTTGCTCTTTCGTATGTGCGGATACCGCGCTCACAAAGAATAATTTGATCGTTACCTTGCGCAATGATGTATTCCGCTGCGTTAATGAACTCATCAATTGTTGCTGCTAATCCACGTTTTAATAATACTGGTTTGTTAACTTTACCTACAGCTCGTAATAAATCGAAGTTTTGCATGTTACGTGCGCCAACTTGAATTACATCAACGTAGTCTAATGCCATTTCAACATCGTTCGGATTTAAAATTTCACTAATAATTGCTAAGTCAAACTCGTCTGCTACTTGACGTAAAATTTGAAGTCCTTCTACTCCTAAACCTTGGAAATCATATGGAGAAGTTCTCGGTTTGAATGCACCACCGCGCATTAATTTTAAGCCTTGGTCTTTCATCGCTTGCCCTACTTGACGAACTTGTTCTAAACTTTCTACTGCACAAGGTCCCATGATGAACGTTTGTGTTCCGTTTCCAATCAATTCACCTTTTACATCAACAATTGTATTTTCTTGTTTCTTTTTACGTGATACTAGTAACGCTTTACGGTTATCATCTTCTTGTAACTCTAAGCTTGCTTTGAAAATCGTTTTGAAAATATGTTGAACTGTTGATGTTTCGAATGGTCCTTCGTTATGCTCTGCAATCATATCAAGTACTTCACGCTCACGTACTGGATCAAAGCGTTTCGTGCCTTGTACTTGCTTTTGCTCTCCAATTTTTTGAACAATTTCACCACGTTTGTTTAAAAGGTGTAATAGTTGTAAGTTAATTTCATCTACCTGTTTACGTAATTGATCTAATTCATGATTTGCCATTTGGAAATCCTCCTCTAATGTTTTAAAAGTATAGTAAGAGAATAAAAAATTCTCTATTTTCTGAACTGACTAATTATACAAATTTATAGTGGAATCGATACCTCTTCTTATTTTAAACTAATAATTCGTACAAAGACATGAACTACTAGTTAAAAACCCACTTTTTTGTACAAAAAAGCCCTACTGATTCAATCAGTAGGGACGATATTTATCGCGGTAC
>NZ_KV827850.1:0-8751 GCF_001836235.1 Bacillus sp. HMSC036E02 | reverse complement strand
GTTGTAGACTTCTTTCGTCTACCTCTCTTCATTGTTAACGATCAATTGACCGTCTTTCCCTTCATAAAGACAATACTATCTTTACTACGAAAAAGATGCTCCAGGACTGTAATTCGCTCTTGTTTATGTACTGGTTTGCACCAACCACCAGCTCTCTGTTACAGGGAAACAACAACTACTGCTTTTCCTTTCAATGCATGACTATTTAATTTTCAAGTTGAACCACTAAAATACAAAAAGTCCCTACTGAATAAATCAGTAGGGACGATATTTATCGCGGTACCACCCTAGTTGTAGACTAACTTTCCGTCTACCTCTCTTCACTGTTAACGATCAATTGACCGCTTTTTCCTCATAAAGACAAACTATCTTTATTACGAAAAAGATGCTCCAAGACTGTAATTCATGATTATCCCTGTACTGGTTCACACCAACCACCAGCTCTCTGTTACAGTAAGACTAACCACTACTGTGATCTCTTCATTGCACTTTGTTTATTCAAATGTTTTTGAAATTGAATAAGTATGATTCGTATTATAGAACGCTTTTCAAAACACTGTCAACAACTTTTTATATATTTTTTAAAATTCCACTTTCGTCCTATAATTCTTTTTGTAAATCACCCATTACAATTCCTATGCGAATTATTTCATTTTCTAGTAAATGTAAAACATATTCCTCTACTTCATACTGAACTAATAATTCTTTTATTTGTATGATTTCTTTTTCAAATAAAACGGCTTCGTGACATGTTTGTAGTAAAATAAAAAACACATTTGCAAACATTTCTTTATGCGCTTTCATACTTTCTTTTTTATGAAGCATTTCAATCAATAACTGCTTCATTTCCTCACCTGTACATTTACCATGTACACTTGAAAATGCACGAGACATAATACATAATCCTTTTTCTAATATTTCATCCATGTATAAAATAATACGTAAAAGCATCACATATTCTCTTGCAGTTATCTCACCCATTTTTGGTCGTTCTCGCAAAAATACACTGAGCCAAGCTGTCCAAAATTTTTGTTGTTCTTTTACACTTAATGTTTTGACGTAATAGCATAAAAACTGCATAAACTTAATTTTATTTTCTTCATTTTCTATTATGAGTAACGGGTATAACCAATCTGTTTTTTGCTCCCAATATAGTACACATTTAATAAATACAAAGCTAAGCCACTTCAAGAAAGCTTCTCTCGTATGCGGATGTAATACTTCCAAATGTTCTATCGCATACTTAATAAATCGCTTCATTTCTGTAAATAAAGGTAAATTTATTTGCGTGTAACATAAGCCGGCCCATGCATATTCCGTAATCTCATTTTGTTTTTTTAAATCTAAGTATGGTAACAAATATTTTCGGCACCATTGTTTTTCAATATGATATAGAAATGTAATATCTGCTATTAAACGAGCAAACATAAAGTTTGTTCGTTCCGAATTAACTCTTACTTGTTCTTCAAATAAAAATAAATATTCATATACATTACGATCGTATAAATGATCATATGATAACAACTTTAATAATACAGCCGTCATTTTTCCAACTGGATGCTGAATTGATTCATTATAAAAATCTTGTTTCCCAAGCTTAAAGTCTGTATCACTCTTCATAACTTGAGGAAACACTGAAAAAGCAAATCGTTTTACAACACGTATACTATTCTCTTCTAACTCTTCTAGTCGATTACTAATTTCATATAGAAAACTACTAATTAACCAATGAAAAGCAGTATTTCTAACAAATTTCTGCAATAGCGGAATAATTTTTTGGATTTGCTCATTTGTCATTCCTCGATTATTTCGCCATTCTCTAATACAAACAAACCATACTTCATTACTTATTTCTTGCACTCCTACTAATTGGTATGCAAATGAAATACTCCACTCTGTGTTTAATTTACATGCTTTTGATAACATCTCTAAAAAATGGCGTTGTTCAAAAACACCATCTTGCGAAAATTGCTGAACTTGCTTCATAATTTCAACATCTTTCAGCTGCAATAATCCGTCAGCAGTTACATTACAAGTAATGCTTTCTGCTGTATCTTCTTTCTTTTGTACACTGTATCGTTCAGAATGAAAATGAGGATGCTTTTGCTTCATTAACTCATACCCATTTGCCGTAGATGGGCTATTCGAATCACACTTGAATAATAAGTCTAATACGAGACATGCATCAAATACCCTCTCTTCTGTAAGATGCTTTATTACAGTTCGAGTGACTTCTTCTTTTGTTTTTTCTAAACAATGTGCATAATGCCTTTTTAAAAGTTGAAAAACTTCGTGTTTATAAGTGAAATCTAAAAGAAGTCCTTCATGTAACAACCATTTCATTTTGTCATCTACACGAACAAAAATATTTTTATTCATCGCATCAATTGCAATTCGCTTTTGAAGTACACTATTTGCTTCTATCATTTCTGTAATATAATAATCCGCTTTTTTCTCATTGTTTTCGCATAAATAAGTTAGACACTCTTTTACAATTCGTATTAAAAATGCAAGATCATTTTGATGAAACTCTTTCTCTACATTTTCCTTATTTCTTTTTTTCAGTGCCGTTTGTCTTAACGACAACATTCTCAATTTTTCTAATCCGATCATCATAATTGGAACAGCATAATAAGCGATATATGGCCTCATCTTTTCGTTCCAAATTTGCTCCACATGAGAAAATGTAGATACTGGTAAGCGACTCGATTCCTCGAGTTCTATTGATTCTTGCGTATCATTTCCCCATTTTCTTACACGTTTCAACTTCAGTTTTCCGTCTAAAATAAAAGTTAGTAACAATAAGGCAATTTCTTTATGCTCAGGAAAAGAACATTTTTGCAGTAACTTAGAAATCTTTTCTATAGAGCTACTATCTTTTTCAGCTGTTTCTAATAAAAGGAGTGTCCACCTTGCAAACAACAGCGGGTCCATCTTACTCTTCGTTTCGTTTAAGTAGTTACAAATTGTTCTCCATAATAACGGTGATATTTTAGAATAGTTTTTATAAATTAATTGAAATAATTCTTTCTGATGACTAAAAAGAAATTGTTCCACTAACCATTCTGCAAGTAATTCATCTACTTCATTATAGTTTGGCGTAAGCATAAACAAATTTTGTAATTTACCTTCTGCTTCTAACCATTCGACCCATTCATAATCATGAGCAAATTCCACAAAGTAACGTACTGTTTCAATTTTTTTAATCGATTGCTTTATGTATGATAATTGTTCCTGTTCTACTGACGGGGGAACCGTTACAATATCCCGAATACGCATTCTTTTCGTAATATAATTATCACCCATTAATTCAGCCCAGCGTTTTACCGCTTTTACGAGGGATTGATGATTATTCACCTTATTCGGATACACAATTGGTCTTATCCCTAAATGTTCCCAGTGGTACGTATTTTCTCCTTGTGCGACAAAAGCAAATCGTCTTGTACTTGGTGGTAAACCAGTTGCTAAATATTTCATTACTGGGTCATTATGACTATATCCAATGAATAAAACGGTGTAATTTGAGAATAGATCAACTAAAAATCTTCTCGCCCACCCTTCCGTTAAGTAAGCCCTTCCAAAATCACCATCTGTTAAAATTAAAGCCTCTTTCTCCTGTTCTACATTACCATGTATGTAAGCAAGACCTTTAAAAGCTCTCCCAGTCGGTAAAGCTGGAGCGTAATAAACATTAATATCTCTATTTATTTCTTTAATTGCTGTTGTAAAATGTTGATCAAAATTTGTTGTTACAATGCGGATATCTGTATCTAAAGGAAATAGCCTTGGAATTGCATAATGCAATGGATTCGGTTTTGATTTCTCTATATGAACAAGATCTCTTGCGACTTGATGTACATCTTTTGTTTTCGCAATTTTACCAAGATAATAATCATGTGGTTCTGTTATTTCACGTTTTTCGACATATAACGTTTTTGCAATTTCATCAACTAAATCATCAAAATTCGGTAAGTTTGATTTCCCTTTCATAGAAACTCCCGCTCCAACAAATAATACTAACTTTCCTTGCTCAAGGTGATCAATTAACTCATCTGGAATTTCTACTTCTGAAGTAATCCACATCCTGGATTCCCCCTTACCTAAAAATGTCATACACTCTCATTTTACTATAACATTTTTTCATTGTTTTTATAATATTTAGACTAAATTCCGAACATGAAAAAGTTTTATGTAAATAAATCCGTTACAATGTATGAACTCCAGAATTTATTGAAAAACTATGTATAAATCGGAGGTGTAAATTTTGAATGATTTCACAGTAGTGCTTATCAAGTTTATATCGTGCATTATCGCATTTAGCATTGGGCTTGCTTTATTTTTCCCTGCAACGTTTGTTCAAATTATTTCATTCAGTCTCTTTGTTACAATCGTATCCTACATGTTCGTTGATAAAATCATTTTAAATCGAATTGGCAATACTGGTGCCATTATGTCGGATTTCTTATTAACATATTTAAGCGTATGGATTTTCGGTAATATTTTATTAGACAACTATATGCAAATTGCATGGGGCAGTATCCTTTCTGCCATCGTCTTCACTTTATCTGAAGTAATCGTTCATCGCTTCTCTAACTCTCATACAAGGCACAACAATGATAACATTCGTATTAATCGCCGCTTTGCATATGGTACAGAGTTTGCTGAAGAACAAAATATATTGGATAAAGATAAAAAAAAGTAACGTTTTAATGCAGGAGCGCCCTTTTTAATTATGTGGTGCTCCTTTTTTGTATTTTTTCATTATGGTACGTGAAATTATACAAGTGATTATTTCAAAATACCTACCTACTAACAATATTTGACGCTATTTTTTCTAATGAAAACTGCCTCTTATTTAGAGGCAGCCACTTTTAAGTCTTTTACTTCAACAACATCCGCAAACGCTCCCAATACTGCGTTATGATGTTTCACAATATCTTCAGCACGTAACACTTCTGTATTAAATGTACTATGTGCATCACTCACTAACGTTACTTTATATCCTTCACTACATGCTCTGCGCGTTGTCGTATCTACACAATACTCTGTTTGCATTCCCGAAAGAATAACGTGTTCAATTCCTTTCTCTTGTAACACTTCGCTTAAGTTTGTATTATGGAATGAATCTGGAGTCGTCTTTTCAACTATATTATCTCCTTCTTGCGGAGCGATGGCCGCATGGATTCGCCATCCATCCGTACCTTTTTCTAACGGGTGCTCTTTAGGACCGTTATGTTGGATATAAATAACTGGAATACCATTTGAACGACATTCCTTAATAAGCTCTTGCAATGTTTGTAAAAACTTTCCCCCATTATGTACTGGCATTCCAGCTGTATACATACCCCCTTGCACATCAATTACGATTAATGCTTTTTTCATTTCACACATCCCCTTTGTTTGTATAAGCCATTATTATTGTTTATATTCCATCATCCAACAATCTTCTAATTTCCCCTCATGCAACTCATGTTCCTTTAAAATCTTTACTTTTTTAAATCCACTTTTTTCATAACACTTTATTGCTCGTTCATTATTTACTTTCGGATCCATTGCAATTGCTTCTGCTCCCATTTCACTCATAATATATGTAATTGCTACCTGAACGAGTTTTGTTCCAATTCCCTTTCCCCAATAGGCTGGTTCACCGATAAATTGGTCCATACCCCATACATTTTGTGATTCTTTATAGCCATATAACGCTTTCCACTCTGAATCCACTGGGTACATTTGTATGTAACCAATCGGAATGTTATCAAATTCTATTAAACATCTTTTTTCATTACTGTTTGGACTATGTATAAAATGATCAAGCACCTTTTCTACAGATTGCGGATTATCTCGTCCTTCGTAATACCGCAGGACTGCTGGGTCCGTTAACCATTTAGAAATGATAGATGCATCATCTTCCATTACGTATCTAATCAATAAACCTTCTTTTTGAAAAAGCATATTATACCTCTATTATTCCTTTATATTTTTTCTTGCTGTTACATCTTTCATTGCACCTACTAATGCATATGGTAGTAATGTAATCGCAAAAAATGCTGTAAATACGTTAAATTGCGGGATTGTATAGAGTGTGAACCATTCAGTGAAAAATTGAGAATTTAATATTCTATTAAAAAACTCTCCGCCTGGCCTAAAGTTTGGTGCCCACGCAGTGATTTCACACAAAATAAACAGTAACTGAACAATAAAAAATGCCCCTAGATAACGAAACCAAGTCCGTTTCCATATAGGTTGTGCATTTTTTAATATATCCCCCATCTTACCCCCTCCTTAAATATCCATCATATTGATTATACACTTTCCTCACTTTATTTGTTAAAATTTTCTATATAATTAATGCTGTTGGGGGGAATACATTATGTCTAATCCTATATTTACATCCACTTTAATCATTCTTAGAGGAAACTCCGCAAGTGGTAAAACAACGATTGCAAAACAACTACAAGAACATTTCGGACAAGGGACACTTTTAGTATCACAGGATGTTGTACGTAGAGATATGCTTAGAGTACACGACACAATGGGTAATTTATCACATGATTTACTATTTGAAATTACGAAGTACGGAAAAGGAAAATGTGAATTTGTTATTTTAGAAGGTATATTGAACAGTCATAGGTATGGTGAGATGTTAAAAGAATTAATTCGTTATTTTGATGAAAATGCATTTGCATATTACTTTGATTTATCATTAGAGGAAACTATTAGACGACATAACACAAGGGACAAACGACATGAATTTGGTGAAGATTCCCTACAAAAATGGTATAATCCGCACGATACTATTAAGGTTGCCAGAGAAACTATTTTTACAGATAACTTTACGCAAAAAGATATATTTGATGCAATTCTTAATGATGTTGCGATCAAAAAACAAGCCTAACATAATATGTTAGGCTTGTTATGTATTTTGTATTTCAGTTTTTATAATTAAACAATCTATACATAAATAATAGTATATATTCATTTCCCCAAACTGGAAATCAACTACTGAAATAAGTCCACGTTCCTCAATATCTTGAGTAATTGTAGCAACATATTTCATCTCTTTCGCACAAGTTGGACACGCCAAATCCTTTGGAAGATCATCATATAACGGTACCCCTAATAATCTACATACATATTCAGAACCGAACAAGTTAAAAGCTTCCCAGTAACTATCTTCATCTGTAGGTATATCTTCATTTTTCATATTTATAAGCTTTACCGTTGTTTTTGGTAATAAAACTGGTAACTTATATTCCTCTTCCATTATCCATTCTTCTGTATTTTGCTGCTGTATGATTTGAACAGTTTTCCCTCCATCACTTAACTGAAAATATTGCGGTTCCCATACCATCGCGCAGTTCAAGCATGAAACGAATGGTAAAATATTTAGTTCATTACTTTTAAGTTCAGCAAGTCTCCCATCTTTTAAATCAAAACAGAGAATTTGATGCATCTTTTCACCGCATAACTTACATACTGGCAAATTACAATCTTGACCGCCAAAATAATGATTATATGAACCTCTTCCTTCAATTACTCTATACCCTTTCCTTTCTTTGCAATGTGCACCATATAATTCTGTTGTCATATTCTATCCTCGCCTTTTATAAGAATGATTCACAAAATGATAATAATTAAGACTAAAAAACATCGTCTTCCTGAATAGTTTCCATAATAAATTCTTTTAAACTCGGAGATATTTCTTCCATTTCGTCATCCGCGTGATACCAAATGTATATTTCATCATCCATTTTTCCATTATTTATTTTAAAGCACAATTTATCCCCTGAACCATCGTCACCAATTATGATAAGGTTTTCTGGCATATACTCATCTCTCATGTCAACATTTTGTCTAACTATATCATCCCAAGTTTTCGTTACATTTCTATTATCTTTAATCGGATATAGTATCCATTCCCCTATTTCAGCATTATTAACTAATTTAATAAGATCCCTATATTGATTTGGGAAAGCAGCACCTAACTTTTCTTCAGTTTCTTTTATTTGCAGCTCCAATACACCTTGTTTCTTTGTTTCAATATATTCTCTTACTTCTTTCATGAAATACACCTATCCTTTGAACTTAATTACACTATTATGAGTGAAAGTGTTTAGTAAACGATTTGATCCAATTTATACATTTCATTATACGTTAATCCTTCGTTTTCAACATACTACTCTTCTCTACTTCTCAATAACCTTCTGTTCTACTTCCTTACCTCATTCTTAATAGTTTTATTTTCTAAACATCATACAATTTTTATGTTTTGTTACAGGTTTAGTAATAAGCCATTTAAAAATCCTATTATACTTCCACTAAAAAAATAAAAGCCAGCCTCAATAAAGAGAACTGACTTCTATTTGGATAATTATTGTTACTATAAAATTTTCACTTTAACAGTTTGTCTTCCCCAATTCATAGCTTTACTTTTTGAACCCATTAAAACATCAATACGATTACCTTTAATTGCACTTCCAGTATCACCAGCGATAGCTTCTCCATAACCTTCTACCCATACTTTAGATCCTAATGGGATTACTTTCGGGTCAACTGCGATAATTCTCATATTCGGATTTGCCGTTAAATCATGCCCCATCGCAGTTAAAACGCGTCCACCATATGTACCATTTTCACTTGGATCAGCAGTATACGCTGTCGCTACTACCGTTAATTCACGTTTAGCAGACTGTATGTTGTTTTTAGATGCTTCTTTCGCTCTCTCTTCTTCTTTAGCTTTTGCTATTTCTC
>NZ_KV827849.1:4250-4497 GCF_001836235.1 Bacillus sp. HMSC036E02 | reverse complement strand
TGCCATATCACAGGCATTAGTTGCAGCATTTCCTCCACCTAAAATAACTACATTTCCGGCAGGGATTCCCTCAATACCTGATAATAAAATCCCTTCTCCTTGATGTTGTTTTTCTAAATAATATGCTCCCATAAATACAGCACGACGCCCAGCAATTGCACTCATTGGCTTTAATAATGTCAAAACACCATCTTCGCTAATTGTTTCTCCTGCAATTGCAGTAGTACCAGCATTTCTCATTGCTTCT
>NZ_KV827849.1:0-4150 GCF_001836235.1 Bacillus sp. HMSC036E02 | reverse complement strand
AGTAGTACCAGCATTTCTCATTGCTTCTACGCATTCTTTCGACGCAGCCAAGTGTAAAAAACCCCAAATTATAAGATCTTTTTTAAAGTAACGATATTCTTCAGGTAATGGTTCTTTTACTTTAACTACCATATCGACTTCCCAAGCTTCTCCTTGTGCTACTAAATTTGCACCTGCGCCTGTATATTCATCATTGGTATATCCTGATCCAATACCTGCATCTTTTTCTACTAAGATTTGATGCCCTTCTTCAACTAACTTCCGAACATTTTCAGGAGTCATTCCTACACGTGCTTCTCCCTTTTTTATCTCTTTAACTACTCCAATTCTCACTTCTAACACATCCTTTTGTAAGCAATATAATACCTGGGATTAAAAAAGTAATACATGATTTACCAAACTTATTATGTCCATTCATGTTATTTTTATCGCCTAACTAGCTTTTAAGGTAGAAAACATTCAATATCAATTATTGTTATAAGGATATGTAAACATTTTGAAATCCTAGGTCATATTTCTCCTTCCAAAAGTATCTGGAATTGATTCGGCGACTAAAGAGACGATGCACTGAAAGTAACTATGTCCCTTGAAGGTTCACAAACACTACTTAAGAACGCCTAATCAAGCGATTCTACAAAATAAAAGATAGAGATTGCTATCAATTATGATATGGTATTGATGAGATTCGAATCGGTAATAAATAGATTCCTAAAAATACTTCTATTACTACAAAAATCTTTTAACCATTTAGTGTTATAGAAATACCACTAAGGAATATATACTGAAATTGTTGCGATAACAGCATTGCTACTTGTATTAGTAACCGAAACTGTATTAGAATTCACATTGGCAAAATAATATATGAACTAATTCAGTCAATGATGATCTCATAAACGTAGATGTAAATTAAGAAATCTCTTTAGAGAAAAAATCCCTGATTAGGGACTATTACTGTGCTTTTACAGCAAGGCTATTCAAGAAATTACGAATTGAAGAAGCTTGAAAAATACGTAGGCTAAAAGAGCTTATATTATAATACTTTTCAGTAATTATAAGTATTGATGGAAAGTATTTAGATTCTTTTGGCTGCCAAGATTCGTTATGCCATTCCTGACTGTGGAAGTATAATTCATACCTATTTATTTTATCTTGCATAACTTTTTTGCTGTAAACTGACCTCTGGACTTCAATGAAGAATGGAGATCTACGCCAAATTGTAAATGCATCAGGTTCCATGAATGCTTTACCGTACTTTGGCTCCACTTTAAACAGTTTAGGTTTTTCATAATAGATAAGCTGTTTATACACATCTAATATGCCTAGAAAGTGGGGAATCTTTTGACTAGTTTTGCGAAGTGTGCTGGATTGAGGGAAGTAAATGTATGGCTGTTGCGAGATATTGGCATCCACATGACCATCTCTTCTTAATCGCTTCATCACTGTATTACAGCATGTCACCGCGTTCTTTAATCCTTGAAAATGCAAATCAATAATGTCATCACGAGACATGCATCTAAAACGTTTCAAATTGTTTAGTATGGCTTTGTCTCTATTCCTCATAATCTAACACCCCGAATAATTGATTTTCTTCTTTTGGTGGGTTTTGCAACTTTATATTCTCTTTCGGAACACGATAAGGTTCAACTATCTTCTTGGCTTTACTTAATTCTAAAAAAGGAGATTGTACTTTCTTTAATCCATTTAACTTTAATATCATTTGGCCAGATTGCTCCAAGCGTTCTGAACCAGGGGTACCCATAATATTACTGTTAATTGTACTATCACATTTAAAGCCCATTCTAACCGTCATATTGAGCTTTAACTTACCATCCAACACTTTTGCATCAGGGCGTTGCATGCTTAGCATTAAAAAAACTCCAAGTGCCCTTCCGACTGCCGATATTTTTTCAATTATAGACATACATTCTTTTTCATCTTGCAACATAACCACTTCGTCGATAGCAAGTAAGATATATGGTTTCTGATTATAAGGATTTAATTTGTTGTATTCGTCAATATGATCTACTTCATACTCTTCCATCAATTTTCTACGTTCGCGTATTTCCTTCCACACTTTCTGCAGCATAATCTTCATTTCTATTTCTTCCATGCAAACCTCTTTTACGTGTTTCACCCTTCGCAAGAAATGAAATTCGGAATTCTTCAAATCGCCCAGGTACAAATGTAATTTATCAGGAGACATATATTGAATGAGTGTAGACAGTACAACGCGTACCATACTACTTTTTCCGCTTCCTGTCTCTCCTGCAATTAGAAGATGCGGCGTGTTTGAAGCAATCATGTCATACGTAATCATATTTCCGAATTGGTCACGCCCTACAATTACAGGAAGATGATGTTGTATAAGTAATGGATGCCACTTCTTATAACTGTAATTGTATGCTTGTAGCCCAGCATCCGAATGAAATACATTAAGTACAAACCTTTTAATATCACCTTCAATTGCTACATTACGCCCTAATATTTGTTGAAAGCAAAACCACTTCTTTTCAATGGTTTTCGGATCTAATCCGTTTGGAATGGTAAATATGTATCGAACCTTTTCTTTTGAGGAGAAAATGTCATGTATCTTCGGATAAATGGGTACTTTTCCACCTCTTGTTTGATGGTCTACATATAAACCTGCCTTTACAAATACCTCTATAAGTCGATTCTTCAAACTTTGTTTATGAAGCCAATCCTTTAAAATCCCCATGTAATTTCCTCCTTAAAACATCTCCACAATTTGAATGAATACATAACTAATGAAACAAACTCCACCTATCCTCATTCCATAATATATTCCATCACTTAATAGTTTCGCTGCTGCAACATGATTGTTTTTCACAAGATGCTTTTCTAACAGCGCCCCTCCAATTGTCATTACTCCTAAAGCTCCTAAAGAGATAAATGTAGTTAACATATAAAATTCCCCTTTATAAACAGAGTTTTGAATGTTGATGATACATGGGCTTACAAACTTAGAAATTTGGTAGAGTTACCTTGATAGCTACTTTGATAGCAACCTTGATACATCTTATTGTGAATAGCTTGTACAATATGCAAATTTTTCTTTGCAATTGCGTATAGTTTTTTGCATTTTGGACAAGGATGATTAAAAAAGATTATGGAGGAGATTAGCGTGTGGGGTAGGGGTATTGGGAGACATAGAACAAAGCTAGCTAAATTTTTAGCTAGCTACGATTACTCAATTCAGGATTTTTCTAAAGCTAGTAAAGTAAACAGAAATACATTAGGCCAACTGTGTAATGACAAGGATTATGTACCATCACCAAATACAATGCAAAAAATAATGAAGATAGTTAGAAAACATGATTCTCGAAAACAAGTAACTGACTTTTGGCATATATAAAGAGAATAAACTCTTTATATATCATTCCTTATGCAAGCTTGATATTAATTTTTATAGGGATACGGTAACGATTCCTTATAGACATTTCCTTACTGCCCTCTCGTTCTCGCACTAAGCCTTAATTAATTTTTTAGTAGTGGAAGATTGTTTTCTTTTATTAAATCATAAATGAATTTTTCTAATACACTTTCAGCTGCCTCTCGCATTTGATCCGGTGTTGAATCATTAAACACCTTTTCTATCTCCCTAAGTAGTTGTTTTAACGAATTTCCCGAAAGAATTCTCCTTCCACAAGCGTGTGAAGGGCGTAGCCAAAAGGTTTTCCTTTTTATTTTACCTCTGATATAATCAGTCTTATAAATTATAAAGGCTGGTATATAAATGAAATTAGATAGTAATAATCATTCAGTATTCTTGTTATATTATCACCTTGTGTTGGTTGTGAAATACAGAAAAAATGTATTTGATGATGATATGTCAGACTATGCAAAAGATATGTTTGTTCGACTATCTGAAAACTATAACATCACGTTAGTTGAATGGGATCATGATGTAGACCACGTTCATATTTTGTTCAAGGCACATCCTAATACAGAAATGACAAAATTCATTAATGCTTATAAAAGTGCAAGTTCTCGACTTATTAAAAGAGACTTTCCACAAGTGAAAAAGAAACTTTGGAAAGAGATGTTTTGGTCAAGAAGTTTTTGCTTGCTAACTACTGGTGGTTCGCCAATAGACTTAGTAAAAACATATATTGAAAATCAAAGTGAAAAG
>NZ_KV827848.1:0-218 GCF_001836235.1 Bacillus sp. HMSC036E02 | reverse complement strand
GGGGAAATGAAAAATGGGAACAATCGTATGTCAAGATTGTGAAGGTACAATTGCACACTTCGAAGATGAGAAAGTAACGGTACTTTACGGGAAATGTGGATCTTGCGGATGTGATCACACAGAGCATACAAAAGCCCAATAATTGATAGGAAATGGACAGCTAAAAGTTTTTAGGACCATAAACTTAGGGGGAAATGAAAAATGGGAACAATCGTATG
>NZ_KV827847.1:0-280 GCF_001836235.1 Bacillus sp. HMSC036E02 | reverse complement strand
TGTATGAACAACATAAAATAAGAGCGCAGAAGATAGACTGGGGTTATCATGAGTTTTTACCATGGGATAAGGGAATGGACTTTAAAAGAGTTCCTTGGGATGAAAGTCAAGTTACTCTCCCTTCTGGTGTAATTACGGCCATTGAAACAGCTTTATTAACAGAAGTGAATTTGCCATGGTTTACAACGTATTTATCTGCGACTTTTAAAGGATCCCTTTCTGTTATTACAGACTTCATTCATACTTGGACCTCAGAAGAGGATCAACATTCGAATTTATT
>NZ_KV827846.1:0-113697 GCF_001836235.1 Bacillus sp. HMSC036E02 | reverse complement strand
GTTGCTCCCGTTGGACCTGTCGGACCTGTTGCTCCACTTATTCCCGTTGGTAGAGTAAATGAAGAAATCGGTGGCAATGTCGGTCCTATTAAACTCGAATCCAGTGAATCAGCAGATGGATTTTTAAAGTTTAATCCTTCCCATTTCTTTTTCCTCTCCATATATCTCACTCCAAATTAAAATCATTTCTAAAATAAGAAAATATTAATTGTACAAAATATGATATATACAAGATGTACTATTCCAAATAAGGTGTTTTAAATAAAAATATTGCTTCAAATATACAAAATCATTTTATAAAATTAACTTTTGTAAAAAAACAACTAATATATTAAATAATCAATTCAGTTTATATATGGTAAAATATATCCATCGCTGATATGTCCAACTATGTAATTTTCATAGCAGCAAAATTACAACTAGACTTTATACAACATGATTCAAAACAAATGAAGGAGTGTTTTAAGTGAAAGGACATATACGAAAAAGAGGAAATAAATATTGCATCATTATTGATATCGGTCCTGATCCAGAGACAGTAAAAAGAAGATAAAAGTGGTTTACTGGTTATAAGACAAAAAAGAAGACGAAAAAAATTACGGAGTTAAATAAAGGGACTTTTGTGGAGCCGTCTAAGCTTGCTTTAAAAGACTATCTGGTTCAGTGGTTAGAAATTAAAATGAAACGTATAGAAAAGAATATCTACGTTTCTTATAGTAGCAACATGCCCCACCATGTTATAACTAACATAGGAATGATTGCACTTCAGAAATTAAATGTTATGCACATTCAAGAATAGTATAAATCAGCACTAGATAATGGTATTTTAAATAATTCCATACTCCTATTGCATTGGATAATAAAAGCAGCTTTAAATCTAGCAGTTAAATAAAATATTATTTCTAGAAATACCGCGAAAACAAGTGAATTTTATTAACAAGTTTCGTGCAGCTTAACACATGTTATCATGTATAATACATATGAAAAGGAAATTCAGAATAACGAGGCAAATATTATGGACTTTGTTTATATTAATCAAAACGTATTAAATAATCTTCTATACATTTTATGTAGTATATTTGTTTTTTATTTCATATATGATAGCCGGCACTATTTAAAGAAATATAAAATACTACTGATCACCCTTTGTTCTAGTATCCCGCTTATTTTATGTATGCGATACCCTATCTATATGGATGAAAGTTGTATTCATGATTTAAGACAAATTCCGGTCATAATAGGTACGCTTTATGGTGGATTCCCTGTCGGTATCATATTGTTTACAATTTTATTAATTACGAGATTTTTATTTTATGGCTTTAACATGCTGACAGTTGTTGTTTACGGAATAATGTTCATCGTTACAGCACTCGCATCTTCAAAATTTAATACATATAATAGAAAACTTAAAGTAACTTTTTCCATGTTTTTAACCTTTTTCCTAGCAATATTTACAACTTTAATTGTATTAACCTTATCAGATTTTGAAGTGAATAATTTGTATATTATTTATTTCATGGTATTACCGACTACTTTAATGTTATTTATTGTTTATATAAATGAAGTTATTAAAGATGCTGTATTAATGCGCTCAAAATTAATTAAAATGGAAAAAATGGAGATTGTTAGCCAACTCGCTGCAAGTATATCGCACGAAGTAAGGAATCCCTTAACGGTTGTAAAAGGATTTACACAGCTTTTAAAAACACCGAATTTAACTCCTGAGTCAAGAGACGAATATATTAAACATATACTTGAAGAGTTAAATCGTGCCCAAGAAATTATCGATGATTATTTAACGTTTGCCAAACCTGCTCCAGAAAAATTAGATCAAATTTCAATAAAACAAGAGTTAAATCGGGTTATTAATATGATATTGCCATTGTGTAATATGAATACGATACATATTACACAGGATTTTTCTGAGGCAACCATTGTTGGTAATAAACAGCACTTTCAACAATGTTTTTTAAACTTAATAAAGAACAGTATTGAAGCGATGCCTAATGGTGGTACCTTAAATATTTCCTCATCTATCAATAATAGTAAAGTTGAAATACGAATTGAAGATAGCGGAGTTGGAATGTCACAGGAGCAAATACATCGATTCGGTGAACCGTATTTTAGTACAAAAACAAAAGGAACCGGTTTAGGTACAATGGTTGCTGTTAAGATTATTGAGACGATGCATGGAAGTTTAAAAATCCGAAGTATCGTTAGTAAAGGAACGACTTTAACGATTACGTTCCCGAAATATAGTAAGAATACGCATTAAAACAAATAAAAAAGGAGCATAGTCGCTCCTTTTTTATTTGTTTCGATACATAAGTATCTTCAATGTTTTTTTAGTTTACATTTGTGAAGACTAATTAAAAATTAGTATCCTCCGCCCCAGCAGCTGCATCCTACAATTATTAATAGAATGAATAACACAACTAATAAAGCGAAACCTCCACCAAAACCACAAGAACCACCGTAACTCATATTTTCTCCTCCTTTTGGTTTGAAAACTAATAGGTAGTTGATCATTTTAACTGGTTCGTATTATACATTATGTATATATCCCTTTTTTGAGCATGTCTACATAAAAATAAGTAAAAGCACTCGTTTAAAGAGTGCTTTAAAATGGATACCAAAAGTTTTGAAATACGTTTAATTTTAAATATACCGCAACAATAAATATGAAAATACCGGCAAATAAAGCGATGAAATCTTCACGTTTCGCCTTACTTGTATAAAACCATGTACGTTTATCCTTCTTTCCAAATCCTCTTAAATCCATTGCATTTGAAACCGTATCTATTCTTTCTAGAGAATGAATGATCAGTGGCCAGAAAATTAAAACACGGTTCTTCATACGAACCCATAAACTTGCTTCTCCTTTTTCAAAAGCCACCCCTCTCGCTTCTTGCGCGTGTTTAATAATTTTATACTCAGACTGGATGTCAGGAATATAACGTAGTGCAATATTTATTGCATAAGTAATCTTATAATGAATACCAAGTTTACTTAAGTTACTTACAAATTCGCTTGGATCTGTCGTGTAAATAAAAAGAAGTGTAAATGGTAATAACGTAAAATACTTTAATGAAAGTGTAGCTGCATAAAATAATGTTTCATATGTAATCGTTGCATATCCAACATGTAAAAACGCGGTATATGATTCAGTTAATTCAGATCCATGAGTTGGTGTAATCAATAAAATCATGACAGAGTTTAATAAACTAAATGTAAATATGACACTAAAAACAATTAAAATTTTACGAAATGGAATTTTAGCAATGCTGAGCCCGATACACCCAATAATAAATAATATTAGCAACACCCGAAAATCAAAAAACAAAAAAGTAAGCGTCATACAAAAAATAAATAAAAACAATTTCACTATCCCATCCATACGATGAAAATATGTACTATGCACCTTCCTCCCTCCTATTACTGTCTAAATAAAGCTCCATAAATTTTTCTGGACATGCAATCCCACTAAATTTAACAAGCTTGGTTAAAGAACTCTCTCTTAAGTTGGCTCTTTGTAACGTTTCTTGATCGCCTAATACATCAAACACTGTATTATCCGCAATAATTTTCCCTTCATGTAGAACTACTGCACGGTCTGTATATTCTAGCGCGAGATTCATATCGTGAGTGATAAAAACAAATGAAATTCCCTTTTTAGCTAGGTTTTTAATAAAAGACATAAATTGTTTATAGTGATAATAATCTTGTCCCGCTGTCGGTTCATCTAATATGATAAGTTTAGGATTTGTTGTTAATACAGATGCGATTGTTAATCTCTTCTTTTGCCCATAGCTTAGTGCTTGAATTGGCCAATTACGAAATGGATATAAACCACAAATTTTTAAAGTTCCTTCTACTCTATTCTTAATTTCTTCCTTAGAAAAATTATGTAATGTTAATGTAAATGAAACTTCTTCAAAAACAGTAGGCTGTGTAATCATATGATTTGGATTTTGCATCACGTAAGATATGATTTCCCCACGTTTACGAATAGACCAAGAACTAATATCTTCACCTTTTAACAAGATTTTCCCATTTTTCATTTTGTTTATGCCTATAAGACTATGAGCTAATGTTGATTTCCCTGCTCCATTATGTCCTAACAGTGCCACAATTTCTCCTTCATATATTGAAAGGTTTACATTTTCTAATACTTTTTGTTTATTAGAGTATGAAAATGATAAATTCTCCACTTTAAGTAATTCCTTGTTTTTAGTATTCCCTTTTAATATGACTTGTTTCTCCATCCACTCTTTTATAACGTTGCTTACCTTTTCTTTTTGAAGGTTTTCCATTGGATATATTACGTCATTATTACTATCAAAATGTAATCTCTTTAATGCTTCGATGTAAATAGGCTCTCTTAAGCCGATACGTGGTAATATATTTGACGCTAAGATTTCTTTTGGTGTTCCTATCGCAATGACTTTACCTTCATCAATTAATATAATTTTGTCTAAATCCAGTTTTAAAATTTCTTCTATTCTATGTTCGATAATAACAATCGTTTTATTATATTGTTCATGTATATCTTTCATAAGTTCTATCGTATGTAAGGCGCTTAGTGGATCTAAATTAGCTAACGGTTCATCGAACAATAATATATCCGCATTTGTTGTTAATAAACCAGCAAGAGAAACTGTTTGCTTTTGACCTCCTGATAATTCATGTGGACTTTGTTTATGAAACGTATGCATCTTCACCTTTCTTAATGAGTCCGAAACAATCTTTTTCATGTCATCTTGCTTTACACATTCATTTTCTAAATAAAAAGCTACATCTTCTTCTACTGTCAGACCAATAAATTGAGCATCTTGATCTTGCAAAATTGTTCCTACCTGTTTACTTTGTTCAAAAATACTTCCTTCCCTCGGGTCTTTACCGGCAATTAAAACGTTACCTGTGCTATTCCCTTCGTAAGAAAATGGGATTAGCCCATTTATACAATGAGCTAATGTCGACTTTCCTGAACCACTTCGTCCAGCAATTAGCACTTTTTCCCCAGGGTATATATGAAAGGTAATATCACTTAAAGTAGGCTGCGCAGCATGCCCATATTGAAAGGTGAATTGTTCAAACGAAATAATTGGTTGCATGTTGACATCCCTACTTTTCAATTTTTAAATGTGTATGTTTCTTATTGGATTTCGCCAGACCAATTGTAAGTGGCAATCCAAGTACTAAGAAAACGATGACATCGGAAATTGTTGCTCCTAATACTTGTATAACAATTTTGTCAAATGGTTCCCCCATCACAATAATATCGAATGCCCCAGCAAATATAATAGCAATGACAATACCAACTAGCCCAGTAATTGCTAAATAAGAAATATCCCCCTTCTTAAATGACCCGTTTTTCACACTAAAACCAACTCTTTTTTGAATAAGCCCCATTGAAAAACCAATAATACCTGAACTAATAACCCATCCCCACCAAATCCCCCATCCAGCAATCGTATCTGTTACGGTATGACCGATAAGTCCGATTAACAGTCCTGCCACTGGACCAAATAATGCTCCAAAAACAGTTAATATAGCTAATGCTGGTTTAATAAATGTATTCGGTGCAATAGAAAATCCCCAAAGTCCTAATATCCCGTATAATGCTGCTCCAATACCGATTGCTACTACTAACTTTGTTGATAATTTGTTCATGACAATTCCCCTCTCATATTAGTCAACTTTTATTACTCTATATTTAATTTAAAAATGAATTATGCATCGACACTCCCTTTCTATACAACAAAAAAATGACCTCTTACATAAGAGGTCATTTTCTTTCACGTTCAAGAATCCTCTTATCTTTCAAAAAACACATCGTGTCCTCTGCGGAATTAGCACCTTCCTATAAAATTGCATAGGGGTTGCTGAGGTTTCTTAGGGCCGTTCCCTCCACCTCTCTGGATAAGTATTAATTTGTAATTCGTATTATGGCACTAAAGAATGTTAATTTCAACACTTTTCTTACTATTTTTATTTTTTGTTAAATAGATCATTTAAATCATTGTATTCTTATCGGAATTATGAAATAATAAATTCAAAATCGTTTCGGGAGGAATGCATTATGAAAGTTATTGGTTTGATTGGAGGATTAAGTTGGGAATCTACATCATTATACTATAAACATATTAATACACTTACACTCTCTCAATACGATCAAAATGCAAAGTTAGTTTTATATAGTATGGACTTTGGTGAAGTAACTACTTTATTACAAAACCATCAATATGAAGAAGTGAAAAATGAACTAGTTACAGTTGCAAAGAAAGTTGAAAAATCTGGGGCTGAATGTTTACTAATGTGTTCAAATACCGTACATCTATTTGCCGAGGAAGTAGAACAAGCAATATCTATCCCGCTTCTTCACATTGGTGATGTAAGTGCTAAAGAAATGGTAGAACAGAATATAAAACGTATCGGACTATTAGGAACAAAACAAACGATGGAGCAAGATTTCTATAAATCACGATTAGCGAAATATAACATTGAGACAATTATCCCAAATGACGAGGAAAGAACTTTTATCCACCATGTCATATTAGATGAATTAAGTAGAGGGATCATTTCAGAAACATCTAAAGAAAAGTTATTACAAATTACAAAATCATTAATTCAAAACGGCGCTGAAGGTATATTATTAGGCTGCACTGAAATACCTTTACTCATCTCCCAAAATGATCTTACTGTTCCCGTTTTTGATACTGCTTTTTTACATGCAAATACTGCTGTGCAATTTGCTGGATAAGAATATACAAGCATAAAGGTGAGAACCTCTATGCTTGTATACAGTTACGACTATTTATCCCGCTATTTATGGGTAGTAAAAAAATCCCTACCGATTAAAGTTTTACTTTATTTAAAAGAGATTCAATAACTGCAATTGCTTCTTTTGAACCACCACATTCTAAAAAGCTATCATTAAGTTTTCTTATACCATGTTTATACTTTTCATTTGAAAGAACATCTGTTACGGCCTCTTTTAAAGTGTGCACATTAACATGTTCTTTCAATAGTCTATGTGCCGCTTCAAGCTCAATTAATCTTTGCGCTATCATTGGCTGGTCTTTATCATGCGGTATTATTACAAATGGGACATTATAATGAATGGCATCGTGTACGCTATTCATACCGCCATGTGTAATAAAAACATCTGCTTCATTTAATATTTCTGATTGAGGTACGTATGGAGCAATTATAAAATTATCTGGTGCTTTCTTAATTTTAGAAATATCATTTCTATCACCAATTGCCATTACAACTATCCCATCAAAATCTGAAAAAGTATCAATACAAGTATTAAAGAATGGTTCGAGTCCTTCAAGCAGTGTTCCCATTGAAATATAAATAACTTTCTTTTCTTTAAGTGATTCCAGTGGAAACTTTATATTTGTTTTACGCTTTGAAATACTCGGTCCAATAAAAATGTTATTTTCTCCGAACGATTCGTTATTAGGTTGGAAATAGCGACTTGTGTATACGAGACAAACATCACCCTTATTATTCATAAATTGAAGATTATTCTTTGGTTTTACTCCAAATTTATGTTCCATCTGATTTAGTAATTTTTCAGAGATTTCCTCTGGTTGGAATGGCATATCTGCATTTGGATGAAAAGGTAATGTCTTCAAAAATTCTGGCGGAATTAAAAATATAGGTGAGGACACTACACCTGGAACTTGTAAATACTCCTTTACTAACTCTCCTACGCCAAATATATCATAAATTACGAAATCAAAATTTATACTTTCACATAATTGTTTCGTAATTTCTAATATATATAAAGAAGTTTGAACATGCACATGAAAGAAAGCATTTAACCCAGATGAGGTTTCAGCATCAATAGAAATCTCTTTTAATAAATCCGGATGAATATGTACAGTAGCTCCTAAATCTTCAATTCTATCCTTAAAGTTTGCCGTTGTAATATAATGTACGTTATCCCCTCGTTCAGTAAAAGCTTTTACTAAATTTAATGTAGGGTTTACATGTCCCTCTGCTGGAAAATTAACCACTAAAATATTTAGCACTTATTCCTCACTCCTTACATTTCATTGTTTTAATTAAGCATACTGTTATTTGTACAAGTAATCTTCCCCTAATAGTCCTAATATGCTTGCTACATTATATTGATAAATAATTTTCAGTCATCAACATAAAAAAAGCATCTACCTATGTAGATGCCTAACCGTGATAAGGAGTGTTCTGTGAGGTTAAAACAAGCGTTTCTGCTTGTCCTATGCTATCAATATATGATTTATTTTATAAAATGTGAATCGTTAATAGAATTATTTTATCCATTTTATATGGTCAAATGGATAAAATACCATTTCTACTTTACCTATTATATTTGATTCATCAATAAGTCCAAGTGTATTCCTACTATCTTTACTATGATTACGATTATCACCTAACACAAATAATTTATGCATAGGAACTTTTATTTCTCTAAAATTGGAAAAACGATTGGATACTTGTGACATATCTAAATGTATATACGACTCATCACGCTTTTTACCGTTAATAAATACCTCATCCTTTTTTAGTTGTATGTTATCCCCCGATAATCCAATAATTCGTTTCACATAGTAAGTAGGCTCGTCTTCTTTTTTTATAATGACAACATCTCCATGATGAAAAGACGATAAACAGACGTTTACCTTATTAACAAGTATATAATCTTTTTCATTCAAAGTAGGTTGCATCGAAATTCCTTCTACCATACAAAATAAAAAGAACTTATTAATAAAAATAACCCCTATTATAATTAATATGTAGCTACATATGTTCCTCCAATATTTTAGAATAAACAGCTTCATATATACCTCATTTCTAATCTATCCCCAGATAAAAACGCCTCTAGTTTACAGGAATGCTAGAGACGTTTCGTACATTTTAATTCTCTTTAGAGGCATCCGTTTTTGGCGCTTCACCAGTTAACCGCTTATTTTTCAAATCAAAATAAGCATCTAAAACTTCTTTTCCAATATCGGAGTTAATGCCCGATTTATCATTTTCAACCCACGGTACTACAACAGAAAATGCTACTTCTGGATCATCATATGGCGCATATCCAGCTAATGTTAAGTTATAACATTCTCTACGATCGCCTTTCGCATTTCGCCCAATTGCATTTTCTCCACCATATACAGTTTGTGCGGTCCCTGTTTTACCAGCTGGTTTATATGGTGCTTTTTGGAACGCTCTTACTCCTGTTCCATCTCCTTCTTGAAATACTTTTCTAAATCCTTCTTTTACTTGATTAATATATTCTTGTTTCATATCGATTCTATTTAAAACAACGGGTTCTATTGATTGTACTACTTTACCAACCTCATTTTTTTGAACGGTTTGTTCTCTAATCTCTTGAACAATTTGTGGTTTCATTCGATATCCTCCATTTGCGATAGTCGAAATATATTGTGCAAGCTGAAGTGGTGTATACGTATCATATTGCCCAATAGAATAATCTAATAAGAAACCAGGCTGATTATCTTTTTTTCCAATTTGCCCTGCAGTTTCATTTGGTAAATCAATACCAGTTTGTACACCTAGTCCAAATTGCCTGAAATAATATCTCATTTTATCAAAATATTCTTGTTTAATATCTAGTGAACTATTTTTCACATAATCCACACCAGCAATTTTTAATGCTATATTAAACATATAAACGTTTGAAGAAACTTGTAACGCTCTTAGATCGTCTATATCACCAAAATTTTTCCAAGACTTCTTTTCCTTAGTTCCTTTAAACTTCATAGGTGCATCATAAAAATGTGTTCCAGGAGTTATTGCATTTGTTTCAAACCCTGTTAACACTGTCGCACCTTTAACCGTTGATCCAAGCTCATATGAACTTGTCAGCGTGCCTAAAGCATAATCTTCTACTTCCATTTTCCCGTCTTTTTCTACAAGCCTTTTCCCAGCCATTGATAATACTTGGCCATTTTTAGGATTCATCATCACTACGAAAGCACGGTCTAACATTGATTCTGATCCTTTATATTGTTTTAATATTTTTTCTATGCTCTCCTCTACTTTTTTTTGCAATTCCATATCTATTGTTAAAGTTAAATTTTTACCGCTTTTTCCTTCCGAAACCGTTTCCGTTCTAATAGTATTTCCTTGTTTATCAGCAATGCTTCTTACTTCTTTTTTTGTACCATGAAGTACATCTTCGTATTGCTGTTCGATATAACTTTTGCCGACCCTATCATTTCGGCTATAATCACGCACTAAATAATAATCTAATCGTTCACGTGGCAATCCTTCATCAGCATTTGAAACGTTACCAAGGACAGAACGGAATAATCCATCATTTACATAGATTCTCTCCCAATCAACTGATGCGTCTACTCCTGGAAGGTTCGCTAAATTTTCACTAATCACCGCATATTCCTGTTCACTAACGTCCTTTTTAATAATTTGAGGTGCCATTTGAAAACCTGAGGTCATTTTACTTTTAATAGCTAACACTTCTATATCTTTAGCCGTTAGTTCTTGAAGATTTTTATCTGTAACGCGTTTCCTTTTTAAATCTTCTATTTTTTTGTCTAGCTCTTTTCCGGTAATATCCTTATCTCGGAACTTATCTATTTCTTTTTTTGATACTAAGTCTTGAGCAAGTTCTGGATTTAATTGCATCCAAAAGTCTTTCTTATCAGTCTCAGTTAACTTATCTATATCTTCTTGTGGCATTTCAATAATATCTGCAAGTTGTCTTGCTGATTTTAATATTTCTTCTTGTTTTACACCTTTCACCTTTGTATATGTAATCGTACGTAAAGACTTATTATCAACTACTGGATTTCCTTCACGATCAAATATTTTCCCACGTGGTACAGAAAGGCCCACGGTTGCATTTTCTCTCTTCTCTAATTCATTTTTATATGTTTCTCCATCAAAAATTTGCACTTTCCCTAATTGAATAATAATGCCAGAAAATAATAAAAATACACAAAGGAATAAAATATTTAACCGGAGAGGTACTACTCTACCACTTTTCTTCTCTTGCTTTTTCACTTTGTCATAATCTCCTCCTTACAATATTTCAAATAATAATCACATTTCTATATTAAAAGTAATGTACAATTTCTATACATTGCTTTGTACAAATATTAATATAATGTTTAAAACTTAATAGAAATTAAAACAAAGGTAAAGAAAAGGTAAAGTTTACTAAATTAAATATAAAAAATACCCAATAACAAAAAGCTTAGTTTTCACTAATCGCTTTGTTATTGGGTATTAATTGATTTAAGAATTACTACTAGTGCGTATTGCTATACATTTATCGTCACAATTAGAAAGAGATTGTTTACTTAGTACTTTCGGTAAGTAAATAGTTACTGTTGTCCCGATACCAACCTCGCTCATGATACTAATTGTCCCTTGATGACTTTCAATAATTTTATAACTTAACATTAATCCAATACCAGTCCCTTTTTCTTTCGTACTATAAAAAGGTTCACCTAATCTCTTAATTCTTTCTTCAGGTATTCCTATTCCTTCATCTATTACATGAATGATGACACCATCATCATTTATTTCTTTTATGTGAATTGAAATTTTCCCACCATTTGGCATAGCTTCGATTGAATTTTGCAAAATATTAATAAATACTTGTTTCAATTGATTTTCTGAGCATTCAATAATTATATCTTTGTCATCCGTAAATAGTTCAACTTGAATATTTGTCATAATTGCTTTTGTATTCATTAACGATACGACATTTTTAAAAATTTGATAAATATTTTTCTTTTCTGTATTTATCTCATCTGTTTTAGCAATTGCCAGAAATTCTTGCAGGATCGCTTCTATCCTTTCAATTTCAGAGAGCATAAGATCAAAATATTTTTCTTGATCTTCTTTATTAATTTGAAATAACTGTATAAATCCTTTAATTACAGTTAAAGGATTTCTTACTTCATGAGCCACGCCAGCTGCTAATTGACCAATTGCTGCAAGCGTATCTGATTTATTTAGCAATTCTTCTGTCTTTTTTCTCTCTGTAATGTCGCGTACAATAATCATAATTTTATCATGTAATAATGGTAAGCACCTAGCCTCAAAGAAATTAATACTTCCATTAAGTGTGAGTGGATATTCTACAATTACATTCGTTCCTTTTTCCTTCACTTGATTAATGGCTTCCTGAAACTGCTGTGCTACTGAAGATGGTAATACTTCGTAAAACTTTTTTCCCATAAAAGCTTCTGCAGGTACGTAAAACTTTGTAGGAGATCCTGCCTTGTAATCTATAATTGTGCCATCATCTTCTGTTAAGAAACATAAATCTGGTAAAGCTTTAAAAATTAATTCCAGTTCAGATGTTTGTTGTTTTAACTGCTCTTCTATCGCTTTTAAATGTGTAATATCTACACCAACAGCCCAATAACTATATCCTGTTACAGGAAACTGTTCTGATATATTCGACCACATTATTGTTTTGACTTCACCATTTTTACATGTTAAGTGCATTTCCCAATCTCTGAAATTTTTTCCACAAGTTAAAAATTTCTTTTGTATTTGATGGCGATAATTATAATCAGGATACAGTAATTGCAGTGCATTGGGATTTCCAATTATTTCTTCAGCGGTATAACCTGTTACAATTTCACATTCTCGATTCCACAAAACAAAATCTCCATTATAATCAAGCGCATCGACCATAACAGGCATGTTTTGTAAAATCGTATGTAGTTCCTCCTCTTTCCGAGAAAGCAATGTTGTATTTTTGCTTTGAAATACTTTTATTGCGCCATCTAAAATTAAACTTGAGAGCATTTCAAAGTATTTTTGACAACTGAAAATTTCGCTTTTTTTGGACCATACAACAAAAGATCCTAAATGTTGATTGTATAAGAAAATGGGGATTTCAATCTTTGGAAGTTTACTCTTTTTTATCTCATTCATTCCGAATGAAAAAACACACTGTTTTTCAGCATCAAGAAGTTGATGTGATATGTTAGTTAATTTATAAAATTGTTCTGCCATGGTTTCTATTGTACTCACATCAATAAGTTCCATTAGCCGCGAATTCATTCCTTTTTCACCTCAATATGTAAAATTAATACAAATCTAAAATTCATACTTCTCCATTATACGAAGAAAGCTATTGTAGGTATATAGCTGTAGAATAATTATTCGAACAAATTTTATTTTTCAATTAAAATAAGAAAAGAATATATATACTGAATATACCTTTAATTAGTATATATTTCGTTGATTCCTCACTTATTGTCTAGGTAACTTGAATTCCTTCTTACATTCACTGAATTTTCACTTGAGAGTCATACGCGTCACTAATAGCGGTATAAACATGCAATAAGTATAAAGTTCATAAAATATTCACAATTTTTATGAAAAATATAAACATTTATTCCAATATATTCTATATAATAAAATGTAATAAGGCTTCTATGAATCTCATAGAATACCTTACCCCTAATAAAAAAGAAAAAAGAATCCATTTGGATTCTTTTTTCTTTTTTAATTACATTACATATTTATATAAAGCATGTGCCACACCATGTTCTTCATTTGATAACGTTTCGTATTTACACATTGCTTTTATTTCTTCTACTGCATTCCCCATTGCAATTGATATGTTCGCTTTTTCCATCATAGAAACATCGTTTAGCCCATCACCTATCGCTACAGTGTTTTCAACTGGAATATTAAGATGTTCTGCTAAAGTATATAATCCATTCCCTTTTTGAGCATCTCGATGATTAATCTCTAAATTGTGCCAATATGAAGATGTAATTGCTAAATCTGTATTATGAAGAAATGTTTCTTTGAGTTTTTTTAATTTCTCAATTTCATAAGAAAATGGTAATAGTTTATGCACATGTATATCTGTTTCTACAATTGGTTTACAACTTTCCGCACTATGAAACGCTGTATGCTCAAGATATAATGCTGCGATTGTTTCTAACTCTTTCAAGTCGAAATTTTCTTTTGAATTCTTCACATGCTCAATTTCATTACGTACACTCTCTACTCCATAATCCGGCACATACACACCTTTATCAGTATAGAGCTGATAATATAAACCATTCTCTTCAAGATATTCTACAATTTCAAGTGCCTGCATATTTTGAATTGGATATCTCTTCATCATTTTTTTATCTTTATATATAAGAGCACCATTTTCCGCAATGATTGGACACTCTAAATCAACTTCTAACAATAATCGCTCAATGTCAACAATTGAACGTCCTGTACAAATTGCTACAACATGGCCAGCTTCTTGACATGTTCGAATTGCTTCTGCATTTTCTTTACTTATCATTTTATTCCCCGAAAGAAGAGTTCCATCTAAATCAATTGCGATTAATTTCATTATTTCTTCACCACTTTCTATAAATACACGAGTTCTAATTAATTATTAGGTATCGTTTTCATACAATCCTCGTGAGGTACTTCTTATTTATAATTTATGAAAAGCGTTTCAGGTCAAGAAATAATTAAAAATAAAATCCAAAGCTTTTCTTTTTAAAAAAGCTTTGGATTTTAAACTATGAATTATAACTAATGTATTTTGTCTCACACATGTACACATTTTTTTCTTCAGTTGGTATATATACTTTAAACTTTTCTAACCGTTTTCCATAGACATGAATCGTAATAACGCTTTCATTTTTGCTAATTTCAAGAATATGACAATCCGCTGGTGGAATTACTTTATCTGTTTCTCCTTCTCCCAAATAAAGATTTCCTGTATGTGTTAAATAAACAAGTGAATTTCCAAGTTGTTTCGTTTGTATAAAGTTCTGCACCATAATCCTTCCTGAAAAAACGCCTTCTACTCCCCATGTGCCGTCATGATCATGTAAAGGTGTAGATTGTCCATCTTTCCATACGAGAGCTAGTACTTCAAAACGTTTGAGCGGATCTTCATACAATAAATGTCGTGCATATTGAGTCAAATTGGCCTTCTGTTTATCTAACGGAAGCCATGTTTTCTTTTCTAAAAGTTCTTCTAGTAACTTTTCAATGCCACACACTATTTCTTCTTCAAATAAACCGTTTTCCATAAGATCTGTAACACCTTTAATAAACTTTTGAAATGATTTACTTCCATTACAAGTCAACATAAGAATCCTCCTCTACGTTTTATACAATTCCATATTAAGGTGATTACCGAAAACTCACAATTGAGAAACAAAAAACAAGATGCAAATGTATGCACCTTGTTAAGATTTTTATTTAGCTTTCAATCGAATAGGTAAGTATTTTAATGTTTGTTCATTTTCCAATATACATTTTTCTAAACAGAAAGATGGAGATAGCTCTATTTTTTCAAAAGCATTTATAAAGGTAGTTAATGCAATCTCAGCCTCTAAACGTGCAAGTGGTGCTCCTAAGCAAAAGTGAGGACCTTTCCCAAAGGTTAAATGCTTTTCATTTCCTGTTCGATGTACATTAAATTGAGAGGCTTGTGAAAATTTTTTCTCGTCTAAATTCGCTGCACTAACCCACGCAACAATCATCTGATCCTTTTTCATTAAAGAACCAAATATATTTGTATCCTCTGTAATCCTCCGGGCTAATGTAACAGGAAAGCGATAGCGTAATACTTCCTCAATCGCTTTTGAAATTAAGTTAGGTTCTTTTCTTAACTCTTCATAAATTCCAGGTGAATCTACTAAAAAGCAATAAAAGCTATTAATAATTAAATTTGTAGTGGTTTCATTCCCAGCTGCTAGTAAACCTAATGAAAAGGTTACAATTTCTTCATCGGTTAATCTTTCGCCTTCATATTCAGCTCGAATTAAATCAGAAATGATATCATCGGTTAAATGATATCTCTTTTCCTGAACAATCGGTAGAAGGTATGCTTTGAATTCATTTAATGCTATCCCTTTCTCAGCATCCAGATCATTAAACTTTTCTTTACTATACGGCATAAATAAAATATCAGACCATTCTTTAATTTTTTTACGATCTGTTGTTGGGACTCCTAATAAATCAGAAATAACGGTAACAGGTAAAGGTGCAGCAAACTGTTCAACGATATTAACTTCACTACATTTTTCGATATGTTGTACAAGTTCATCTGCGATAGCCTGTATTCGAGGTTTCCACTGTTCTAAACTTCTTGGAGTAAATGCCTTAGAAACAATGGAACGTACATTGCGATGTTCTGGTGGATCTGTAGAGTTTATATTTATTCTAGTTTCTAAAGGAGGGATTGAGAATTGTCTGCGCTCCCTTCTACTTGAAAATAAGCGATAATCTGATAAAACACGATTTACATCATCATATAAAAAAACATTCCATACATCCTGCTCTTCATCATAATGAACTGGGTGATTATCCCTCATCAAACGATACCATTCATATGGATTCCATAATTCTTCTTTTGTTTTCAGCTTTGAAATTTCATGAACTAAAATAACATTTTCAGGTGAAGCCATAGTTCTTTCCTCCCTTTTCTTTTACAATAAAAGTGATAGGTCGGCAGTTCAAAGTTGTATAAACTATCATATGTTATTTTAACATATACTAAAGGGGATTTTTCATTAAAGAACTTGAGAAATATATAAGGGGGATTTTTATGTACGTTGATATTTTACTACTAGCAGAATTAACGACCGGACCAAAACATGGATATGAAATCAAAAAAAATGTTCAAAATCGTTTAGGTGAGAATTTTGAATTAAATCACAACATGCTTTACCCTGCCCTTCGGCGCTTTGAAAATATGGGTGCTATAACGAAAAAAATACATAAACAAGTTGGAAAACCAAACCGAAATATGTACGATATAACAGAAACAGGAGAAGAAATTTTTTCTGAAATGTTACGAGAGTTTCCCGAAAAACTTGCGACAAATAATGCAGAATTTCTTGTTCGTATCGCGCTATTTGAAAAACTTGAATATGAAGCTAGAAAAGAGATTTTGACTGTACGTCAAAACGTACTACATAGTCAACTTACCGCTATTCAGTCTCTAGAGGTTACCTCAGCCTTTATTACTGAAGTCATTGAATTTAGTAAATCACGAATTGAACATGAATTGAGTTGGATTACATCACTTATGAAGAAAATATGAAAAAATAACAAAAAAAGCTAAAATTAATGAATGAAAATGATATTTATTATCAATACTATCATTAATAAAAGGGCAACCACGATTTGGCTACCCTTAAAGAATTTACACTTCTGGATCAAATGTTTTGCAATCTGTTTCTTCCGTTGTAGATGCATGTTTACCTTTATGACTTACTACGTAAATTGCCTCTGCACTACATTTATTACCGTTCGCCCAAAATTTACAGTTGTTTACTTCACATAAAACGTCTTGTGCCATAGTATCACACCTCCTTGTTCTATTATCATTAACAAAATTCGGAGGTATGATACTATTTGTCATCCATTTTTCATTCCCTTTTTAGCTTTCTTAATGGTTCAATATCTCCGCGTACAATAGCATCAATATTTCCAGTTATTTTTTCAATATCAAAATGCCACCATTGAATTTGCAATAATTCTTGAATTATTTCATTTGAAAATCTCTCTTTTATTTTATTTGCAGGGTTTCCACCAACAATTGTATATGGTGCGACGTCTCTAGTCACAACAGATTTAGCTGCAATGATTGCACCATCCCCTATTTTTATTCCGGGCATAATTGTTGTATCCATACCAATCCAAACGTCATTTCCTATAACTGTATCACCTTTATAAGGTAAATCAGACAAACTAGGTGTATACTTCTCCCACCCATTTCCAAATATATTAAATGGATATGCCGAAAATCCATCCATCCGATGATTGGCTCCGTTCATAATAAAGTTAACTCCAGATGCAATACAACAAAACTTTCCAATAGTAAGGCGATCTCCAAGAAATTCATAATGATGTAATACTCGATCTTCAAATGTTTCTCCATCTTTCGCATCATAATAAGAATAGTCACCAACAAGTATATTAGGTTTTGTTATTATATTTTTTATAAATTGAACGTTTTGATTTCCTTCAATAGGGTATTTAACATTTGGATTAGGATTCATTTTGTATAGCACTTCCTTTACCACTTATTTCACTTTCTACCGCTATTACTGGCTTTAAATTGTATATAGGTAAAATAAACAATAATCCAATTATAAAAAGTAAAGCCGTCCCTTCATACATCATACTTAATGAAAACATCTCTTTTAATGGGCCAGCTATACTCATCGTTACTACCATTGAACCGGTAAAAAGCGGACTTAAAATACCATTTACACGACCTATAAAATCGGTATCGCTATTTTGAATAATAAGCGTATTAATACCAATTTGGATACAAGGAAGAGCTAAACCACTAAAAAGCTGCGCTGTAAGTGTCACCCATAAATTTGTAGAATATCCTATAATGCCAATACCAATTGCTTGACCAAGCATACCGATAATTAACATCTTTTGCGGAGCAACGTTTTTCGCAAATACCATTGCTAATGCTCCGCCAACAATCATTCCCGCACCATTTACTGTTAGTAGCCACTGTAAACTCTCTTTTGATAATCCTAACTGCTCAGTCACAATAAATATACCTAATGGCTGAATTAATCCTATACCTAGTCCTGCAGCCATAAAACAAAGCCCTAGCAAAGTTAATGCTTTTTTCTTTTTGACATACTTAATACCATCCTTCATCTCCTGCAACAGAGTGATATCCTTCTTTTCTACGGCGTTTTCAAGATCTTTCGGAAGGAATAACAATACAACTGCCGCAAGTAAAAACGAAATACCTGTTATGATGATTGAAATATAAATTCCAAAACTATGAAAGATAAATGTCCCTAGTATTGGTCCTAATACCATAAATATTGCAAATATCGTTTGATATATAGACATTGCTAATTGAATTTGTTCCGTTGATAAATGTTGTTTAAACAACTTCATTCCAGATGGTTGTGAAAACTGTGAAAGGATTGCAGAGATGAGTGTCACAAAAAACACAATTTTCCACGTTCCAAACATAAGCGTAATTAATACAGCGAATACTGAAATGGAACTTAACGTTTCACACCATATCATTGTCTTCTTTGGCTTCCACCTATCAGCAAAAGTACCGCCAATAAATGAAAAAATAAAAATTGGAGCGAATTCAGCAACTGAAATCATCGAAATAGCAAAAGCATCACCTTTTGTCATTTCCATTACATATAGTAATACCGCAAAGTTGCGAACCCATATTCCTATTTGTAAAAATAATGCTGATGCTAAAATCCCTTGAACAAACCGATTTTTTAATACTTGTGATACCCCATTGTTTTGTTTCGTTACTACATTTGTCGACATAAAAAAGCCTCCTATTTCATGTTCTGAACAGGAGGCAGCACAAATCATATAAAAAGACTATATATTCGCAGAGCGAAATACATCCCTTTTCTATAAATGTACAGACTAACCCTATTCAGAAGAATATTTCGTTTTTTAACGAAGATCTCTTACAAATAGAATTAGTTGATCATTGGGATGTTTTCACCCTTCCGTTTCGAATTTAAATAACACATACATACTCTATGTAAATCATTTTCGATGTATGCATGTCTCCTTTTAACTATTCTAGAAAGTTAAAGGCAATTCCTCTAAAGAACGCATTAAATAGTTACCTTGCCATTTAATTTCTTCACGATTCCCTTTTATTTGTAGTTCAGGCATTCGATTAAACAAAGTAGTAATAGCAATCTTTGCTTCTAACCTCGCAAGTGGAGCGCCTAAACAGAAATGGCTACCATAACCAAAGGCAATATGACGATTATTTTCCCGAGTAATATCGAATACTTCTGGGTTTTCAAATACAGTTTCATCACGATTTGCAGAAGCTAAGGCAATGACAACCATATCTCCTTTTTCGATTGTTCTGTCGTGAATTTGAAAAGGTTCCGCTGCCCATCTTGCAGTTGTAACCTCAACTGGAGAATAATAACGCAATCCTTCCTCAATAGCCGAATCAATTAGTTTTGGATTATCTTTTAATAACTGTAATTGATTTGGATTTTCAAGAAGTGCTAATACCGTATTTGTAATTAAATTCACTGTCGTCTCGTGTCCTGCTACAATTAATAGCATTATCATTGAATATAGTTCCCGAGCGCTAAGTTTATGCCCTTCACTCTCTGCAAGTATTAAAGCACTCACTAAGTCTTCTTTTGGCTCTTTTCGTTTAATATCAACTAAATATTGAAGATATGTAATAAACTCAGATAGTTGTTTTTCGGTCTCTTTTATTTCTTCAGGTGTTTCTGGTGATGCAATAACAGCATGAGACCAAATTCTAAATTTCGCTTGATCTTCTTTTGGAATACCGAGCATCTCACTTATTACAATAATCGGTAATGGAAATGAATAATCATCCACAAGATTTAATGTACCTTTTCGCTCTATATCACTTATCAAATCATCTGCTATTCTCTCAATTCTTTTGTCTAATTGTGCAATCATCTTCGGTGTAAAAGCTTTTTGAACTAAAGATCGTAAACGACTGTGGTTAGGTGGATCTGAATTTAGCATATGTGTTGTTAAGTGGTCACTATTATCAACGGAAAGATACATGTTCTTTATATCTTGAGAAAACACATTTGTCCAATCTTTTTTTAAACGATTATCTTTTAAAAGTGGCAGAGCATCTTCATATCTAGTAATGAGCCATTCTTTACCGATTTCAACTTGGTTTACAAATAATATAGGTTGTTTTTTTCGCGATTCTTTATAAATTTCATACGCATCTTCTTTAAACTGAGCTGAAGCTAAATTAATGCCATCCTCTATGCTTAACCCAACTTTGTTTTTCATTGACATTGTATTCCCTCACTCTCATTTGTTTTTGAAAATCAACCCAACATATGCATTATACTCTAATAAAAACGTGAAAATTGTAAATTTTTAATCAAAATCTTACTTCGTATATTGAAAAATAAAAAAGTGAGAGAGTAAAATCGTTTCACTCTCCCACTTCTCTTTATGCGAAGCACATAAAATTACTAATTTGTTGATAGCGATAACTTACTTTACGACGACGACCACCTTGCCACGTGTAACCTGACACTCCATTTCTTCTCACTTCAGTCGGGAAGAACCATAAATCTCTTCCGAAAGGACCAGGACGATGTAAGCGTAAATAGCCCCATCTTCCTAGACAGTTACACATCCATGATTTCATATTACCTGGTTGTGCTGGAGAAGCAAATGTAGACGGTAACGACGGCGCTTGTGACGGAGGTGGTGACGTTGGAGCATCTTCTGCATCATCTGGTCTGTAATCTTCTTGTTCAATATCTCTCACTTCATTTGTAGGTTCATACCCGTAGTCATGTGGATTATAATACATCGCTTGATCATATGGATAATTTTGTTGGTTATACATATTAACAAATCACCTTCTTTTCATTCATTACCTTTACCATTCATATGTGATATGTCCTCTCTGGGAAGCTTATGTATAGCCCAAATTCAACTTAAAAAGCTCGTATTATTAAAAATACGAGCCTTTCAAAAATAGAATGTGTTTATTATTTCCTTAACTTCACACTATAAAAACGCATTTCATCTAACGAACCTTCAAATTCAAATACTTCTTGTTTAATTAATTGTTTCAAGCGATATTCTAAGAAAGTATCTCCAACTAATTGTTCAACAAGACCAAGTGCTTCACCAATTACTCTAGGAGCTTTGAGGAACTCTCGATCAGCACCCACACTTTTCGCGCATTCAATTATAAATTTATCAAAATAATCTTCCTGTACAGAATGCACTTCATTTTCTTTCCACACTCTTAAACATTCTATGCTTTCCGATAATCTATCCCACTCATTTTCAAACTTCATGCGCTTCTCTTCAGTTAAATAAGGTAGCTTTATAAAACTTTTTTGGAATAGAGCTAAACTTTCAGGTGGTAATTCTCCCGTTCCACGAATATCATACTCTTGTTTTAATATTTCTCTACTTGCTTCAGACGTATTAATAACTCGAATATTTTTCTTATCCTTTAATTGTGCCATTACAAAACTTAGGCCTACATGTTCATGTGCATTATCAGCCTTCCAAATTGTAATAGGCGTTTCAACAGGAATAGTATGTAGTTCTTCTATAGTTGCTATAAATCTTGATAAATATTCTTCTTCAAAATAACTATCATAAGCAGTTAAGTTATTTATTAACCACTTCTGTCTTGCTAGTTGCCCCTCATTCGTATGCAACCTATATATCGGTCCAATTGAAAAGAATTCCGAAAAAGCAACAACACTCTCTTCAAATAATTCTTCTTGACTTAACATATATTTTAAGCAACCAGCCGTTGAATCATCAAAAGCAATATGTACGTGCGTACTTTCTTTTACATTCCTTTTATAAGTAGGATTACTCGTTAATTGTTTCGGAATATCCATCAAATTTTTAATTGTATCTTCACTGTAGTTTTCTTCTAATAAGTTTAACTGTATGAGAATACTTTGAAGTAAATCTTTAGCCTCATCTTCGTACATATCCTCTACAGCATTTTTAATTTTATCTATCACACAAACCCCTCTATTCATTTCAAAAATAACGTAGATTATAGTGTATCATTTTAGTATAGTTCTTTAAAGTCAAATTCAGATTGCTACAGCAATCTGGATTTTCAACAAAAGCTCTCCTTATATTTTTGAATTGCTAAATATTTTACTTTGAAAATCTTTGTATCTAAATGTATAATTATATAAAAACAAAAATATAGGAGCTATATTTATGGAGAAAGTACTTACTAATTATAAACATTACTTAAAAAATTGGAGATTTATATTTATTTGCATACTACCTGCTATTGCCTTATTCGTTACTTTCTATGTCATCTTCGAACTACTGTTTCATCAAAATTTCTACTTATCTAACTTAATTTCTGCTATCATATTATTTTTAATATTTATTAACGTTAAAGATAAATTTAACATTAAAGGCTAAAGAACACTATTTCAAAATAGCCCTTTATTATTGCATCCTACTATAAAATAAGACTCGTAGTAGATTTTCATAAAAAATAAGAGCACCCTGCAATTGGATGCTCTTATTTGATTAGAGGTTTTTTCTGAGTATTAAGTAGGACACGAAGATCTTGTCCTACTATATAATATATGCTTGTACTTATTATTTCGTGCATGTATTAAGAACCATGTTCAGGTACTTAATATATGCATAGTCATTGCTATAAAATCTACTCAAATATTTACTGTACGATTATCATATTTATAAATTAAAAAACATCCCTAATGGATGTTTTTTATCTAACATTTTAAGCTTCCATAAACTTAGCCGGTACACCAATTTTTTCAACTACAGAAGATATATTAGTAGGATTAATCATTACATTTTCAATACATACTAATTTATTTTCTAATATCCCATTCTCTGTAGTAATAAGTTCTTTAAACCGATCTAAAGTCATTGAGAATTTATGTTCACTTCCACCATTCATACTAACTTTTACATACTTCATAGTGTCACCGCCTTTCATAATAATTTACATTTCGACAAGAAGGCGCTTACATCCTTTTTATTTACTCTTAGATTTCTCACGTTTACATATATGTTGAGAAAAGAAACTACTATTATTCACTCACAAAATTATTGCTAATAAGAAAGATAAAGATAAAAATGCACAAAGTGGAATATATAAACCAGTATCCATTCTTGCAAAGTGCGTATCTTTTTGTCGTTTAAAGATACCAAAATAGTTAAACTCACCAATCACTCTAATAGAAAAGACAATCATACAAATCCAGGAACCGACTTGAATAATAACATTAGGAACTGCAAAATGAACAATATTTGCTTGTTGCAACAAAATTATTGCTGCCATACTTAATAATAATGCAATGAACAATGTCATTCCGGCGCGAGGTGTAAACGCCTTTTCCCCTGATTTAGTTGGAATAACACTATTTGTCCCCCAATTACCTCCGAAAGCCCAATATACATGTAAAAAGCTAACTAAGAATAATATGCAAGCAGATATATATGTAATGATAAGCATTTTATCCTCCCCTTATTTTAGTTCCTATCTATAAAATATGCTATTCCCCTCCGCAATAGCAACCTTCATTTCATTACATAAAAAAACCGTAATGATTTATCAATATTAAGATAAGTCATTACGGGGTTATTAAACTTCATTATGCATTATACCTATTTCTTCGGCGTTCCATCCTTGTTTGACCTTGAACTGCATTTTCTTTGTATGGATCTATTTTCTCTGTCATTTCATATGTTGCAACTGGTTCTTCGTACTTATATTCATGGATTTTTTCTGGCATTTTACTTTTAGATTCTTTCCCACCAAACTTAAATAGTTTCATCCTTAATTTCGGTAATCTTGGAAGACGAATCTTAAATGATAATCTTTTGCGTTTCTTTTTTGGTCCAAGTAGATTTATATTTTCTTTATTATTATCTTTCTCTTTGCGGTGAATGAACATCGCAAGTAATCCTCCTATTACAAGTCCTCCAATTAATAGTAATATATATACATAATGGCTTGTCATTAAACTCGTTATGCGTTCAAGTATGAATAACGACTGTACTTCTTTTATATCCCATAGTAAAGCGGCCCATAATGAGAATAAGCCCAAAGTAAGTCCATATGTACGAAAACGGAATAAACATGGAATTAACGCGACACATGCAGCAATTTTCGCATTTGCTATGATTGAGCTTGTTGAAATATCTTGATGCCAAATAACTAACAGTAATGTTATAAATGGCGCATACGCTATCCAACTGCATATACGTGAATACATCTTTTTAGCAAAATAACTACCGAAACTAGTAAAAAATAAAAGCCCTCCAATATATATAGATTGTTCTAGAGGGATTTGCTTTGTAAGTCCTGCAATTGGAAAGAGGCCGCTCAGTAGCATTAAGAGCACATCTAATTTCTTCACAATTCCCCATTCCTTTCAAATTTTTTCAATTAATAAAAATTGTTTTTCCATATGAAATAGTTTTTGTATTTCTAAAAAACATATTAATCCTGTCTGCACATAAAGTAAATATGTAAACGAAAAGATACTTGACAAAGGATATCCTTATTTACATAAAAAAATGACAAATCCTGATCGATATAACGAGCAGGATTTGTTTACTAGTATTTAAAGTAGAATAATTGAATCTTTCTTTTCTACTTTTACTACATCTACATCCAATTCATCATCAAATTCTTTAAACTCTCTTGCATCTATGTCAGTAATATAACTCTTTATTACCTTTTCCATATGCATGGAATATGTCATGTGTACATTCTTTTTCGAAAGCATACTAGAATTACAGCACATGTAATGTATCATTTTAGCGATATAATCCCTTTCTACAGGTTTTACACCTAATGGTAGAATTTCAAGTATATATCGCTGAAAAATCCCACTACAATTAAGGGAATATTCACCAGTGCTATAATACATCCCTTTTTGATCTGCATATAAGCCAATGCTATCTACAGCATCATCACATTCTATTAAACCGTAACTTGGTACATCAAAACCTGTATTTATTCTAATAATATTTAAATTTGGAACCTTTAACACCTCTGGAACAATATCAGGTAAAATATCTGTATTAATTTCTTTATTTTGTAACTCTTTTATCCAATACCTTCTCAAATTTGCATCTACAATGAAATAAACTTGTTCATTTTGTTCTTTTGCATATTGTACAATTTCCATTAATGTTTCGGAAACATATTGTTTAAAAAGAGCTCCCATATCATTTCTCTTTGATGGTTGTGGTAAAAATGCATTATGTTTATTTATATTTAATAATACGTAATCAATCGTTTGCCATTCTGTATTCCCATATAATTTATATAAAATTTCTTTTCCTTTTATTTTTGAAAGAATAGGTAAGAAATCAAATTTCGATATTCGTTCAATTGATAAATTAACATATATACAAGGTAAATTTATCTTATTCCAACTACGCTTCAAAAATCCTTTTTGCTCTAATAAACTAAAAACACTATTTACAATTGTTTTACGCGATACACTTTGGCCTATAAATAAATTAATAAATGTTGAAATACGGTTTGCTCGTGCAAATCCCTCTCTAATGATTTGTTTTGGATCAATTTTTTCTCGTCCATCACAATTTTTCAATGCGATTAATGCTAATGTCGCATCACTGCGCTCGCCCGCGGTAGCATAGACAGCTTTCGTAACATCATCTACAAGATTTGTTTTATATTTTTGGCAATATTGCATTTTATATGGATTTTGTAACACCTTTTCAATATTGTATCTCACAACCTTTAATAACACTGGAAAATCTGTATTCAATACGTAAGTATTTTCACCAACTTTAGTCAAAATAATTTCACTATCAAGTAATGCTTGTTCTATTTCCAGCACTATATTTTCAGACCAAACCTCTAATGTTAATGTCTCTAATCCTTTTGGTGCAAATAAAGGGAATAATTCATTTTTGTTATTTGTTGCTACATTTTTACATTCTGGAAGTATTGTGAAATAAGAGAATTTACGCTGAAATTCTTTAAATAAATACTCTCTTTCCTTTACTTTTATACCCGGTTCTATTTTAGTACCTTGAACTTTATAAATTCTCTCATTGTATGGAAATAACACCCTTTTATTTTCCCCTACAATATAATCTTTCGGATATTGGAGAATATGGTCTAAATCCACCTCTCCCCCTATTTGAAAATCATCTTTTAAATTTCTAAATATTTTAATCCATTTCATACCGGTTGTAGCTTGTTGTATTTTTAGTTTTACAAACCGTATTTTTTTATTATTTGACGCAAACTCTGAGGTAGAAATCAATATCATGCCTCGTTTCCGTCTTAAAAGTAAAGGAATATCTGGATGATTATATTCTTGATAAAATCTCCGAATCCCTATTGAAATATTTAATAATGGAGCGTTCTCACCACCGCGGGTTATGCATTGGAATCGATATACATAGGAGAAAAAATCTTGTGTTTTTTCATCTTTTATCGGCTCTGACATCGCCTCACAAATATTTTGTGATCTAAGAGGAGAAAAATAGATTTCTTCTTCATTTGTATTTTCTAAATATATAGGACGCTCACAAAAAATATGTGAGATTAAAGCGGGTACCCACTTAGAATACGTTTCATTATCATGTAGTACTGGCAAATTAGAAATCAAATCGGATTGCCATTCATATTTTGGTAGTTCTACTAATCTATTTGGCTTCCAATCATGAATAATCTCATACCAACTTTGAAAAATATAATCGAGTTGCTCTTGTTTAATAGGTTCTTTTGATACAATCCATGGTATATTTTCATTTAATACGTACGGATTATGCTGAATAAACAATATATCCGAAAACATATCATATAATCTTTCATTCAAACGTTTCAACTTACTCGTTAATAAAAACGTCTTATAATGTATCTCTACGATGTCCAGCCATTCAATAGGAAAGTATATAAATGATACCTTTTCATTTAAAAGGGGCTCTACTATATTTTCAAATGTTAACAACTTTAATTTTTCCATAAAATGATTACTTCCTTTCTTCATTTTTCTTGATCTCAAAAAACTAAAGTATCATCACATAATTTAATTATTTAAAAGAGAAGCAAATACCGCTTATCCGACTTATATATTAATGACATGACTCTGATAAAAGTTAAAAGAAATTTTCATACATATCCCCCTTATAAATCATAAATGTATTACATTCAGATTATACAATATTAGTTACGTATTGTATTTGTGATTTACAATAATTTTACAAAAAATTATAAAAGAGGTATTGACCATACATAATATGTATGGTCAATACCTCTTTTCACTATCCTATTATTTTTTTCGCTTCTGTTTTCACTGGCAACTGTTAAACCTGCAGCTGGAACGAGTAGTAATTCAAGCATTTTATCAACTCCCCATATACCCTTTATAAGGGTATATATCCCTTATTTTCGGAAGACTCCCATACATGTTCTATATCAAATACCAGTAAATGTCCTACAATTCCATATCGGTATTCCCTTATAGAAACACGAAAAGCACATAACGTAGAATATACAAGAACGAGCCTGTTAGCGTTGTGTACATAGTCATACGTGGAAGCTAACGTGGAACACTCTTCTCTATTTTTTCTGCGACCTTCATCGTAATTACTGACAAGCTAGTTGCCGTCCATACCACTACCGCTTCACCTACGATTGTCATTTGAATCCCTCTTTTCGAATAAGTTGTAACCCCTTAGAAGTCATAACCGGCTGATACTCATTGATGACATCTCCCCAATCAAACACTTCATCCTCATATAAATCATCCATTATATCGTTTGATAAACGGTAATAACCTTTATACTCACGATTATTGAAAACCTCATGTCTTTCCATGTGATCCACAATTGCATTTGTTTCTTTTTTCCACTAGAACCCTTATACTTAATTCTTTTGATGGATACAGGTAAGGTGTTTCATTCAAATGTGAATATTGCCAACGCATACGCGCGCTCTTCCCTCTTGATGACCTTGATTCCACTCGGTATTCCTCGTGGTCTTGATAAAGGTATATAATCTAGAAAGAAGGAGTTTGCCTATACAAGCGAAAAAATAACAGAAAAATCTAGTACTTTTTTATAAAGAGGTAGGAATATTTTGCGAAGTCATTTAGAAGTAATGGATCCAAGAGAATTTCAATACTTTGTAGCCGACTTCTTTTGCTCTCTTGGTTATAAAGTTCAGGTTACTTCTGGTTCTAATGATGGTGGAAAAGATATTATCCTTTACAAAGGGAATGAAATGAAATTCGTTGAGGTAAAGCGCTATACAAAAAGGAATGTTATGCTGCTTCAATTTACTCCAGTGGCCCTTTATATGGAATACGTGGCATATTAATGAAATCATACGTGGCAATATCTTCTACATTTGTCAGATAGGCATGTAAGCTTTCGACTAACATAAGATTAGGTATGCTTTCTTTTTCTTTTATCAAAATAATAGGCTTTTGAAATACATATGCATAACCAATTTCAAAAGCCGTACCACTATCTACACATCCATTCACAAAGTCATGAATTACCACTACTACATCCGCTCTTCTTAAATATTTTAAATCATTATGAAAAACTGCAGTTCTCCACTCCATAGATCCAAAAGTTAAATGTTCATGTTGATAAAACCTGGCTGAAAAAATATCTGCAACAAAAGGATTGTTACTAAGCGCATTTTCTAGTCTTTTTACCCTGTTAAGTTGTTCATCATTAAAAAATGGACTTGCTATAAAAACCCTAACAACCCTAGTATTCTTTTTATCCATACCACCTATACCTCGTTTCACTCTTATAAACTTTTAAATATTACATAGATAGTTTCGTTTATTGAAAAATACGAATATCCACCTCTTCAACAAAACGAAATATTCTGTCTATAAAAAAAGTACAGTTTCTTATTCCCTTCATGCCCAGGGTCGAGTAGTTAGCTTTTGCTAGCTTCTCTTTAATGTATGAAAAAAAGATAAGACTCTTTAAGATGATTCTTCTTGATTTCTCAATATAAAGAGTCTTGGATTTCCGCTAACAATCCTATACTATATGAACAAAGAGTAAGGTACGAGTTACTCTTTTACTTGAATGATTGAATATATCCACTAGCGATGGTGCTATATTCTTTGTCGACATGTACATATATAAAGCTAATATTTTATATGAATATTCGTAGTCAATATTCATATATTACAATAGCATCAGAAGTACCATTAAAACAATTAGAGCAACTACCACAGCTTCCACAACCGCCACAACTAAAACAACCAAAACAACCGAAGCAACCAAAACAACGAAATCCACCACAGCGACCTGCACAACCGCCACAACGACCACAACCGCCACAGCGACCACAACCACCACAGCGGCGAGCAGCATCTTCAATATAGTAATATGGATATTGGTTTTGCTGGTCCCAATACACAACATTTCCAGACTGGTAATCATTAAGGCTTAACGCTTGTAGTTCTTGTTGAAACTGATTCATTTTCATGACCTCCGTTTATTAACTTTAAACCTTTCGACGCTTTCCTATATTTCTGTTCGTTAAATCTAAGTAGAAGTAGCACACGATACTATAAACTAAGTTCAATACGTACACCAACAAAGTATGACTTATCACTAGATGATGCACCTTGTTCATATACCTATTTTTACTATGGGCTCATTTTTATAAAGTGAAACTTTAATCAGTGGGGTTTTGTTCATCCCCTACCTAACTTCTTTGCTTCCGCTGAATTTTGAGGTGGGGGGCTTACTGCCCGGCAAATAGCGGGATAAATAAAAATTAAAAAATATGAATTCTAGCGTCATATCTTCATACTTACTAAGTTCAATTAATTTTTCAATAATTATGATCCATATCCTATATATTTCCGTCTGCTGCTTAGATTTTTCTGTACTGTAAATGGCTTTCGCTATAACACCTCCAAGTGACCAGTTTTTATGACGGTTAAGAAATTCCAACAAAAAAAGCCCTAATTAGGGCTTTTCATTCTATTTCTCCAGCAAAGCTCTCTATGAAATTGTTAATTAAAAAAGACACACTTAGATTGATGCGTCTTTTTGTGATGCCTCTTTTGTGAAATCATATAAAGCAATTGCGCCTAAAAGAACAAGTATACCTTGAGGAACATCTAGCAAAATAGTTTTCCAAATTTCTGGAATTACCCATTTAATATCTGCTGCTGTTTCAAGATATGTTTGGAAATAGCTGATTGTAAAATTAATTATCCCTAAAAATACAAACAACGATAAACCAAATCGAATTAATTTCTTATTTGTAAACATATAACACCTCTCAAAATTCATTGGATATTCCTGCTTTTGCTTCTTTATATTTTTATATCTCTATATCTAATTTTAACACATAAAGAACTCAAAAAAATACGATATGCATATTTGCATATCGTATTAACAACACTCCATGATAATTTAGAAATTCCTGCAAAGAAAAAACAACTCCGTTACAGCTAACAGCTCGGGTTTCTTTTCTTATTTAACTTCATACCACCAACATTTACGTTCTTTGATTGTAAAATAAATGTGACAGAAGTTTATCCAGTTAATGCGTAGACAAGTAAATGAGCTAAATTATCGATATTCTATTTCGCCATTTCCGTAGCACTAATGACTTTACGCAAATTTGACAAGAAAAAATATATAGCTAGGTATGATCCATACCTAGCTATAACATTACTTCTATTCTTTATCCAATTACGTCTTTTACGTCTGTATCCACTGGCCACTTTTCTAATGTATAAGCCATTTCCCAAAATGAATATTCATATTGACTGCTAATAATAAAATGCTGTTTCATACGTTTGCGATCTGCCTCTGTTACTTTTTCAGCGATAGTATCTAAACGTGTAATTTGTTCTTCAACTAGCGTACGGAACCAATCAGATCCATAAGCAGAAATCCATTCGTTATAAATTTGCTCTTCCGGCTGGCACTCTTTTAAGCGTTCGCCAATTTCATAATACAACCAATAGCAAGGTAAAATTGCTGCAATGATATCGCCTAAATGTCCTTCGTACGCAGCACGATACATATGTGAAGTATACGCATATGCAGTTGGCGCAGGAATAAAATTATCTTTTTCTTCTTTCGTTATCCCTAGCTTTTTAGCAAAATTCTCATGTAAAGATAACTCTGCCTCATATGTATTTTGAGCATGATGTGCCATACGAGCTGTCGTCTCTAATTCAAGAGCTTTCGCAGCTCCTAAAGTTTGTACTCTAGCAAAATGGCTCAAATAATATGAATCTTGAAGCACATAATAACGAAAACTAGCTAAATCTAACGTTCCTTCACCAAGTTTTTTTACAAAAGGATGGTTAAAACTCGCTTCCCAAATTGAATCTACTTCTTTACGTAACGATTGTGAAAAAGTCATTTAAATCCCTCCAATAATATATAAAATATAGATATTTATCCACAATTATTAAAGCTTTAAAATAAAAAAACTTTCTTTACAGGCGTAAAGAAAGTGAAATCGACAGTATTTATTTACTCATTAAATAGCAACGTCTTTCCCACTTCCCTACGCTGGCATGAACCAGATCAGGTACTAAGAGTCTCAAAATCACATTTGATCTCAGCCTATAAAAGGCCCCCCTAGTGGATAAATATTTTGTTTTTATAATGTATTCATCATAGCATACTTCGTGAAACTGTCAAAAAATTAGTTATATAATTCCCTTAAAACCCTTCTTCTTTTCTAACTTTTAATGATGTTTCAATAATCATATCTAATAGTTCGCTATAACTAATTCCCGCCGCTTCTGCACTTTTTGGCAATAAACTTGATTGTGTCATCCCTGGTAATGTATTAATTTCCATTACATATGGAATTCCGTCCTTCACCATCATATCAACTCTTGCATAAACACTACATTTTAATGCTTTATAACAAGCAAGTGACGCTTTATTTACACGTTCATTAATTTCTGCTGGAAGTTCGATAACTTCCTCAACTGTACTAGTATCATCATATTTTGCATTGTAGTCAAAGAACTCGGCTGCATGTCGAATTGAAACTATAGGTAACTGTTTTCCATCCAGAATTGAACATGTAATTTCATCACCTTTTATATACTTCTCAATTACTACTTCAGAATCCCATTCGAATACAGTTTCTAGCATTGAGATCAATTCATTTTTATTATAAACGATTTTCACTCCGACACTCGATCCGCCAGAGTTTGGTTTTACTACTAATGGAAATCCTAACTTATCTAACTCATCAAGATTTAGATCCTCCATTTTTGTAAGTTCAATCCAATCTGGTGTTTCTACACCTTCATAACGTAAAATCTTTTTCGAAATATTTTTATCCATACATATACTGCTAGATAACATATTACTTCCGCTATAAGGAATCCCTAAACTCTCCAGTGTTCCTTGAACTGTCCCATCTTCTCCGTATTTTCCGTGTAACGCGAGCAACGCAAAGTCAATGTCTTTCGCTTTTTCAATTAAATCCACTTTTTCATTTAATGTAATTGGAACTATTTCATACTTATTTTTATCTAAATGAGCAATCATTTCATTCCCCGTCATAATTGAAACTTGTTTTTCAGACGATACCCCGCCCATAATAACACCGATTTTCATTTTCTCAACTCCAAATTTCATTTTTTAATGTATCACCAATTATTTTAATTCCCCGAACTATTTCTTCTTCTTTCAAGCGCGAAAACCCTAATCGGAAAGTGTTCGCTCCTTCTCCATCAGAGTAAAAAACATCTCCAGGTGAAAACGTAACGCCTTTCTCATAACACTTTTGTAAAAGTGTGCGGGCATTCATATGCTCTTCTAGTTCTATAAATAAATGAAGTCCACCATCTCCAGTCATTCTTTTGAAATGAATGTACTGGTTACATGCCCCGACAGCTAACTCATATTTTTTCTTATAAACAGATCTTGCCTTTTTTAAATATTTCTCAAAATATCCCTCATGTAAATATTGAAACAGAACAGCTTGATCTAGCGTAGATGTGTGAATCGTTCTTGCTCTTTTTACGCTTTCTAAATAATGAATCAGCTCTTTATCTGCAATAATCCAGCCTACACGTAAACCAGGGAAAAGCACCTTTGAAAAGCTACTAATATAAATCACATTATTGCCAGCTCCCGCAAAAGTTAATAATGGAGCTAAATGTGAACCTGAATAACGTAATTCTTCATTAAATCCGTCCTCTATAATAGGAACGTTGTATTTTGAGAATAACCTCATCAATTCCGTTCTTTTCTCTGAACTCGTAACAATACCGGTTGGATTATGATAAGAAGGAATTAAATAAGCAAAATCAAAATCTTTTTCACGCAAACTTTTTTCAACTTCATTCGTATCAATACCATCCTCATGCATATCAATCCCATGAACTTCAAGTCCATGTAAACGGAACAGCTTTAGTGCAGCGTGGTGAGTTGGATTCTCACAAATGACACGACCAGATTTTTTTGATAAAGAAGAGAGTACAATATCCAATCCTTCTGTAAATCCATTTGTAATTAGAATATCTTTATTCGAAATGTCTACACCTTTCATTTCCATGTAATGAAGTAAATAATTCATTAACGGTCTATATCCCTTTGCATATCCGTAGTTCAATACGATGTCTCCTTCAATGGACATACGAGTAAGAAAAGCTCTTTTGAAATTTTCAACATCAAATAGCTTCTCATCCGGGGCTATACTATTAAAGACAATCATTCCCTTTTCCCAACGAACACCATGTTTCATTAAATCTAATTCATCCGCTAATGCGGTCACTGTATTAAGTTTATTTTTCCAATTTATTTCAACAGACGAAGTGTTAGATATATCCACCTTCGCAACAAAGTTCCCTTTTCCTTTAACTGCATAAATGAGTCCTTCTTGTTCTAAATCTGCATAAGCAGCGAGTACAGTGTTTCTACTCACACTTAGTAATTCACTTAGTTCCCTTGTTGATGGGATTTTTTGATCCCCGAGCAAATGCCCTTTCATAATCATCTTCTTCAAATAATCTTTCAATTGAATATAAACGGGACGATCTTTAACTACTTTAAAATCCTTAAACAATTCCTTACCCCCTGCAATCATTTTTTCATATTTATTTCATTCTCAAAAGGTCCACGACATATGTATTTTTTATAAAGGGCGGTACGGTCTTACAAATCTTTTCGATATAAGTTAATCACATCTTTTAAAGCTGCAGCTGCAGCGCCTCGTGGATTAGAAGCCCCACCAATTGTAGTAACTTGTCCCATCGTATCTGTAAAGAACGTAATTCCTTTTTCGGTCCCATTTACTTTTGCTAACGGATGATCTTTCTCTATTTCGCACGGTTCAACATTTAAATTGACATTGCCACCCTCATCCTTATATATTGATGCTATTAATTTAATAATTTTATGTTGTTCCTTAGCATTTCTAATTTGCTGTTTTGTAACATGCTCGATTCCTTTTATATGTATATCAGTAAGTGTTTTCTCTGTTTCCATTAAGCTGTTTGTCAAAAGTAACAATTTACACGCACTATCTGAACCACTTATATCTAATATAGGGTTTGTCTCAGCAATTCCTTTATCTTGTCCTTCTTTCAATGCTTCTTCAAATGTCATATCTTCCTCATACATTTTCGTAAGAATATAATTAGTTGTTCCATTTAATATTCCTTCTATTTTTTCAATACTGCAACCGGCTAAACTAAATTGTCCGATATCTAGGGTCGGTAATGCAGCGGCTGTTGCACCGCTATATCGAATTCGTACATTTGCGCCTCTTGCTGCTTCATTTATTTCTCTCCAGTTTGTAACGAGCGCCCCTTTAGAAATTGCTACTATATCCATCTGTTTCTCAATCGCTTGTTTCATATATTGTCTTCCTGGATTTCCATCTTTAAGATTTGTAACTGTTGATTCTACCAATACAGTGCCACTTATGCTAGTTGTTGCACGTTCCTTCGGATGATACTCTAAATATTTTTCAATTGCAGCGGTACCGCCACCATACATCAATAAATGATGAAGTGATAAGCCGTCTTCATTATGTATTGCAATATTTCTCCCTAATACGCCACTTACAACTAATTGAATCCCATATGTTTCATATATATATGAATATTTTTCATTTAATAATTTTATAAACTCTCTGCCTACTGTTCCGTATCCTGATAATACAACTTGAATTTTCATAATATCCCCCCATATTTTTCTACCAAATCCCTCTTTCAATATAATATAAAGCGCTCTCGAATTCCATCGAGAGCGCTTTATTATTACCTATTTCGGTAAACGTGATAGCTTTTCAGCAATTGTTCTATAAAACTCTTGAATGCTAGAAAAACCTAATGAGTCTGAAACACTTAATCCTACCATATCGAGATGATCCCAATTCGCTTTCGTTTCGATATGATTCCATTTTCCAATCTGTAATGACCCATTATTATTTACAGCAACATTAGAAGATGGTGCAATCATAGAATTCGTATTTACTACACCATCATTTTGCCACCAAGAAGTATCAACTAACGGACGGTTTTCTTCATATCTAGCATAAGAACCTAAGAAAAATGCATTCCCCATCAACACTTTATTCATCGTAATATGCGGTAAATGTAAACCTGTTATAGGTGCTGCTTGTGATGCATGCCCACTATAAGATAAGTAATACACATCCGGTTGCGTCTTTACCCAATTATTTAACTCCTTTGCACCATCTGTACTTAAATCCCATTGACTTATATCTTTTGTATTTTTCCAAAGTGAACTATTTAGAATACGATTACTATATTGGAAAAAGGACTCTCCAGCATTTTTCTTTATACCCCATTGATCCAATTTAAAATCATATAATGATAAATTATTGTTTCCTCCAAAGCTTGCAGCTGTAATGAGTAAATCTTTAACGAACGGCAGTAGAAGACTACCATCCGCAAGTGTTGTACCGTTGTGAGGGGTTGCTAATGTTGTAACACTATGAACATATGATTTTCCGCCTTCAAATAGTGGTGATATTTTGGTGTCTGGGTGATTTTTTACATAATTCTTTTCTTCAAAACTACCTTCTTTTAATAGCTGTACTAATGTTCTAATCGTTTGTCCACCCATGCTATGTCCAACTAAATGAACTTTATTTGTTTCACTCCAATTCGGCGCAAAACCACTATAAGTTCTGCCAAAACGATTATGTCCATGTTTCTCAGCATGTACTGCACCATAGTCTACTGTCCCACCGCTAATTTGTGCATACAATTCACATGCACGATCCCAGTTACTAGAAACAGGTCCAACAGCTGCGGTATGTACCGTATAACCATTGCGTTTCAAATCTTCCTGTATATCATGAACACCACCCCAATATTTTACGCCAAGCATTTCTTCTCTACCCCATCCAGCAAATCCATTCACCAATATGATAGGATAATTATTTTGTTGCCTCTCTTCAGCGTATGATATTTTTGCTGCGAATGAACATACGGTCACTAATGCGAAAAAACATATTTTTAAAAATAACTTCCCCATACTTCCTCCCCCTAATAAAACGTTTACATGTTTCTTTTTTAAAAAATAACAGAATACTTTAACAACTTAAACATAATGTAAAGTATTTTATATACGTTGTATATATAGAAAACATATACAAATGTTGATAAATATTAATTCAAGTAAATATTTACTTTTTACAATACAACTTGTAAATCTGTTTATTTGAATTTATAATTAGATATAGTTGCCTCATGTTAAAAAGATTTAAAAACCATAAGAAAACTAATCTCATTGCTTGAAAAGGAGGAAAAAGCATGCAAATCGGATCAAATATTCATACATTATCTCAACCTACTAAAATAACTCCATCTACTCTTGAGCATAATACTATCTCTTCTACTAAACTTGAAAGTAAGAAAATAAATGATCCTATCAAGTTTGATATTCGTTCATCTGAAAAAGAAATGAAACAGCCTGAGCATAAATTTAATGAATTAGATTTATGGAAGATGTTAAAGGATAAAGGTGTTCCCTTATGGATCATCCTTGAAATGCTACAAAAGGCTCGTAAAGAAAAAGAAGCCCAAAATAATTCAGTTCAAAATTCAAATGGGATTGAGGAAACAAACGAGACTCGATTAAATGAAGTAATGTAAAGCATAGTAATTGATTTGTCTATAGACTAAAAAGAGTTCGAAGCTGATGAAATTTTTATCAACTCCGAACTCTTTTTTAAGGTTTTTCGCCAATCGTTACAAATTGAAAAGATACTTCTCCTTCCAAACCTTTAATTAGTTTTTTTACTTTGACATTTTCATTAACCATTGTATTATCTGTCGACATTTTAGGTCTTTCATCGCCTAAAGATCTCTTTAATTGAAGAAGGTGCATTTTCGTTTCATTTGCTTTTATTTCCTTATATACGCTATTTTTTGCTACAATCACATACGATTGCGTTGGATATTTACGAGTGTTTCCTATCCAAGTGTCACTATCGTATGTAACAGGAATCTCATTTCCTTCTATTTTAATACTTTTCATAGTCTTTTCGTCTTCATTTGTAAACAATAGTGATCCTTCTTTTGGGAATTTTGGTAACGTATCTAAAATATAATTGGAGCCATTACCTCGTTTATGAAAAATTTTTTCTTTAATCAGTGCTAGTGCTGTAGATTCATTTAAAATTAATACATGTCCATTTCCGACTTCACCTTTTTTCACAGAAAACACTTCATTTTCTTTCGTAATTTCCTGATAACGATTAATAATTGGTGAAATATTATTTTCATCTCCAATAATTAATACACCGTTTGCAGGAAATGAGTTATCCTTTTTAGAGCATGAACTAAAGCTTATTAAAAGTATTATAGTTAACATAAAAATAGTTAAAGTTCTTTTCATCACGGTTCCTTTCATAATTCATATCATTTTTTACATGCTTTTCTGTAATTTTATTAGTTGATATCCTTTATTGCTCCATAGTCTTATAAAGCTTTTGTAGGTAACGCCAACGAGTAATAAAGAAATATAAAACTTGTATACATATAAATGAAATTAAAATAAAAATCGAGCTATTTAAAATAGAAAAACTAACTAATTGTTGCAGTGCCGTATACGCTACTACAGTATGAATCACCGCAACAGCAATCGGTAAGAAGAACATTAATAATAACTGTCTCGTTACAACTTTTTTTAACTCTTGTTTACTTAATCCCATTTTCGAAATCATTTTATATTGTTGTTGATCACGGTCCAAATCAGTGTATAATCGGAAATAAATAAAACTAGCAGCAAATGTAAAGAAAACGATTCCGACTAAAACACTTGCCATAAGTAATAAACCATTTTTTTGCTTTGCCTCCAACAAGTTTAATGTTAAAGCTCCAAAGTAGAAATCACTGTCCCTAAGATCTTTATCGAATATACTCTTTAATTGATTTGAAATCTCTTTCGTTCTTATCCAATCATCTACAACAAATCCGTAAGTACGATGTTGAATATCTTTATCCTCTGGATTACTCGTCAGAGGAATTTCATCATACACATGATCTTGAACAGCAATATAAATACTACTAGAATCATGTGGTAAAACTAAATTCTCTACAGTTTTCTTCACACGAAATGTCTTTGTCCAATCTCCTTGAATGACTTCAATATTTTTTTTATAGTCACCATTTTTAAATTCTTGCTTTTGTGACACCCTCCCAGGGATTAGTAAAATTTCATCTTCTTTTTCAATCGTTTCATGTTGGTACCCGAGTGCTCTCGTAAGTTCGTTATATTCACTTAATTTCAATACATTTACGTTACTTTCTGTAAATTTACTTGAAGATGAAGCCATTCGATACAGAATATTTGCATCCAAGAGGTGTTTTTTTATAATAGAGAGATGTTTATCTACCAATTTGTTGTTTTCAGAGCTTTCATACAGAAATGTATATGGGTTTGTCATCCACACTAAATTTCTATTACCAATAGCAGCTGTTGTACCAATAGCTGTAAATGCAACTGCTGAAATAATAGATACAATAAAAAACATCGTTGCATTATCTTTCATACGGTAAATTAATTCAGAAAACGTTAATATATTTGTTCTTTTTAAAAAGAAAGATTCTCTCCTTTTAGCAAGATGTAATATATAAACGCTACACTGTGTATATAAAAAGTACGTTCCTATAATTACTAGTAAGACACCCATTCCAAGTGTAGTAAAACTGGAACTTGAAATAAAGCGAAATACTGAGAAATATCCATATCCTATACTAATTAAAGAAAGCAGTGATAATAAAATTGAAGATTTCGGTTCAGGTTTTGGTTTTTCCTCTGCTCGAATAAGTTCCACAAGTTCCGTTATTTTTACCATTTTAAATGTAAATAGTGAAACAATGAAAAATAAGAAAAGAAAAGTGATAACTGTTAATAATACAGCCTTCACTGGTGTATAAAAAGGCAAACCATTATTAATCATTAATACACTTGCGCTTATCAATAAAACTAGTTTAGAAAATATGAGTCCAATGAAAATCCCTATACAAATTGAACCAAGTCCAATCAACATATTTTCAATTAATAATAATTTCTTAAACTGTCTCATTGACATACCTTGCATCATTAATATGCCAAATTCTTTCTTACGAGTTTTTAAAAATGAACTAACTGAATATAAAATAAAGAAAAATGAAAATACAAAAATCAAACCTTGCGAAATTGTAAATCCCATCGTACCATATGCACTCATTGTTGCACTTGTTGATTTTAATTCCCCTTGTAAATCAGGATGAAATAATAAAAGAGCATACGTAAAGAAAACCATAATAGAAAATGTACTACTTAAAAAATGGGCAGCATATGTACGCTTATTGCGAAAAATATTATTAAATGCGAACTGACGAAAAGTCATGCCTTTTCCCTCCTAACAAAGAAAGAACATCCATAATCTTTTGATAAAAGGCTTGTCTGCTTTCACCACAATAAATTTCGTTATATAGTTGACCATCTTTAATAAATACTACTCTACTGCAAAAACTCGCAGCATACGGATCATGTGTAACTAACATCATCGTTGCTTTTTCTTCTTTATTAAGAGTATCAAGCATCTCCATTACATCATTTGAAGATTTAGAGTCCAAGTTCCCTGTTGGTTCATCTGCAAGTAATAATTGCGGCTTATGAACGATCGCACGAGCGATTGCTGTTCTTTGAGCTTGTCCCCCTGATATTTCAAACGTTCTTTTATTCAATATATCTGTAATATTTAACTTCTCTGCAATCTCTTCCAATCGCTTGTTCATTTCTTGCACGGAAACACCATCTAAAGTCATCGGCAATACGATGTTTTCTTTTACAGTAAGTGTGCTAAGAAGATTAAATGATTGAAAAACAAATCCTAATTGTTTTCTGCGGAATAACGCTAATTCTTCTGATGATAATTGAAAAGGATTTGTGCCATTAATAAATATTTCTCCCGATGATGGAGAATCAATAGTAGATACCATATTCAATAACGTTGTTTTTCCGCTACCTGATGGACCCATAATTCCTACAAATTCACCTTCTTGAATTGATAAATCAATATCTACTAATGCTTTATAAGGTACTTTCCCTTTATATACTTTACTAATACTTTTTGCATGTAAAATTTCCATGTATATTCTCCCTTCATTTCCACTGCTCACTATAAAGTGTAAATGAATTGTCTTACAGCTCATATTGATTCATCTTTCATTTACCTTACACGCTTGTAAGATTTCTGAAAAAACTGACAACATAATTATTTCAAACTAAAATTAACGCATAACTATCTTATAATAATTGTATAGTAGTAGGAAATATAATGTATAATAAATCTTTATTATATAAATGAGAAAAGACCGATTGCTATCGGTCTTTTACTACCAAACGTTATATTTTTATCCACTCAGATTTTCTCAATATATAATGATTATATATTTGATTTTCTATCCTCTGTTGGCTCTTATAAATAAACCCGCATTTTTCAATAACTTTATTTGATGCTACATTGTTAATTAAAGCAATTGCGTTAAGGACATTTAAATTTGTTTCTTTAAACAAATAGTCAATTAAACCTTTAGTCGCTTTTGTAGCATAGCCATGATTTTGATATTCATTTGAGATAGCATACATTATCTCTCTGTTTGGTGAAGGGAGTTCTTCTTTCATACCTGTGCAGCACCATCCAATGAGTTCATTTGTAGCTTTCTTAAATATTCCTAGCTTTAACGTATGATTATCTATGTTATTCGTAGTTTTCACTGCATCAAGAAATGCTTTGTTTGCTGGTATTTCATAATCTGCAATCCAATCCACCCTTTGTTCTTCCGTTGATTTCCAGTCCGGTAAAAATTTTGCTATTTCCGGTTGATTTGCTATTTTATAAATACTCTCTGCATCTTTGACCGTAAATTCTTGCAAGTATATATCTCCACAATCTATTTTAAATAACTTAGTGAATCTCTCTTCTCCCATGTTAATCCCCCTTACTTACGTTATAGCTCTTTAATCTGCTTCGTAAGTTCCATAAACCGTTCATCCAGTGCTTTATATTCTTTGTCTTTAGAAGTTAAAAAGCTTAATTTCCCTAATACTTCTTGTCTCTCTGTTTCTAACGTTAAACGTAGCTCTTCAATATCATCTCTTGTTTTAGTAGGTTCTTCTAGCTGCTTTTGTATCGTATTGTTTGAAAACACGAGTTTTGTGTTAGTTGTTTTCTCCAGAAAATATCGATCGTGAGATACAATTACTAATGTTCCGTTATACTCAGCTAATGTATTTTCAAGTTGTTCACGTGAAGGTAGATCCAAGTGATTCGTCGGTTCGTCTAAAATGAGTACATCTTTTTCATCTAAAATATAAGCCATTAGCTTACACTTTACTCTTTCTCCCATACTCATATGCTCAATCGGCTCTTTCCATTGAGACGCTTGGAATCCTAAATGTTTCATTAAATTTTGGACTTTTCCTCTTTCTTCAAACGTCTCTTTAAAAAATAAATTTTCTGGTGTTTTATCAAGCGGTAAATCAAAAACTTCTTGTGTTAAATAGCCGATGTTTGCTGAAGGTGAAATCCATATTTCTCCTTCAGCAGTTTCCGTTCCCATAATCATCTTCAGTAATGTTGTTTTCCCACTACCGTTTGGTCCAACAATCGCAACTTTCTCACCGTGCTGAATTGTAAAATTAACGTTTTCAAATAATACTTTCCCATGAAAGTCTTTTTTTAATTGCTTCACTTCTAAAAAGCGTTTTCCTACTTTTTTGTTCGCTTGAATAGAAAACTCAACTGAATACTCTTCTTTCACACGTTCTACTTTCGTTTTCTCCAGCTCTTTTTCGAGTCTTTTTCGTTTTGACTTCACTTGTGCATCCATTCGCTTCGCTTTTACACGATAGAATTCTTTCACACCTTCTTGTTTTGTAGACTGCGCGTGTGCCTTTTGTGACCATGAACTCAATTCTTTTATATGTGTTTCTACTTGTTCTATCTTTTTTTGCTGCTTTTCATATTCACGCTGTTGTGACTTTCTTTTTTGCTCACGTGCTTTCATGTAGCTCGTATAATTACCACTATGCTCAATTAATTTTTTGTCCTCAATTGACCATATTTTTGTTGCGACAACATCTAAAAAATATCGATCATGTGATACAACGATAACTGTACCTTTCATGTTTTTTATTTGTTTAATGAGAAATCCCGTACTGATCTCATCTAAATGATTTGTCGGTTCGTCTAATATTAAGACATTAGGATTTTCAGCAAATCCTTTTGCTAATCGAATTTTCAGCTTTTCACCACCACTTAAAGTATGAAAATCGTTCGTTGGCACGCCCCATTTCGCAAGAAGTTCTGCTTCTTTTGCAATTACATCATTATTAATAAAAGATTCTATTTCTTGCTCAACATATGCGGTTGTCATATTCATTTGCTGCCATTCAACAATCCCTTTTGAAGGCTCAATCTTTCCATTTATTAATTGAAGTAACGTTGATTTACCAGCACCGTTTTTACCAATTAATCCGATAACATCCCCTTGTTTTACTGTCACATTCATTTTCTCTAACAACATATTTTCTTTTATTTCAACATAAACATCATTTAATTTTAATAGTTCTTTCATAATACCGATCCCTTTCATTAAGGGAGAATTAAAAAATCCTCCCAAATAAATTTGGCAGGATTAGTCGTTAAAATATTTACACCCAAATAAGCTATTACGTAACATAAATAGCAATACCGTTCTATGGAAATTGGGCAGACTAATCCTATTTTTTAGAAATTGAAATTTATTGAATTTCAACATTTAAAAATAAGATTAGTTAATCATCGTCCACCCATCATTCCTTTCCGTCATTAGTAACTATAATTGTACCATGATAATACTGTATGCGTAAATATTATTATTTGTACTTCAAAAGCAATTATTTTTCTTCAAGTTTATTTTTACAATTTCATGTGCTCATATCTTTAATTTTTACTAATTTGTATCATTTATTCATATGAAAACTTTTTAAAAAATACAAAACAAGGCTAAAAAACTTATCTCCAACGTTCTTTAGCCTTGATCACTTTTTACACATTAAAAAATATTACTCGTACTACCGTACCTTTATCAACTTCTGAATGGATTTCTACACTATGTCCTAATTGCTTCGTAATTTCATATACGAGATATAGCCCCATTCCTGTTGATTCTTTAAAATCTCTACCGTTTTCTCCTGTAAAGAAAGGTTTGAAGACTCTTGTTAAATCTTGCTTCGGTATACCTACGCCATTATCAGCAATTTCAAGTATAACGGTATTACCTTCCTTACAAGCTTTCACTTTAATCTTTTCTCTACTACCTGATGAATATTTAATCGCATTCGATAGTATTTGCCCAATTAAAAATTGTAACCATTTCGCATCACTTTCTACAGTAATGTCCTTATCAATTTCAAGCTCTGGATATACAAAATTCCGGATAAAGAACCGTTTATGCTCATGTACCGAATCATTCACTATTTTATGTAGTTGTACTCTTTCTACATAAAAATCTTGTGTAAATGCTTCTAAACGTGCGACATACAGAGCCATTTCTAATCCCTTTTTTAATCGATCAGTTTCCTCATTTATACTTTCAAAACGTGAATCTACTTCATCCTGTGTAATTAATTCTATTACAGATAAAGGTGTTTTCATTTGATGAATCCACTGATTCATAAAGGTTAAATGGTCATTATTTTTTCTCTCTTGCATTTGCAGCTGATTTTGATAATGTCGATATTGCACCTCAAGTAGTTCTTGAAGAGCAGCCGATACAGCTGCAAAATCAGATTTTTGAACAGATTCATCCAAAGATTGCATCGGGTTTGCTAAGCGCTCATAAAAAGAACGATGTGTAAAATAACGAAACACTAAATAACTTCCCATAAAGAAAACACCTAGAAACATTGCATATAACGCCGTTGTAATATGATTATGCCCATCAAACCAATATACGAGAAATATAGCTAGTAGTTGAATTATAGTAAAGCAAATAAGTGGTATATGATCACGTATAAACAATCTTATCATTTTTCTATACCAGTATCCCAAGTAATATGCAATCTATATCCAACACTACGAATCGTTTCAATCGCACCTTCTATATGTAACGTTTGTAACTTTTTACGCACACGTGTTGTATTTACACTTAATGTATTATCATCAACATAAGATTCACTATCCCATAATTTATTAAGTAACACTTCTCTACTCACAACACGCGGATAATTTTTCATTAATGTCTCTAATAAAATAGCTTCGTTTCTCGTTATATCAATCTCTTCGTTTCTAAGTTTCAATACAAGTCTTTCAGGATATAAACAAAGGCCTTGTTGCTCAATCATTCGCTCTTCTAGTTTCGGTGCATAATCTCCATATGCACGTCTTAAATGACTACGAATTTTCGCCACTACAACTTCATAATGAAAAGGCTTCGGAATAAAATCATCGCCACCATTTTCTAACGCCATAACTTGATCCATCGTACCTTCACGAGCCGAAATGAATAATATCGGACATGTAGAAACACCGCGAATTTGACGACACCAAAAGTACCCATCAAAACTCGGTAAATTAATATCTAATAAAACTAACTCTGGTTGTTCATCTAAAAAAATGTCTAATACATTTTGAAAGTCCGATACAATAACTCCTTGATAACCATATTTCGCAACATGTGTTGATAATAGTTCTGCAATTTTCATATCGTCTTCTACAATCATAATTTTGACCATTATTGAACTCCTTTTTAATCCACAATCTCAAATATACTTATATAAAATAAATACTACCTCTTTTCACAAAATCCGTAAATTAAAAAAGGATGCTTTTATACAAAAGCATCCTTTTTCGTCCCTTATCTATTTAATATGAAATTTACTAAAAGTAAATCCTAGTTTCTCCACATAATCCATCCCTAATTCCATACGCGCCGTTTTCAACGGATCCACAACTTGGCAAACTTTTAAATTACCTGCTGCCGATAATAAAAGAGTTGCATCAGCTTTAGACATTGCTAATTCTTCATGTAAAAATGTCACCATATTATGTACAGCACGACTTGCTGCATCATCTAACAATTTCTCTGAAGCAATCGTCATCATTTTTTCTTTTTGAATAGCCATTGGTAACGGCCATTTCTTTTCTTTTATAATTTGAACTGTTACCGTTACCTCACCAGCAACCTCTACACCACTAACACCAATTTCACCATCACCCATTGCTGCGTGTAAATCACCTAGCGCTAATAGTGCTCCTGGGACATTAACTGGTAGTAGTAATGTTGTTCCTTCTTTAATTTCTTTACAGTCCATATTCCCGCCGTGATCATGCGGTGTGCCACATGAAATGCTCTCTTCTTTCGGTGCAGTACCAATTACCCCAATCATTGGATTAATCGGGATTTGTAGTTCACTTGAAAACAAAACATGTTCATTATGTATTGGGACAATTTTCACTGTATTTTCATTTAACTCATCCCCTATTACACCAAGGTTTGCACCTGTAGTTAAAACGCCCTGCTCTGCAATTTTAATCTTTTCAATCGTTACGGCTAATATATCGCCAGGTTCTGCTCCTTTAACATATACAGGTCCAGTCGCTGGATTAATTCGATTCCAATCTAATTCTTGAAACACAACATCTTCAGAATCGATTTGATTTTCAAAGCAATCATATGTTTCAAATACAAGACTGCTCCCAATTTCCACTTCCATACAAGGCTTATTTTCTGGTGACATTGAGTAAATGATATGGTCTTTATGAATTCGATACATAATACCTCTCCCTTTTATATTTATCTACTATTACTAATTAGCTCTTTTTATACAAGCTCCTCTTAAAATTAAATGTTATTTTTATGTAAAAAAGCACGCAGATTGTTTTATAACATACACTCTTTACTATAACAGAAAGGTGGTATCACTATGCCCCTTATTCCATACAACGAAAGTGATGTTGATTTACTAGCTCGTTTAATTCGTGCTGAAGCTGAAGGCGAAGGCCGCCAAGGTGAGGAGTTAGTTGGATGCGTTGTAGTAAACCGTGTATTTTGTGATTGCTTAGATTTTAAACAACTCCGTACCGTACGAGACGCTGTATATCAAAGCCCCGGCGGATTTGAAGCAGTACAATATGGATATTTTTATCAACGTGCTCGTGAATCAGAAAAAGAAATCGCACGAAAAGTTTTACAAGGTGAATGGCGCTGGCCTGCACGATGGGCTCTTTGGTATTTCCGTCCAGTTGGAGCTTGTCCACCTGAATGGTATAATCAGCCATTTGTAGGACAGTTTAAAAGCCATTGTTTTTATGAACCAAGTGGTGATGAATGTCCAAAAATGTATTCACGATAGTAAAAAAGAAAACACCGAAAGTACCTGCTTTTATATATACTTTCGGTGTTTTCTTTTCATTCAAGTAATCTAATAGTAAGATAAAATATTTAACTCCTATAACATTTTATTAATCGAATATTCAACATGTACTGAAGTTTCTTAGACTAATAGAAACCAAATGGTATATAAGAGGTTATCACTAAATAACAACTTTTAGTTTTAATGTATATATTTGTTTATAAAAAAATGATAAACTAATTTACGCATTGGAAAAATTTTATAATGATAAAAAGGGGATCACTATGAAATTACTACGTTTATTTCTCATTCTAACTCTTGTTGTATTATTAAGCGCATGTGGTAATACAGCAGTAAAAGTCACCAAGGTTCAAAAAAACGGCGAAACAACTTTAAACATTGGCTCCCTGAAAGGGTATTACGATGTACAAACGATCAAAACTGAACAAGGAAATGTACAATTTCCTTTTGATGCAACCGTTGAAGAGGGTACAATTTTATTACAAATCACTAAAGACGATAAGGTCATTTACGAAGAAGAAGTCACTTCTCAAAAAGAAGGTTTACTTTCTTTTGAAGCACCAAAATCTGGATCTTATAATTTAATTGTACGCGTAAAGAACGAAAAAGAAAAAGCAAAAGGTATACAAATACATACAAAACTATAAAAAAAACGGCAAGCGAATTCTAGCTTGCCGTTTTTATTTCTAACTCAATTTTCATAATATATACTTATCGATTAAACGAATTGTTTTGTGTATACTTCATCTTTATTTACATTCTATATTTAGACATTATTCTTAAAAAATCTTCTAAAATAAAAATTAAGTTATGACTTCCGGAATTTTAGTTTAATTATCTAAAAAAATTCTTTATCGCTTCTAATTGAATTTTATGACTACACTCATCACAACAATATGCCCCGTTTGGTTTTTCTTTAAATCGCTTATATTTTTCACTGCCTTCGTAAACACGAAATATATTCTTACAAGAAAAGCAAACAATCTCATAAAACATCATATGCATTTTCCTCTCCTTGTTTATACACTTTTTTAATCACTTGTGAGAAGGTCATTTTTCTACAGCATAAATTTTAATATCCTTTGACTAAAAGGTTTACCTCTATTCTTATCGAATTATATTAATATCTTATAACGCGAGGTGAACATCTTGTTCAGTAATATAGAATTAGTTTTAGATGCTAAAGCAAGTTTAGCTGAAGGACCATGTTGGAATGGAAAAAAGCAACTTTTATATTGGGTTGATATTATGGAGAGAAAATTATGCATATACAATCCTACCGCTAATACGAACCGAGTAATTGCACTCAATCAACAAATCGGCTGTGTTGTTCCATATTTAGAGGATGTACTACTCTTAGCTATGGAAAAAGGCTTTTATTCTATTAATATAAATACCGAAAAACTGACACATATTTTTGACCCTGAACCACATTTAATAGAAAATCGTTTCAATGATGGAAAATGTGATCCAGCTGGTCGTTTCTGGGCAGGTTCTACAGATACATACGGTATGAATGCTGCAGGTTCCTTGTATTGTTTACATCATAATTTAAGTGTAGAGAAAAAAGTTTCACATGTAAATACATCAAATGGAATTGCTTGGTCACCTGATCATACATACTTTTACTTTATAGATACACCTACTAAAAAAGTGGTTCGCTATCAATATAATATACGTACTGGAGACATTCATAATCCAATTGATGTAATCATTTTCTCTGAAAATGATGGTCTACCTGATGGTATGACAATTGACGAAGACGGCTGTTTATGGATTGCACATTGGGGAGGTTCAAAAATAACTAGATGGAATCCCTCTACTGGAGAAAAAATATTAAGCATTCCAATTCCAGCTTTATATGTAACATCATGTACATTTGGAGGACCTAATTTAACAGATTTATATATCACAACAGCCAGAACAAGAATGACTGATGACGAATTAAAAGAGTATCCACATGCTGGTGGTATTTTTCGAATTCAAACAAATGTTAAAGGCTGTCCCACCTATTCATTTTGCAATAAAAATATTGGGGCTGAAACAATATGAACCGTATCGAATACATAAGACAAGAAGAAAAGAAATATCACGACCTTTGCTATGAACAATATAAACTATTTGAAATTGGCTCTTGGCTGTACAAACCGGTTAAAACAGTTATGGACTTGATGGATCACTTTGAAGGACAAAACAACTTGCAAGTACTTGATCTTGGCTCTGGCATCGGTAGAAATAGCATTCCAATTGCACAAATAATAAAAAATTATAATGGCACTGTTACATGTGTTGATTTACTTGATTCCGCTTTAACAAAGCTAAAAATTTATAGTAAAGAACATGATGTATTCGAGGCTATAAAAACAGAACAAGCAGAAATTGAAAACTATCATATTGACTCTAACGCTTATGATTATATCGTTGCAGTATCAAGTTTAGAGCATGTTAAATCAAAAGAAGATTTAAAAAAAGTGCTCCATTCTATGAAACAAGGGACAAAAAACGGCGGTATTAATTGTTTAATTATTAACTCTAACATACAAGAAATTGTTTTAAAAACGAATGAAGAATTAGAAGCTTTAATTGAAATTAATCTCCCAACTGATGAAATGATACATCTATTAAAAAGTATTTATAAAGGATGGAAAGAAGTAAAAGTTGAAATAAAAGAATTAGCTTATAATATGGTTCGTAATGAAAGACACATTCAATTAAAAACAAATGCTATAACGTTTGTAGTTCAGAAATAATCGTATAATAAAGATATGGTTATTTCTCTCAGATTTATTTTTATTGCACGAAATTTGCAAGTATAAATATTTATGAAACAAAAAAATAAAAGAGCACTTGTTTCCGCAAGTGCTCTTTTGGGGATTTTGAGATACCCTATTAACGAAAGTTAAGGTTACTTAAAGTTAATAGGTACTTCTATTATATGCTTGTCCTTTTTATTTGTGCATAATCAATATATAAACATCTTTAATAATTCTTAATAACTTTTAATTATAGTTCTCTCTTACATTTTATCGTTAAAAAATTAATTGGAGGTTTATTTGCCATGTTCTTATTTGGTTCATCAATTTCCGAAACTTGTACTAATCCATATTGATTAAAATCTTTTTTTATAGATTGAGAATCATAGAAGAACATTTTTACACCTTCCATTATCTCATAATAATCTTTATCCAACTGTTTTCCTTTTCCGTACATGGGAGCTTTTTTAGAAACAGTTGTAAAAACCATATATCCGCCTGGTTTTAACTGATTATAACAATCTTCAATAAAATTCTCTCTTTCCTGTCCATTCAACAAATGAAGAAGTGCATGACTAAATATCCCATCATACAGTTTATTATCAAAAGGCATTTCGTTTACTGAACCGTGATACATACTAACATCTTCTAGTCCGTTTTCTCTTGCTAAATCGATCGCTGTTTTCGAAATTTCAATACCTGTTACATTTATACCATTATCGATAAAAACCTTTGCATTTCTTCCATAACCAATACCCGGAACTAATATATCCTTAACGTTCTTTTCAATAAAAAAATCTTTTGTCAAAATTGCAGATTCTGTAGGTTCCAATCCCCACATCGTTTGTTTTTCAATAAAACTTGATTCCCAAAATTCCATTATGTTTCTATCTCCTTATTCTTATCTCATGTTTAATATCACATGAAAGACCTATTCATTTTAACGCTGCTTTTTTCACCACAGTCACTATAGCTCCATTGAATATAGCATATTAATAAGCCTATATCTAATTTAAAGATTGGCTGAATATCTATTCTAAATATTAACTTTTACATTTAGAAAAAATAAAAAATGCCAATAATTCAATTGTATATTGGCATTTCACATAAGAAATTATCTTTTTATATTGTACCGATCTAATACTTTTTCTAACATTTCTAAAGTTATTGGTTCTGCTTCTTTTATTAATCGATAACCAATACGCCCATTCGGTTCCGCTGTAACTTGCTGTAAACTCTTTACATCATGGATCCCTTTTTCTCTTAATTGCATATATAGTTGTTGCTCCGACATTTTTGCCTGCATCAAATTCTCTTTTACAATCTCTCCGTTTTCAACAATTATAATGCTACTTCCATTTAGAAATTGTTCCACCTTCTTTGATTTCAATTCAAAGAAATGAATAATAAGTAGTATGCTTGCAAATATGATGGCCGCAAATATAGATGGGACTACTTTTCTACTTAATACAGGTTCTACAATAATACGGCCGATTGATACAACTATAATGATTTCAGCTCTTGTCATTTGGCTGACAGATGCACTACCTGTCATTTTCAAGACAATTATTCCAGTAAAAGTTAATATAATACTTTCCCAAATTATATTCATAATAACCCAATCCTTTAATGGTGTATTTTACTATCATTCCCATTAAAGTTGTGTTTTACTTACCTATTAAGTTGTTAAATCCTTCAGACCATGATGGAAATAAAGGTATCCAACCATACTCTTTACGTGCCTTATTATTGGAAGCTCCTCTTTCCCAACTATTTTTCCCATCTTGAACTTTAGGCTTAGGTGCCCCTATCGCTGCTGCATATATTGGTAACCATTCTTTACTAGTTGCTGGATAATTATCTACAATATTTACGATTCCTGAAGGCCAATTAAGGGCTAGCATAGTAGCTCTTGCAGCATCTTCGACATGTATAAACGAGCTTATCCCGTCTGATGCGATAATCTCATTATTACGAACTTGATTTGCTATTAATCCGTTTTCCGCATACCATGTTCCTGGTCCATATAATGTGCCATAACGAAGTATAACCGATTCAGGTAACTCAGTAACAGCTTCTTCTAATTTTAATATGCCATTAACAGTGACTTGCCGAGGCGCGGAAGCAGTAATATGTAGTGAATCTTTTTCAGTCGCAAATGTATCCCCTGGTTCATACGCCCATGAAATACTTTGAGCGATTATTTTCTGTACCCCTACATTTTTAGCTGCATCGACAAGGTTACGAGTGCCTTTTGTTCTAATTTTTGCATTATCCTCAAAATTCCATGATGACAATGACGTTAATTGATGAATAACTATATCGGGATTTGTTTCTTCTAATACAGAAAATACAGACTCTCTATTAAATACATCAGCTATTACTGGTATGGCACCAACCTTTTTCATTGCTTCTACTTGCGAAGTAGTACGGATCATCGCAAACACCGTGTGCCCATTTTTTATTAACAGTGGTAATAAAGAACGTCCTATTACACCAGTTGCACCTGCTACAAATATTTTCATATATGTTCCTCCTCATTTAGTAATCATAAATGTGACGAAACATTTGTAAGGTATGTGACAAATATTTACTCATTTTTTTCGTTATTCATATGAAACATATACTTTTAATGGTTTAATTATCCCTAAACTCAATTCATCAAAGCATTCTATGAGTGAAGTATAATGTATTTCATGTTGAAAGATCTCTTCTATAAATGGTGTTTTTCCTATTTCTTCAAAAAACCAATCTGCATGCTTTTGATAATCGGATCCATCACTTGATCCAATGATTTGCAATTCTTTCTGATAAAAGTTAGCAGTTAATGTTAGTTCTTCTATATTACCATCAGACAGTATACATATTTCACCATTAGTTTTAAGAGTTTTTTGCAAAGTATGGAACCCACTATTTGTAGCAGAACATTCAAAACCATAATTATATGTTTCTATTATTTTCTCTTCTGAATCATATATGTTTTTCGCACCAAACTTCTTTGCAAAATCTCTTCTATTTTTATTAGGCTCAACAACATCCACGTGCTCAATGCCTACATAGTATTTTAAGAAATTACAAGCGAGTAAACCAATAACTCCCATTCCAGTTATAAGTACTTTTTCATCCTGTCGCGGGTTTAGTTTCAATACTCCTTTAGCGGCATCACACGAAAGAATAGATAATAAAGCAACTTTAGGTTGTATAGAACTAGGCACTCGGATTACTTTATGCCCCTTAACTATCCCTATCCTATCGTTTCATGTCCATAAAAAGAAACTACTTTATCACCTACGTTTACATGTGTTACTTTATTACCAACTTGAATCACTTCACCATAACTTTCATATCCAGTTTTTCTTGGATAAAAAGGATTCGTTTCCGTAACATCGGATCCATTATACTGTGGTAACTCGGCCCCAATGCTTATCGCTCCTGCGATTGTTTTAACGATAATTTCATCGTCCTGTATGTCCTTAATTTCATTTATTTCCCACTTGAGTTGTTTAGGCCCTTTTAAAATTAATTTATATTGTTCCATTTATATCCTCTCTTTTTATAAAGATGTTATAAGTAATATTGTTATCCATCTAGTTATCGACTATATTTATTTACCCACTAGAGAAATTACCCTTGCCCACGTTTATACCGTTACTGCTCCTGTACATTACTGTTCAGCATCTAACACTTTAAGATTACTATTCTGATAACATTTTAAGAAAAGTTGTTGCCGCCCAAATGAAATACGCAAGTTGTGTCACGATATACATCGTAATTTCAAAACCTGTAAGCTTTCTTTCCCTTTTTATTTTCTTTAAATATCTATAAAAACAAAATGAACATAAAATCAGTAAAACAATAGACATTTGATATAGATTTTCCACTAAAAGAACTGCCATTTATTTCATCACCTTTCCAATAAAGTGAAACTTTAATCAGTGGGGGGTTTGTTCATCCTCCACTGATTATCAGCCCTCACCAGTCGGGATTTAGCGGGATAAAAAATATATAGTTCAAGCATATCATTTTAACGGAAATAATTAACGAAATTTTCAAATTAAATGAACTTCCTAAGTAAAAGAAGTAACTTTTTGGAAATGTTTCAATACAATATTATGTAATTCAATACGCTCTATATAATATTAGATTAGGTTTTCTTTTACTGTACATGCTTAGGAGGAAGTTTTACATGCAATTGATTCATAACATACAAAAAAACGTTTAATAACCTATGTAACTACGATACGGTCAATTTAATACACGTTATTCAATCATTAAATATTTCACTTCATAAAATATCTCCTTTTATTACTTCACCAGTTAATCTTGAATACGGACGGAACGTTATCTATCAGTCTGAATTTGTAGAGATTTTAGTATTAAATTTCCCCAGCAAAGCAAAGACTTTTGTGCACGATCACGGAATATCTGTAGGATGTATACTAATAGTCAATGGTACGCTACAAAATATAACGTACGAAAATAATAGCGAGCGGATTGAAGAGTTTACAGAGGGAAATATTTTCACAGTAAAAAAAGATACTGTGCATAAAATGTATAACAGATTCGGCAGTAATAACTTTCCACGTATATTCCCCACCATTAAAAGATGTCCAAATATATGAATAGTCTTTAGAAGGAGGAAATATGCAAAATTTGAAAGAATACTATATAAAGAGCTTACAAGATGGTCGTAACGTTTGGCTCTATGGACAAAAAGTAGATGTAACTACAGACAAACATTTTGCAGGAACATTAAGTACCATTTCTAATTTATTTTCATTGTTTGATGATCCAATACGAAGAGATTCTGTTGGATATGTTAGCCCAAAAACGAAAGAATTTGTCCATACAGCCTTTTTAATTCCGAATTCCTATAACGAATTATTAATGAGGAGAACCGCTTTTGAAACGTGGAGTTATGCTACAGACGGTGTAATGAGTAGACTATCTGATTACGCAAGATCGAGACTTACCGGCTGGTACGTATCAAAATATTTTTATAAAAAATTCGATGTACAGTTTCCAGATAAAATTACATCTTATTATGAAGAAGCGAGAGATAATCACTTGTTCTTAAGCGTAGTTCAACGTGATCCACAAATAAATCGATCTACAGAATCAATGTTGAATACAAATGACTTAGGATTACTAAGAGTTACGAAGAAAACTTCTGACGGAATTTATTTAAGTGGTGCTAAAATGATTGGTACTGCTTCTCCTTATTCAAATGATTTATTAATCTATCCATTAGCAAAACTGACTGATACTCAAAAAGATTTAGCTCACTTTCTCATTGTGGCAGCCAATTCTCCTGGATTACATATGGTTTGTAGAGAACCATTTGCGAATACACATTCAATTATAGTTGATTCCCCTCTTAGCTCACAGTACGATGAAATGGATGCACTATTAATCTTTGATAATGTATTTGTACCATGGGAACGTGTCTTACTATATAACAACCCTGAAGCGTTATGGGCAATAAAGTCAGATATAGCTTCTAGTAGTTTAGCTTATCACCAAGCAATTGTACGATTAGTAGTAAAGCTAGAATTTATAACTGCAATTGCTTATGAAATTGCTGAAGCGATTGGTGCTACTACTTATTTGCATGTTCAAGAGAAGCTTGGGGAATTAATTATGCAAATCGAAACAATTCGCGCACTTTTAATTGCTGCAGAAGTTGAAGGTACTACAAATGAAACAAAAACTTATTTGCCGAAATTTAAATATATCGAAACTGCAAGGAATCTTGGTTCCAAATATTACCCCCGTGCAATAGAAATTTTACAATTAATTGGAGCAGGTGGTTTCATTCAACTTCCTTCAAGCTCGAATGACTTCCAGAGTCCAATAGATGATTTATTGAAAAAGCACTTTAAAGGAACAAATATAGATGCCGAACAACGTACAAAATTATTTAAGTTAGCCTGGGATATCATCGGAAGCCCATTAGGATCTAGACACGAATTGTACGAAAGATTTTACGCGGGAGATTCAATACGAAATACAGCTACGCAATATGTAAATTATGATAAAAATCATTTTAAAAAGATGCTAAGTAAATATTTACATTAATGAAAAAGAGCACTTTTTGCTAAGAGTGCTCTTAAAAAACATATAGTTATTCAGTTACATATATAGTTGCTCCGGCCACAACTGCTACTTTTCTCCGTAATCGTTTCATTTTATTCAACTTTTATAATTCAGCTTTATAACCTCTGGTATATGCTTCCTATCATATTTCCTCATATAGGCTTCTCCATCTGGAGTAACTAATTGTAAAACAATCTCACAACAAACCTCCTAATTCAAATTATTCCTTTCTAAACTGAAAATCCAACTGTCTTGATTGCTTGATTTCCTCAATTACTTTACGAATACCTTCTTCAATCTTATCTTCTTTTACATTCGAAACATTTAATTTTAATAGTTTTTCTTTAGGAAAATCCCTCATATAATTCTTATCAATAGTATCGACACTTATTTGAATGTCACCTAATTTTTGTATAAGTGTTTCTGTAACTATGTTTTTCTGCATTTCTAAACAAGTGTGTATTCCAAGTGTGTTTTGTCTATTATATGTAAATAATGATGAATTTTCATTTTGCACTTTTTCTAATGTTTCTGCTAGTTTTATTGATCTATTGTAGTAGGAAGAATTAATTTTACTTTTATGACGTTCAAACATGCCACTCTTTATATAAATTTCTAAAGCAGCTTGAGATATCATTGGGCTATCAATATCTAAAATTTTTTTATATGTATAAAAAGCATTCGCAATAATCGGTGGAATAACTGCTACACCAACTCGTAAACCTGGAAAAATAATCTTCGAATAACTTTTCAAATATATGACATGATTATCATGATTCAAGCTATATAACGGATCAGCTTTCGAATCCGTTTCTAAATCTGCTAAATAATCATCTTCCACTATAAATACATTGTATTTCTTAGCCAATAGTGTGATTTTTTCTTTCTCATCTTTAGAATAAGACGTTCCAAGCGGATGATGATATCTCGGTATCGTATAGAAGAATTTTATTTTTCCAGTTTGAAATATTTGCTCCAATTCATTCAAATCGATACCTTCATTCGTACGTCTAATACCGATTACAGGAACTTTATTTATTTCTAGATAATCAATATATAGATGATATGTTGGCTGTTCAATTAATACAGTTTCATTTCCATTCGGAAATGGTATGGAAGTTAATATAGCAAGTGCCTGCTGAACACCTGACGTTATAAAAATATTTTCTTCTTTTGTAAAGACTTGATAATTTGCTAGTTGTTTTTGAATAACTGGTATTAAAGATGGTAACCCTTTCGGCGTTCCATATACAAACAAATCATTTTTATACGTATCAATAGCCTTATTAATACAATGTTGAAAATCTAAATACGGAAAAACATCTGGATCTGGTGCTGAGGAAGCAAAATCAATTATCTCGTTATTTTCTATAGTACTCCCAGATTTCTTAACAACGTAATATCCACTTTGAGGGACAGAATATATAATATGACGCTTTTCTAATTCATGAAGCGCACGTATAACTGTCGCCTTATTACATTCATATTGCGTAACGAGTGACCGTATAGACGGTAATTTCTTTCCTTCATTTATTCCTCCATTTTGAATCATATTTTCTATGTCGTTTAAAATATGTAAATACTTATACATATTACACCTCCTTCAGTAATTTTATATTCACATAGCATTCATTCCTCAATTAGTTAATTTTCCGATCATCTATATCGTAAATCCCAATATCATATGAATCATTTTCAATCCATTTCTTTACTGCTACTGTTTTAAGTACCCCTTCAACTTCTTTTTCTATTTTCTGTCCAAGTTCTCTCGCCCTTACTTCACCATCGCTAATCTTAGTTTTTATATCAATGGTAACAGGTTGATTCTTTTTATAATTTATTTGCTGAATACCAAACCCTTCATATCCATTTTTTCTGAATACGTCATCAAATATCTGTCCAAAAACTAACTCCCATCTATGTTCTGCATTTACAATTTCCTTGTTTCTTTGAGATATATTTACTTTATAGGACATAATACCTTGAATTTGCAATCTTTTATTAATTTCTTTTTTTATTTCGTTAGCATTTTCGCTATCAGCAATTTCTAAATCTACTATTCTTGCTTTTTCATCCCATATAGCAGCACTAAAAAAAGATTCCTCCTTGACTGTCGCTGTAGCAATATCCATCACTATAGAATCTTCACTTTTGGATTCTTCCATTTCAGGCTCACAAGCACACAATACAGCAATTGAAAATAAAAATAAAATCAACTTCTTTCCTCTTTTCATTGCACTTCCCTCCGTAAATTTTCATTTACGATAAACTTTTACTTTCACATATAAATACCTTCTATAATTTAACATTATTTCACATTTTCTCCTCTTAAAAAGGGAATTACAATTAATAAATAGAATATCTCCATGAATACATAAAAAGTGAGGGATATATAATGCAACGTGTAAATACGATTGATATTAGTAATGTACTACAATTAGAAAAAACTCTTTCGTCTTTATTAAACAAAATGATTTCTTCAAAACTAGACCTTGAAAATTGGTTAAAAGAGCAGTCAAAAGTGATTTTGGAAATCGAAGAACAATTAAGATCACATTATATCGCCTTTCAATGTAATACGGATGATGAAGAAATAAAGGGAACTTTTGAACATGATCAACAATTTGTAAAGCCTCTTTTAAAGCGGTACCAAAATTTATTGGATAATAAATATTTAGAGTCACCTTTTCGAATGGAATTAGATTCTAACGTATATGGTTTGTTAGATGCAAAAATAAAAAATGCTCAAAAGTTATTTTGTGAGGAAAATATCGAATTAGAAATACAGGAAGACAAATTAGTCACAGAGTACTTTGAAATCACTGGAGGATTAAGTGGAATTTGGGACGGAGAAGAAAAAACGATAACAGAATTACAATCCTATTTACAAGATTCGAATCGTGACATCCGTAAAAAGGCAAAAACTATTATTTCTGAACAATTTTTATCTGTTGAAAAAGAACTCCAAAACATATTAAATCAATTAATTGAAATTCGCCATCAAAAAGCAAAAAATATTCAACTAGAGAATTATCGCGATTATATGTTCAAAAAATACGAGCGTTTTGATTATTCAGCGAAAGATTGCTATGAACTAGCCGAATCCATACGTAAGTATGTTGTGCCTCTTAAAGATAAAATAATGCTAGAGAAAAAAGAAAAACTGCAAGTTGATACGCTTCGCCCGTGGGATGTATCAGCTGTAACTCCAGATCAAAAAGTGCTTAAACCTATTGCAAATGAAAATGATTTAATTGAAAAGAGCACTCATATCTTTAATAAACTAGATGTTGAATTTTCAGCACTTTTAAATCAAATGTATAAACACGATTGTCTTGATTTAACAAGCCGCAAAGGAAAAGCAGCTGGTGGCTTTTGTGAGTACTTACCAGCTTCACAATTATCTTTTATTTTTATGAACTTAAATTATACACAAGATGATATTATCACTTTTATACATGAAATGGGTCATAGTATTCATAACGAACTCATAAAACCATTAGAATTACGACAGTATATAGAAATTCCAGCTGAAACAGCTGAACTAGCCAGTATGACAATGGAGTTATTCTCGCTTAATTATTGGGATACCTTCTATACAGACAAAAAAGATTTAAAACAAGCAAAAATTAACTTCTTTAAAGGTGTTATTTCATATTTACCTGTCATGCTTATTGTTGATCAATTTCAACACTGGCTGTATGAAAATCCAATTCATACTTCTGAAGAAAGAAATGAAAAATACTTACAACTTCAAAAACATTATCAATCTAGCGTCATACATATTGATGGCTACGAAAACTGGATAGCAACGAGTTGGTTACCTGTACTCCATATTTTTGAAGTACCATTTTATTATATTGAATACGCGATTGCCCAACTTGGGGCATTACAAATGTATAAACAATATAAAGAGGATCCTAAGCAAACACTAGAAAATTATAAAAAGGCATTATCACTAGGAAGCTCGCAACCTATAAAAGAAGTATATGATGCAGCCGGTATTCGTTTTGATTTCTCTGGTGAAACCATTAAAGAACTAATGCTATTTGTAGAAAAAGAATTAGAATTACTTGAGCAATTATAAGAAGAAAACTACACCTATATTTTAGGTGTAGTTTTCTTCTTCATTTTATTAATCAGTTCTATGTACTGAGTATCACCATATCCGATTGTTGGAAAAAGATAAAACAACTTTGTTAATAATTCTTGATTTGATAAACCTTTATTTTTAGAGATGAATTTCATTACGATATTATCTTCTTTTAGCATTTCTAAATATAAATCTATAGCTTGATACATTACAGGTGGTACTTTATGATAAGTCTTTTTATGGTTTACTAATACTTCATTGTATATAGTAGAATAATCCCCCAATTCAAGTTCAATTTGATTTACTTTAAATTCATCCTCCCTGAAACTATTTAAGTATACTTTCCCTTCATAGCACGACTGCTCAAGGTATGAAAGTAAAGTAAGTAGATTCATTTGGCAAAACATATCTTCACCGAACCATAAAACAATACATTTATACTTTTTCGCAAATAGATTTTCTAACGGATCTATAACCTTTTTTGCATAATTTTCGACTGAGCTGTTATGACCTTCTGCTCTTATTTTAATAAACTCTTCATCAAAAACTTGTGCAGTAGCGCTATTTACACACATGGCCTCGTTAAATGGGGCATAATCAGACTCACCCATTAGCTCCTCCGTTTTAAATTCTTCATACATCATTTGACCATTCAATATGTTAAGTACATCTTTATCAAATAGCTCACTATTCTTATTACGTAACTGTTCAACCTCTAATTTTCTAGAAATATTCATTTTGAACTCCCCTTCTTTATTTATATTGAGTTTAACAAATGATTGAATAGGCATGTTGTTCGTTGGTATTCTCTTGGATTCATTCCAAAAATATTTTTACATATTCGATTTAGCCGTTCCTATTTATAGTGCGATAGAATATTCATTTTCTGGAAATGGGAATATCATTGACTATGAACATTCTATTACAAAAGCACTATTTGAAGGCTACCAAGAGGAAAATGAACTACCAAAAGAGATGATAGACAAGTTTCCATTATTTATTAAATTAAAGGAGATTTTTGAATATAGCTTAATGCATATGTATTGGGATAAAGAAGAATTAACGGAGGAACAAGTACGGATTATGAACCTTTATAGGATGAAGATCGAAAATAAGTATACCTATATCAATATTTAAGAATGCTGTTGTTTAACTAAAAGGAAACTTTGGTTAAACAACAGCATTTATTAATTTGCTGACAGCCTTTTTTATGACTTATAAATACTGATTCAATAATCTTTTCAAATACACTTCATTTTGCGGTGATACTTTTTCAGAAAATCTAGCTGCAATAATAATAGGAGCCCATTGAAAAACTTCATCTCTTGATAAGCCGGTACGACTGCAATATATATGTAAATACATCTCAGCTAATTCTACCGAAGATTGTGAGTACAACAAGTATGTTCGAAATACATCTGCACGAATATCACCTGAACTTGCATCTACCCAGTCTATAACTTTCACTTTCTCTTCCTTACTCAAAATCAAATTAAATGGATGGAAATCTCCATGACATAGCCTAAAATCAAATGTAATAGAATCTAATTTTTGTAATATATTCTTCTTTTTGCTTTCATCCAATTTATGTACAGATTTAATTTGACGCTCTAACCTTTTCCTCATTAACTCCATTTCATCTGTATTCACACGTATAGCATGGATCTTTTTTTGCTCATTAACACAAAGTCCGATATAACGCTCTGCCTCATTTAAATTATTAAGTAGGAGATCACCAACACTGTCCCCTTTTACGTATTCCATAATAATTGCCTGTCTATCGTGTATCTTTGTCACTTCAAATACGTTTGGAACTGGCAGCCCGCATGAATAAGCATATTTTTGTTTTTTTGCTTCATTCATAGACTCTGTATCTGGGAGGTAATCTTTAAATAATTTTACAACCTTATCATCAGTTAAATAAATTTCTGCTGTATTCCCTTTTGCAATTGGATTACCTAAAACCACTTCATTTCTCCCCTTAACATAAATTAAAATAACACCTTATACCCCTCTTTAAATTCACTATAATCCTAGCTAAAACCTTCTTCACGAATATACAAAAAACTTACCGCTTTCCATCCTTAAATAGAAAGCGGTAAGTTTAATTGTTTAGGAATATCAGAATGAAACTCTGATGTATGCACAATTGAAAATGTATATCCTTGCTCAATAAATGATACTTCATTACATTTACATTCAAATGATACACTATTTTTCTTAAAGTTATTTTGGATTCGCTGTAAAAATACGACGTCTGGTGTTCCGAAAGAAACGTGTACTTTCGGTGATAGAGCTTTCATCGCGATTGGAATCCAAGGTCGCTGCCACCAAGTTGCGACGACATAAGCAGTGCCACCAACTACAAAGTTAAAAATATCCCCGTCTTCCGTCGTTTTCATATTTAGATTTGATTTCAGCCATTCCCTAAAAATAGGTACACTTTTAACAGGAAGACCAATTTCCCTTACATATAAAATATTTAAAGGTGACTGCGGTACTAATACATCTTCTTTAACATAACTATGCGCGATAATTTCGAGTAGATTTCCATCTCCGTCTTTAAAGTATAAATTGAATCGACCATCCTCTTCATCAATTATATGACCATCTTTCCATTTCGCAATGAGTAATCCAGACTCCTCAAGCCATCTTGCTGTTTCATGAAATTTTGAATATGGGATTTCAAAAGCAAAATGTGCAGGTGCAATTGGTTCATACACTTCTTGAAAACTAATTGTTGTATAAGGGGTTACTTCAAATTGAATGAAGGATGCTGTTTCTTTTTTTATTGGAAGAGATAATATGTCCTTATAAACTTGTTTTACCCCTTCTATGGAAACCGTTTGTAGTTTTATATCTGATATATGTGTAATCACTTTACATTCCTCCTCATTTCTTATTATCTATTCGTATTGTATTACACTTATAAATAGATAAAATCAAACGGAAGAATGGATTTTTTATATAGAAACTACAACTTTAGTATGAATATGTTAGCTTCTTTCATTGCTAGTACAGTAATGTTTCAAAACAATTATGCTCCATATTTCATTTTTTTGATTAACACTTTACTTATTTTTATTTTTTTAAGTTTCCCCTGCATTATTTCCATATAAAAAAGCTGCCTTTCCTTAAACGAAAAGCAGCTTTTACACTAAAATATATTATAATTTAACAGCGATAATCATAAACCTTTTTGAATTCGTACGAATCCCTTTTTCAGAACTATTTGTTTCAATGAACTTTTGTAAAATAGTAAAATCCTCTTCCTCTTCTCCAAATCTAGGAATAATAGGTGTATGTTTTAATAAGAAAATAAGATCTTCAGGCGTACTGTAATAATCAGTAACATCATATTCACGTACTTGCACGAGTTCAAATCCTGCATTTATAAGTTCACCCATATACTTTTCTTTTAAAGTTCCATCTCTTTCACCTAAGCATTGTCCTCTGCCAAATGCTTCTTTCAGGTTTAATTTATCATTCTCACTTACTTGTTGTGTTAAGAAAAAGGCACCCTTTTTCATTACTTTTGCTAACTCAGATGCTAGAAACGGAGCATGACAACTTGAAGCAATATCAAAATGGGCATGCGGAAATGTTAAAGCTTCAGAACCAATTTGAAGAAACTCAACATTTTGTACACCTGATTTTTTCAAGTTAGAATGTGCCGTTTCAATCATGCCGTTAGAATTATCAATTCCAATCAACAATTTAGCTGATGATGCTATGTTAAGTACATTTTCTCCTCCGCCTGTACCAACATCAAGTAGAATGTCTGATGATTTACATCTTTCTTTCACTTCTCCATAAAAGTCCCATATTTCTCCTACAGTTTCACATTTTATTTTACTAAAATCCCATCCATTTAATCTTCCTACTTTATCATAAAAGCTTTTGTACTCTAATTCATTCACCTTATAACTCCCCTTTGTAAAAACGAATTAAATATGTATAATAACCTACAACACTATTTAATTATATATTATAAAATACAAATTATTAAAACACCATTCCACTTCGTACGACGCTAAGTTTACATAACAATTTTATAGTTCACCTTTATCTATATGTTCTAAATGTCCTCTTCCCCAACTACACATACTATCCAAAACAGTACTGACTGTTTTTCCATGCTCAGTTAAGCTATATTCTACTTTAGGTGTTATTTCTTGATAATGCTTATGAATCTTATAAATCTCTTTCTCTTGTAAAAAGGCCTGGCCATAATAATGGAATTGCACATACTGTTCTATATTTAATGCAAAATAGTTTTACTACGGGTAATGTATTATTTCCAGATGGAGGGTACACATATCATTAAATTATTAGCAACAAAAGCCCCTTATTACAGTGGCTTTTGTTGCTAATTTAAACATTGCTGAAGTAATATAGGATTCTCTTTTATTAGTTCTGCTAAAACAAAAGTTGTGAAAAAGGTCGTAAGATTAACTCTTTATCTAGCAATCCTTTTTGTTCTCGAATCATTCCGCCTCATCCAATAAAAGCCGCCCTAATTTCTATTCCCTACACTTTTATATAAAATTAACCTTATAAAGGTAGGATTCAACAACTTCTTACAGAATTCTATATTTAATACGTATTGGGCGGATTATTTTCAAGTTCCTCTATAAAAAAGGGAGGTCATACAATTGTGAAATTTGTACAAGAACAAAGATTAACTGTCAAGACAACTTTTTCAAAAGAATACAAGATTTTTATTTTTGGTTTACTCATTTCACGAATCGGGGATTCACTATATACTTTTGCACTGCCTTGGATTGCCTATCAATTAACTGGTTCAGCTGTAATTATGAGTTCTTTATTTGCTGTTAACGTATTACCAATCGTTTTATTTGGCCCTTTAGTTGGTGTACTAGTTGATCGATATGATCGAAAAAAGTTACTTTGGATGGCAGATATCACCAATATTATTTTAGTAAGTCTCGTACCAATTTTACATGCATTACATATATTAGAAGTCTGGCATTTATACGTAATTACTTTTATCTTAGCAGTTATGTCCATGCTTTTTGATGTAACAACAGTTACAGTCATTCCACACATCGCAGGTGCATCATTAACGAAGGCTAATTCTTTATATCAAATGGTTAATCAATTGGCTAGTTTGTTTGGTCCAATCATAGCTGGGCTTTTCATATCTTTTATTGGCGGCTTTCAAGTACTTTGGATTAATGTTCTTTCATTTATTGCTACATTAATTGCTGTGATTATATTACCTTCTATGAAAAACTTAAATAAAAAGAATACTGATAAAAAAACATTGCAAAATGTACTAAATGATTTGTTTGATGGATTTAAATGGCTCAAAAATGATCGGTTAAATATAGCTTTGTCACTTCAAGCTATGGTAGGTAACTTTGGAGCAAGTGCTGTTTTAGGTGTACTTATGTATTATTTATTATCGACATTAAATCTTACCTCCGCACAAAGTGGCTATAATTATACTTTAATAGGAATAGGTGGGCTTTTAGGAAGCTTAATTGCCGTTCCTTTAGAAAAGAAATTTCGACGTGGTGTACTTATTCCTTTACTCCTATTTTTAGGAGCGCTTGGGTTAACATTTGCTTTGTGGAGTACATATTGGCTTGCTCCCGGAATTGCTTTCGGAATCGCGATGACATGTAATATCACATGGAATACGATTGTTACATCAATTCGGCAGGAAACTGTTCCATCCAATTTGCAAGGACGTGTTTTAGGTTTTTCTCGTGTACTTACACGATTATCTATGCCATTGGGGGCATTAGTAGGTGGAATTATTTCAGCCTACAATCCTGTATTTATATTTGCTTTAGCTGCTTTTACTAAAATAATTGAAGTCTTTATTGCCTTATATAGTCCGATACGAAAACTGTAAAGAGGAAGATTTATATATATTGAGATATTAATAAAATAAAAAAGGCATAAAACATGCCTTTTTTTATTACTTATTTGTTTATTGGATAACAAACTTCTGTAACCCACTTATTAGGATCCGATTCCATCGCTGGGCTCACATGATAAATATTAAACATTGGACCTGCTAATTCGTAACCTTCTGTCTCAATCCATTTTGCCGCAGCTTCATTTACAGCTGTCATCTGTTCATAACTTCCATTAACTGTTATGGAAGCTACATGAGTTGATTCAATCTTTTTAAATGCAACGTCTTTTGTATTTTCGTGCTTACCAAGAATACTTAGCTGTATTTCTATATCTACATCATTTTCTTTGTATTCACTATCATGGAAAACCGCAATACTATAACTTGGATGGTCAATACTAATATTTCCTATTTGAATTTCTTGCATCAATATACTCCATAAATCACCTTCGCAATTATACGATGGGATAATCTTTCTAACACTAGCTACAGTTCTTTCTGGAATTTCTTTTATTGAAACATGATAATTCATCTCAACAACATCCTCTCTCATCATTTTCATTGAGCCTTCGAGGAGACGGAACTGTTTTTGGAGGTTATTCATGTCTTCTTTAACTTGAGCACTACGATTAAAAAATTTCTCTTTTATGGTATCTATATTATCGCATTCTATTATTTCTTTAATAGTAGCAATATTAAACCCCATAGCTTTTAACGTTTGAATTTGATTTACTTTTTTTAATTGGTCTGCTGAATAAAATCGATATCCACTCTGCTCATCGACTTTTACTGGTTGTAGTAATTCCACTTTATCGTAGTGTCTCAACATTCGTATACTAATGGAAGATAGTTTTGAAAAATCCCCTATTTTAAACATGATTTCCTCCTATAAGTTACATCTACTTTGAAGCTCAACTTTATCTTAAACAATGACATTGTGTGAGGGTCAACTGTTTATAACGTTTGAATTATATTTCTTTAATTATTTACCCTTATATACTCTTCTGTCTTATGCCTATAAAGATTGATAATAATCCGTTCACAGCTAATAAAATTACTATAATACTTGTAAGTAAACCTACATCTGCCGCAAATATTTTTATCGTACGCCATGGTGAGCTTGTACAATAAGTAAGAAGTGGGATGAAAATAATAGATAATAGTAGGAATAGAGCCCCTACGAATAACCAAGTTAATTTTTTTACAGTTTCCTTATGTTTATATTTTTTAATTAACATAATTGATGAAATGAAAAGCGCGAGTATAACTGTAGACATAACAATTTGTGTAAATGGTATGCTTTTATGGGGATCAACCGGTTCTTCTTCATTCAAAATATTAATAATCCCCTTTTTTAATACTGAAAGTGCTGGTTCTTCTAATACATGATTTTTATTTGTTAAAATCACACCACCCCAGCCACTTTTATTTAAAGTAAATATTTCTGTACGAGCATCGGGCGTTGATCCTGAATGCCAAATCATCGTTTCGCTTTCATTTATACTTGTTGTTCTTAATCCAAAACCATAGCTTTTTTCTGAATTTATGTTATAAAGTGGTGTAAGATAAAGGTCGATGTTTTCTTTCTTTAAAAATTGAGTATCTTCTTGTCGATTCAAAAACATAATAAATTGAATCATATCTTCCAAATTTGCGGTAATATAACCATACGGTGCCCCGGCATTATCATAGGATACTACACTTTTTCTTGGTATGCCAAACCATGACTGATAACCTGTTAAATAGCCTTTTTCATATGCAGTTTCTTTACTTGCTGCCGCACCATTCATATTTAATAGCTGAAAAACATGTTTTTCCATATATGAGGAATATGTATCATTTGTAATTTCCTCAATAAGTGCACCTAAAACAATATAATTCGCATTACTATATTGATATTTTTCTCCTGGTAGAGCAGTTAATTTTACATTTGAAAGTCTCATTACATTTTCTTTTAATGCTGTAGAACTTTTGGATTGCTTATCTGATATTAATAAGCCTTCATATGTGTTTATTCCGCTTGTATGAGTTAAAAGGTGTTGGATTGTTATAGATGAGGATATTTGAGAATCTTTTAGTTTAAACCAAGGAAGATGTTGTTGAACTGAATCCTCTAATTTTATCTTTTTGTCTTCTATTAATTTTACTATAGCTAAAGCTGTTAAAGATTTGCTTATTGAACCGATTGCAAATGGTGTTTTACTAGTTATTTTTTTTTCAGATTCCCCAGTAATCCCCCACGTTTTAGTGAAGAATACATCTTTATTATGTACAATTGCAACAGCAGCCCCTGGAATATTCTGTTCCTTTATAAATTTTTCAATATACTTATCTAAAGTAGCTTTAATATCTTGCTGAGCATATGCTTTTGGATAAATGATACATAATACTATTACATTACAAAGAATATAGATTTGAAATAGTTTATAGATAGTTTTCTTCATTATACTTTAGATAGCTTTCTTTTTTTATAACTTACTAAGCTAATAAACACTACTACAGAGAGCATAAAGCTAATCATTATTAATAAAACGTTCCACCATTGATTCTCTGATATGCGATATAAAATATTATAATTAAATGTATTTTTGCTATTAGTTGAATTAAATGATTCAGTTAAAAATATTGAAAATGTAGTTTGCGAGATGAGGTAAGTAATAATTGCGATGAATATGCCACGTAAGATAAATGTGTTGAATTTTCCTTTTTCATTTTGAAGTTGTTTCATTTTAACTTGTAAATCAATTTCATTTATTTCTATAAAATCTTTAACAAATAATTGAGGGGTACCTAAATCATCTATACTGTCTTCACCATGTTCATGACACTCTTGAATATGTTCTAATATTTGTCTCTTAATATTTTCCCTTTCTTCTAAACTAATATCGTATTGCTTTAATTCCTTAAGTACGTCTCTTAAAAATTGCTTTTCTTTACCTATCAATTTATTCCTCATTTCAGAAGGTCTCCTTTCAAACCACTTTTTAATAATGTTTGAATGTCCAATTGCAATTCTAACCACTCATTAATTTTCTTCTCAAGACGTATTTTCCCATTTTCATTAATTTCATAATAAATCCTCACTTTACCACTGTCTGTTACCTCTTGATAAGTGTTAACCCACTCTTGATTTTTCAACTTAGTTAAAATAGGATAAATACTTCCTACTCCTTTCAATTTTAAATTGTTTATTTCAAGTTCTTTCATAATCTCATAACCATAACTTTTCTTTTTCGACAAAATAGATAATACACACATTTCTAAATGACCTTTAATTAAACTTGTTCTATCCATAGGATAAATTTAACAGAAATATATACTTCATTCAAGTATATATTTCTGTTAAATTTAAAAAATCAGACAATGAAAAATAGATTAATAAACAAAAACATATCACTTACGAACCATTTTAAACCTTAATTTTCGTTTTTATAATATAATAATTACATAATATATTAATCGTTTATCACTATTTGTTTTGTATCTCTCCTTCCATATTACTTCTTTTCTTATTGAAAAATATTGTATGGAGACATAAAAATACTAAAAGATCCAATTTCTTAATTTTGATATTAAGAAATTGGATCTTCTTTCATTACCTTGTATTAATCATACTGCGCTAATATATACATTATAAAGAATATATGTTTTATTAATTTATGTTAATAAAACATATATTAATAAAATTTACTGATTACTCTCAAGACATTCATAAACCGCCATCATATCTCGTTTATCCAACTCACGTATGCGATTGAAAATGGGTATTTGTCCAACAACTTCTGTTAATAAGCTTTCATTCACAACATCACTTACTTTTCCAGTTAACCACGTTTGTACATCCACGCCCTCGACAACTTCTTTTAACCCTTCGTCATTAATACCACTTGCATTACAAGTTACACATGGAATTGTTAGTTTAAAGACACCATCATGTAGATTATCTTCGGTTATCACTTTCTTACCTTTACAAAATGGACATGGATTACTTTTTTTAATTTTATTAATTTGGGTAACTAATTTTTTGTATCCAAACGCTTCGTATACATACGTAAGTTTTTTATATTTACCATTTGTGAAATACTTATCTATAATGGTTTCTCTCGTTTCATAAACATTAGGGAAATCACAAACAGTTACCTGATTATTAACACTAATGGATTCGATATTTCCTTTTATTTCGCTCCAGAATGGTAAGACATTTTGTAACACCATTTCATAGTTTGAAAAGCTTGCTTGTTCTAATTCAAACATTTTCAATGCAACTTGTGCTTTTCTTGGCAATAAAGAAACATCTTCCGTCAATACCATATCGCCACCAACAATAGACTTCAATTTAACAAGTGCCGGTAAATCACCAACTATTTTCAATACTTTATTAATAGGCTGATTGATTATTTCACGAATATCTACGTTACCAAATTTAAGTGGTTTATGATGATTTAAAACCGTCCTCTCACAAATTGGACATTTCATCATTTTTTTTGAACTCTTAATTTCTTCTTTAATAGGTGCTTTTGAAATAACAATATATCCACCAATAATTGTATTAAACCCTACCCATGTTCTGCGTGTCTTTCCTTTTTTATCATAAAATGATTTTTCAAAATATCCGTACCAAAACGTATGCTTTTCTTCTTCTGACATATCATTATAGCTCTTTGACAAATCGTGACCAAGCTCATTTTTTATTTCTTCGAATAGAAATTCTATTTTTTCATGCTGATAAAATTTTAATACCTTCATGATTTCTTGATCGAATAGCCCATCCCAAAATGGAACACTTTTATCTTGAATGGCAATATCTTTATCAAAAACTTCAATTTGAAGACGTCCAGAACAAGATGGACAATGATTGTCCTGTGAATAGAAATCAAAACTTCTCGTATCTTTATTAATTGGATGAGCAGCTACAATATGATTAATTAATCCACCAATCTCATATAAGAAACTATATTGACTATATAAATGTCTTTCAAGATCAATAGCAATAACAGGTGCGATTGTATCAGATTCATATTCACCATAAATTAACCTAGCCATTGATGATAAACTTTTTAAAATACCGCCCTTATAAACATTTTCGGCATTTTTAAAATAGTTAATATGATTTTCTTCTAAATAGTGAACTCCTTTTTTCTGCTTAAGCATTGAAGAGATATTTATTTTCTCTGTGCTATTCACATTACTTTTTTGATGATAGTAATCCTCATGATTAACAACATCCAAATGCTCTACAGATTCATTCTGCCTTTTTCCAAAATCAACTATATAATCAGAGCTTTCTAACATGTAACGATTATGCTCAATCATAATGATAGAAACTGATTCATCTTGCAGAATACCTCTAATACTATCGATAAATTGATTTAAAATATTTTGTGATAAACCTTTTGAAGGCTCATCAAAAATGAATAATGTATGTGGATTTCTAGTGTTTGCAAATAATTCCGAAACTAAATGAACACATTGAAACTCACCTGTCGATAATGTTTGTGTTTTTCTCTCTAATGTTAAATAGCCAAGCCCTAATTTAATTAGTAAGCTCAAACGTTTATAAGCGATATCTTCATTTGGAAGTTCATCAATAATATCCTCAATCGAGCGCTCAAAAATATCATCAATGTCTTCACTATACTTTGTGAGTTTCTTTTTAATATCTAGGAAAGTTGCTACAGTTGATCGACTTGTAATTGATTGATTTCGGTCTTGTCCTACCATAACTAATTTATCTTTTGGATATCGTTTTAAAAAATCTGTAGCTAGACATTCGTTGACAAGTGTAGATTTCCCACATCCCGATTCTCCTGTAACCGTTACAAGCCTGTTTTTAGGAATTTGAAACTCCGCCATTTGGATATTACGGCAATATAAATCATAGAATGTATAATATTCTGTTGGTATTTCTTTATTTCGCTCCCACAGTATTGACTTTGGTCTTGGTGATTCTTTCACAATTTTCCCGCCATATTTTCCGCTACCAGGTCCAAAGAACAATTGCTCATCAGTTGTATCTAGTACCGTATCTGAATGATCAATAAGCCAAATTTGATTTTTACACCCTAATCGTTTAATCTCTTCCGAAATTTGTAATAATGTTTCATGATCAAGTCCAACTGAAATCTCATCAATAATAATTACAGCATTTTCACTTACTGCCATGAATTCAGCCAGATAAAGTCGTGTTAACTCCCCACCTGACAACGTACCCATAATTCGATTTAATGTTAAATAACCAATGTTCATATTAATAATATTTTGCAGTATATGCTGTTTTTCCTCACTAATATTTAATTCTTTTGCTAGTGAAAGAATAGATTCAACACTTAAATCATTAATATTTGAGATTGAATGTGGCTTTTCCAACAAATCAATTTCATATTGTTCAATTTCTTCACTATAACGTTTTCCCTTACATTTTTTACACTCAACATTTTTTGTAGTACCACGGCCTTTACAACCAGTACACCAGCCTAATTGATTATTAAATGAAAAGACCTCTGGAGAAAGATTAAATACTTCAGCAAGTTTTTCCCGAACCTCTGTAAAAACACCAGTATGAGTACCAATCGTTGAACGCGGATTAGACGAAATCGATGATTTTCCTAGAAAAAGTACTAATGGCATTTCTTCCATCTTAATAGCACTAAAATTTGTTTCCATAATGTTAGGAAATAAATATTGATATTCAGCCTTTGGTAATAAAGAAACTAATCGTTTTTTTGACTCTTCACCAATTGTTTGGCAAAAAGTTGTTTTACCCGATCCAGATAACCCAGCAATTCCAAACGATTTATTAAACGGTATAGTTGCATCTAATTTATTTATGTTATTAGCAATTAATTGATTTACTTTCATATTAACCTCTATTCTTATTTATTCACAAAAGCATTTTTAAAATATAATAATTACATAATGAATATTACCTATTATACAATTATCCTCTCACTTCATGAATCTTATCCTTGTATATTTCAAACCATTGTTGCCATTCATCTTTAGAAAATTCTTTCTCTTCTCCTTCTAAAACAGAAGAAAAAAGATTTAAACAAATATGCCAACCAGCTATATCTCTCGGTGTATGATCTGTTAATTCATGAATGTACTCTTTAAGGAATAAAAGAGTACCATTTTCCTCTTTATGTATTTCAAATCGGACACGATCTTTATCCCAAGTAAATTCAAGTACTGAGTTTACTTGACACTCTAAAATATCAATGTTTATGAATGAACCGTTCATCATGTCGAACTTTATTATTCCACCCGTTTTAAGGCTTTCAATCTGTAAATTGGACATCCATTTTTTCAGCTTACTGTTTTCTGTTAATACAGACCAAACTTCTTCTGCCGTATATGGAAATTGGCGTTCAAATTTCACAATATATCCATCATTTAGTTTCCCAATTTCAGCTATCATTTTGATTGCCTCCTTATATAGAATATATGTTCTCATTTTATTTTACACGAATATAAATATAAAATAAATATTTATGTCAACGAAGTGTTAATTTAAAGTGAATGACGCTGAGAAAAACTTAAATATTTTCTAAATCGAGTTATATAGTATTGAAAATTAAATATAGATTTACGTACAAATAAAAAAGCCGCATTTGCGACTTATGAAATCATAGGATTAACTCCTTTTTTGGTTGAATGATTAGCGCTTAATCGCATCAACAATTAGCGATGGAAAACCAAGTTTATCGCCTTTATTTCTAGAATCATACCTTTTCGAACGGAAAATAACACCGTCGTTTGCATCCCATTCGTTGTAATAAAACTGACCATTTTCATCACAATATTCAAGTAAAACTACCTCGAATCCAGCAGTTTCAAACATTTTCGTTAATGTTTTATAATTATGAACGATTTTATGACTTGCTGCTGGATGATCTTTCGGACCGGGTCCCCCTATTTGAACTATATTTTGATATACCTCATCCTGAAAGAATGCATCAGGGACTCCGCACCGAATATGACCAGATGGTTTTAAAAATTCATAACAGATTTCAGCTGCTCTTACACCTTCTTCAAAAGTAAGGTGTTCCCATACATGCTCAGCTAAAATAGCTGAAATAGAGTTGTATTCAAATCTTTCTTCCCACGTAGCTTTATCTAGTAAGTTAAGTTCATCTTCTTGCGTTTGAATCCAGCCTGGATTATTATTAAACACTCCAGCTCCGACAACTACTTTAATTTCGTCTTGTTTTATTGCCACCATGTTCACCTCTTAAACATTTTAATTCATTAATATATTCTATGTTTACTATTATCCTTCCTCCTTCAACAAATGTAGTAACATGAGTCCAGTACAATACCGAACTCATGCCCTAAAAACTCTCTAACGCAACAATCTGTCTAACTCTATAAAATCAGTTCATAATATACGATTTTTCTTACAGAAATATAGCACACCAAACATTAGCATAATACCAATTACGTAAAAAATTGTTGTTCCGCTCCCACCAGTATTAGGAATTACCCAATTATTCTTCGCATTTTTCACTGTTATTTTTTGTGTCTTTACTGCTTCTGTAATTTCTATTTCTATTGGATCTCTAAGTAACATGTATCCGTTCGGTGCTTTTATTTCTTTAATCGTATACTTACCAATTGCTAATTGGTTGGAAATTACCTTTCCTTTTTCATCCGTTATTAATCTACTAAGTTCTTTCCCTTCTTTATCTAACACTTGAAATACAGCGCCTTTTAGCTTTAATTCACTATCCTTATCATCAACTTTTTCAATTTCAAATTGCCCAGTCGGATCTGGCAATTTCTTATTTTCTATTTTAATTTCTACTACTGTATCTTTTTCTATTTTTACAGCTATTTTATCTTTTAATAATTCATAACCTTTAGGTGCCTCTATTTCCACTAGGGTATAGTTTCCTATTGGTAAGTCCTTTGATATCATTTCTCCTTTTTCATCTGTTATTAACTCTCCAACTACTTTTCCTTTTGCATCTTCTATATGAAACTTTGCCCCTGCTAGTTTTTTATTTTTATCACTTATGTCTACTTTCACAAGCTTCATTTTTCCCATTGGATCTGGCAATTTCTTATTTCCTATTTTAATTTCTACTTCTGCATCTTTTTCTATTTTTACAGTTATTTTATCTTTTAATAATTCGTAACCTTTAGGTGCTTCTACTTCCACTAAGGTATAGTTTCCTATTGGTAAGTCTTTTGATATCGCTTCTCCTTCTTCATTTGTTACTAGTTCTCCAACTATTTTCCCATTTAAATCTTCAATTTTAAACTTTGCTCCTGCTAGCTTTTTATTTTTATCACTTATGTCTACTTTCACAAGCTTCATTTTTCCCATTGGATCTGGCAATTTCTTATTTCCTATTTTAATTTCTACTTCTGCATCTTTCTCTACTTTTACAGCTATTTTATCTTTTGATAATTCGTAACCTTTAGGTGCTTCTTTTTCCACTAAAGTATAGTTTCCTATTGGTAAGTCTTTTGATATCGCTTCTCCTTCTTCATTTGTTACTAGTTCTCCAACTATTTTCCCATTTAAATCTTCAATTTTAAACTTTGCTCCCACCAATTTTTTATTATCATTATTACTATCAACCTTTTTTATTTTTACTTTTCCTGTACTAGGCTTGTTCCAATGTTGCCAGTTAAATTTGAAATTGTGAAATTCAAATCCACCAGTTTGTTGTACCGCGCCGACAAATGCTTGTCCATTAATCGAGCCGCCTTTTGTTTCTAATACAGCATTGGGAGCAAACACACTCCCAACGACACCATATCCCTCTGTTGTAATTTTTTTCGCATTTGGAAAAACCCAAATCACTTTCCCGTATAGCTCAGTAAACGGGGAATTAGGAGAATATGGTTGTGATGTAGGAACTATATCTGTAGCCCTTCCAATATTGTTCGTGTCATATAGAATAGACCCATTTTTAAATGTAACCTCTGTTGCATTCGAATACATAACAACAAAATCTTTGTCCTTAGCATTTGGTAAAAATACATCTCTTATATCTAAATTGATTTTCCCTGTCAATTCTGATGAAACATAAATATTAGGATTGTTTATATCTTTTCCGATTCCATGACTCATATTTGGAATTGGGGTATTCGTTTTATATTGACCTGCATTTTTACTGACTTGGTTCACTATATTGCGAAATTCATTAAATTTCGCGTCAATTTCTAGTTTTTCTTTATAAACGATACGATCATAAGAGGATTGTATGATGCGATCTGGATCACTCTCTTTTGTCATTACGACTATTCCGTTTTGAATGATAAAAGATTCTTCCCTTGATTTCTTAAATTTTCCAGACAATAACAAGGACGGATATCCCTCATCAACCCATTTTTCACCTACTATATTAGATGTTCCCGCTGCAGCACCTACAATCGTATACCCCGATGCATCCATATCACCTTGGACTGCAATTGCTCCTTCAATGTCGCCACCTATTGCTTTATGGTTACCAAAGACAACAGCATTATAACGCGATATATCTCCTAGACCTTCTAAGGTAGTCGTGGATCCATATGCTTCTTTTGGTACATATACGACAAAACTTACACTTAACATTAACAAAACAATAAAATGAATACTTACCAGCTTTAATCGTAGCCTCAATTCCTTTGTTCCCACCTTTACCGTATTTTTTTATAATCGAATAAAATGAATTTTTATTAATGATGATTTACTTCATCCCCTATATACCGTCTTTACTTATCTTTGAATTTCCGGTCCCACTTCCCATTAATGCAGGATAAATACATTCTATCGAGTTAACTTTTTCTTATAAATTACGACGAGAAGCACACATAACAATAGGATTGTAACTATTACAGTCCACTTATTAAATATAAATATCTCTGTACTCACTTTTTGTTTTTCTTTCTCGTTTAACTCCACGCGCTCACCTCGAACTAGCAATCTATTGGTGTTTACTCCATAAGGCGTACACGTAATTAAAGTTGTATAATCTTTATTTTCTACAATTTGTAGATCGTCCGTTTCATGTGGTAACACTACTTTAATTTGATCTACTTTATAAGCAAGAACTTTGTCTAAAGAATGAATATAAAAAAGATCTCCTTTGCTCAACTTATCTAAATCTGTAAATAATTTTGCTGATGGTAAACCACGATGCCCTGTTAAAATAGTGTGCGTATTTTCTCCACCTATCGGGAGCGAAGAAAAATCTAAATGACCTATCCCGCGGCTCAATACTTCCTCAGATGTCCCTTGATAGATTGGCAGTTTTATATTAATTTTCGATATTTCAATATACCCCATTACATCTCCTAAATTTAACGCATCAGCATATGCTTGATGATTACTTTTTTTTTCAGAAAATGGATCAGTAAATGTTTTCGTGGAAGTGTGAACTTGTTTATTATATTCAGCTGCTTCTTTTTCCCTACGTTCAACTTCTTTCTTTTGTAGCGCTTTGATCTTCTTATCGTAAGAGCTAATCTCAGAATAATGTGCACGAGTCGCCAACCAATTACTAATAGTAGGATATAAAAAAACACCTAATCCAAATAAAAAAATACCTCCCAAAACAAGATTTCGTTTCATATTTCCACCTCTGTATATGCTTAAATATCGAAAAGAGGGAAGCATTTTGCTTCTCCCCTTTTCCCATAGTTACATGTTCCTAAAATCTTAATTATTAGCAGACTTTTTTCTAAAGAAAACAAATGCCGCTGTAACCATTAACGTAAGACCTATTACAGTAAAAAGAGTCGTTCCTATGCCACCCGTTACCGGAAGAACCCATCCACTTTTATTATTTTCAATCGTTAATTTAACCGTTTGATTATTTTCGCTAATCTTTACATCGATGGGATCTTTTAATAATTGATAAGAAGCTTTTGTACCATCTTCTTTTGTATATGTTGGTGCTTTCGTTTCAAAAATTTGATAGTCTCCATATGGAATGTTAGACCATTTAATAACACCATTTTCATCTGATACACCTGTTACTTCTTTTCCTGCTACAACAACTATTTTTCCATTTTTATCTTTAAGTACAAACTCCGCACCTTTTAATTTATTCTTATTAGCACCATCAATTTTTGTTAACTCAATTATTCCAGTTGTTGGAATAACAACTACGGGTTTAGATTCCTTTTCTCCAATTACATCATTTTTATTTGTAAAATCAATTTTTGCTGTATTTAAAATTTCCGAACCAGATGGTACTCCTTCTTTTACTTGAGATTTAATTTGCAAATGAAATTCTTTTTTACCATCTAATTTTGTGAAATCTTTTACTGTAGCTGTTACTTTTTGACCTTCTATAGCTACCTCTACAATGCTTGCATTTACTTCTGCCCCATCAATTTTCACGATTGGCTTTCCTTGAATCACTAAACGATTATCCAAAGTATCTGTTACCACATATTTTTTGTATTCCTTAATGTCTTCTGGAATTAATGTTTTAATATCATAATGATAATTAGTTAACGGATTGATTGGTAACGCTTCCAATTTTCCGTTAATCTTTTTATCAATTGTTGGTTCTTCATAGTTTTTCACTTCTAATTTAACTACTGTACCAGAAGTAATAGTTCCATCTTCATTAATTGTTCCGGAGTTTTTAACAAAAAACTCACGTTTAGTTGGATCTATTACGTAGCCCTTCGGAGCTTTTGTTTCTTGGAAATAGTATTCTCCATACTCCAATCCTTGCACGCGAATATGACCATTAGCATCTGTTGCTAACTCTTTTTTCACTTCTGTACCGTCTTTTTTAAATAAAGAGAATACTGCACCTGCTAATGCTTTTTCATTTACACCAGTTTTTATTAAATCCACTGCACCACGTTTAATCTCATTTTTGGGATACATGTGAACATCATAGTTTAGCACCTTACCCTCTTTATTCGTTAATGGGATATCCACTGTATACGTATTGGGGTTTAGATTAACATGTGGAGGTCCTGCCACTTCTTTCACCTCATAACGTCCTAGCGGAAGATCTTTTAATACAACTTGTCCGTTATCATCTGTTACTACTTGATTTGGAGTGGCTCCCATTACAGGTTTCACGTCTTCTTTTACGATTTTCCCATCGTTTGAAATTTTTTCAAAAGAAGCAACCCTTTTCACTTCAAACGTTACACCTTTTAATGGTTTCACATCTTTTGGCACCTCTTGATTTGCAGAACCGTCACCTTCTAGTCCCTGCGCTCCATCTTTTTCTTGTTCATACTTATGAATCGTTAAAGTACCTTTAGATGATGAATCTGCCTTTACTAATACACTAGACCATGTAGAAAATGTTAAGAATAACACTAAAAGCACACTAAATATTTTTTTCATTTCTCTTATCCCCTTTACTACTTCTATCATTTTAAAAATTTCTTTATTACTATTACCTTCTTAAAAGCAATAGTGTGCCAAGTATCAGATTTAAACGAATAACATAAAACATAGTCGTCCAACAATCCATTGTTTACAATCACTTATTCACTTTTCTTATCTTCTATTATTACGTTGTCTCTCCGCATGATATATGTAATTTTCTCCCCTAAATTACACGTATATCCCTATTTCAAGAATCATTATATTTGTTACATAATAGCTTTCACTGCTAATTTCGACTAGTCACTTACTGTCAATCTATTCATATCTCACTTCCTATCCCTATTTAAAATCCAATCTTAATCATTTTTTAATACATATAAGTAATAACCAACAAATAAGTGTGACGATTCATATTTTACGTTACTGTCCAAAACTATTACCTGTATATTCAAATAATATGTGCTATTCATGTTAAATTATGGTATTATTCTTAGAAGTTTATAACTTTTATTTATATTTTTTATTGATAAAGGTTTTCCGTATCTACTTATGAAAAAGGAATATATGTTTATTTAACTATTACGCATAACTGTAAGGAGGAAGAATATGACTAAAAAACTCAGTCTAGTTGAGATAGAGTACATTTGCAATATGTTTTTTCAATCTTTCGAAATTCCAGTTTGTTTTTTAGATTGTAACAAAAATATTCTTTTAGAATTTAAATCCAAAAATGATTCACATTCGTTATATACATCAAAAATAGAACAGTTACATATGCTTTTTCAGAGAAATGATACATATAATTCCCCCATCTTCAGAACTCACGAATATCTAGGGCACTTTATTTTAATTCACATAAAGAGCGATTATATGGTGAACGGTACTGTTATTATTGGGCCCTTGACACATGTAAATTTTTCTACAAGTAAAGCGGATAGTAACCTTAATTTTATTCCAAATTATAAAAGAACAAGAGACCATTATTTTTCATTGTCAGTCAAAGATCAAAATTTCTTTGTAAATATAGCGATATTGTTCTATAACATTCTCTATAAAAAAAATTCAGATGTAAGCACCTTTTCAAAGAACAGTGACTCACTTCATATAAGTCATAGCAGCATCTTAAACGAAGATGTATATATTTCAATGCAAAAAGACGAATCCATTTATCATAATTTATATATAGAGCAGCAACTACTTAGTTCTATAGAAGACGGGGATAAAGAAACCGTACTCAAATATTATTACGAATTCCAACAAGAGACTCTTTCATCTTTATCTTCATTCCATCAATTAAGACGTCATAAAAACATTTGTATTTCATCCATCACGCTCGCTACTAGATATGCGATAAAAGGGGGACTTCCATCTGGGATTGCTTACAAAATTTATGATTTACATATTCAAAGAACAGAAGATTTAAAAGACAAAGAATCTGTTTGGGATTTATTAAAAAATGCTTTTTGCACCTTTGCAGACCGTGTAAAGGCACAAAAAACACAGCAACATTCACAGACTATTGCTATTTGCAAAAACTATATTTTTAAAAATATTTACAATCCAATATCTGTTAAACAACTTGCTAAATTTGCAAATGTGAATTCAGATTATTTATCTATATTATTTAAAAAAGAGGTTGGTATTTCATTAATTGAGTACATTCAACGTGAACGAGTCGAAGAAGCAAAGAAATTATTAACTTTCACCACCTATCCCTTATCAGACATATGCGCTTCGCTTAATTTTAGCGATCAAAGTTATTTTACTAAAATTTTCAAAAAATTCACCAATGAAACACCTGGTAAATATCGAAAATCTCATGTTGTCATTTAGAGTGAACCTTCCATTAAAACAAAATGTTTTCAGTAACTTATCAATGGCAAATTAGAAGTACTCCTATATTCATGAGCTATAGGATTTATGCTATTTTCAAATCAAAAAACACGTTACTATTCTCATTAAAATAAAAGAATAGTAACGTGTTTTATATGTAATATAGTTCTGTAGACAGAATAGTATCCAACTGCAAATTTTTATAAAAGCCAAATGTACCGCTTAACTATTAAAATCTTAATAAGTAAAAAATCCATATTTCGTTTTATTTACTTTCTACTTTATTTCTTTTGAATACTGAACTCTTTTCTTCAAACGAATAATCCCTACTATTATTTTTGTATCTTTCTAAATTTGCGAACAAAAGTGAGTACTGTGCCTGTAATAATCATCAATATGCCGATTGCTGCACTGTTAGTTGTACTTACACCCGTCTTTGGAAGCTCCTTATATGTATATTCTTTTTTATCGCTATTACTGTTGTTAGAGATATTACTCTTATTTGCCTTATTAGCAAGACCATTAGGTTTGCTAGTTTCTTTATCTTTCACTAATACTTTTTGTATCGTATTTACCTCATTACCCACGGAATCTCTTACACTATATATTATTTCATAAATACCAGCTTTATTTGTATCTATAGTTCCTTCATACGCTACTTTAGAAGTAAGGTCACCGTCTTCTGTGTCAGTAGCTGATACTCCTATCAACGGATCAAATTGATCACCCTCAGTAATTGAAGTTGTAGCAGGTACTTTTAGTATTGGTTTATCATTTTTAACTTCTTCTCTAACTTTGACCGTTACAGTTTGCTTCGCCGTTACTTCATGGCCTTTTGAATCTGTAACTGTGTATTTTAATACGTAAGTACCGGCTTTATTTGTATCTACTTCACCATCAACTTTGATTTTAGAAGTAAGATCACCGTCTTCTTTATCGATAGCTAATACTTCTGCCATTGGAACAAATGAATCTCCTACATGAATTGTCGCTCCAACAGGCACTGTTAATTTAGGTTCTAAATCTGATGTTTCGCCATTTCCCTCTACAATTACAGTCTGTGTAGCCGTTGCATTCCCCCCTTGAGAATCAACAACCAGGTATTCCACAATGTATGTACCTGGTTTTGAAGTATCTACATCGCCTTTATGCTTTACTTTATTTGTTAAATCACCATCTTCTTTATCAACAGCTTTTACATTTCTCATTGGATCAAACGTATCACCTACACGTAGTGTAATCGTAAACGGTACAGTTAACTCTGGAGCTTGGTTTTCTGCTGTTTTTTCGTTTTCTTTCACCGTTCCTGTAATTTTTGCCGCATCAAAAGCATTTTGGACTGCTTGAACTTCAATTGAGTTCGTTCCATATTTATTAGCTGCGACTTTAAGGCATGCCAATTTCAATTCAGAGAAATCAGAAGTCATGTTTAATTCATCAGTATTTGCATAATAGAAAATATCAAACATTTTATCTTCACCAATACCATTTACATTTACACCGTTATGAGTACCACCTTGTGCAATTAAATACGCAACTTTATTAATAATACTTGAATTAAAATGTACGCCTCCATAATCCTCTCCATTTAAATCATTATATTTACTATAATCATCGGGATACGGTAGTCCTTCTGAAAAATTAATTGCAGTTGGATTTTTCATATTACGAAAAGTCGATCCAGTTTGCTCTCCTATTGTCCAGTTAAATTCCCCATTATTTATGTATTTCTCTATAGCCGTTCCCATAATATCCGATAATGCCTCGTTAATTGCCCCAGATTCTCCTGAGAATTCAAGGTTAGATTCACTTGATGTAACTGCGTGTGTAAATTCATGACCGGCTATATCGAACGCTTTTACCATAGGATCTCCATATAAAAGCATACTGATGTTATTAATATTAGTACTAAATGCATTCTCCCAATTTTCAGGATCATTTGTTCCTCCAGAATCCCATGCATGTACAACTGAAACTACTTTTTTTCCTTTATTATCAAAACTATTACGATTATATTTTTCTTTATAAAAATCATATACCTTTGTTGCTAAGAAATGAGCGCTTACCGCCTTTGGATCATTAAATGTTGTTGAAGCGCTAGTTGCTAGTATGCCAGGATAATAACTTTCTTCATTTGTAATATCTCTATAATTTACATCATATGTCTCAATTCCTTGCCCTCTTGTGTAATCAGCAAGCGCATAATTCCCACTGGTCTGTTTAGAAATACCAAATGTACGAGTTACGCCTAAATCATCTTTTCCTGTTCCAGTTAATGATGTGAAATTGCTAGTTTTATTTTCCTTAACGGATTCAACATACTCTTCACTTATTTTCAAACTTGATTCTTGTACCACATCTTTTAACATATCGCCATTATGAGCATTCACTAAATAAGTTCCAGATACATAATTTGGTGTTGTAGCAGCAAATGTAACTTGATATGCATTGCTAGCCTGCCCATGATTTTCATCAACAAAAATAACCGCCTTAACTTCTGGTTCAGAAATAAATTTAATGTCGTTTCCGTACTTTTTATAAATATATTGTTTCGCTTCTTCTTTTGATAAATTAATAGGTTTCTTTAAATCTTCTTGTGTTAAATTTTGTGCGCTAGCTCCTGAAATGCTTTTAATAATACCTTTTTTATCTACGTGAGCAGTCAACTGGTGGCCATACACTTCTTTTCCTTCATATATTTGTTGCATGCGCACAAGTGTAGTTCCATCATAAGAACCACGTTTTTGAAGAACCTTGTAATCTACTCCTGTTTCTGCACTAACTTGTTTTGGAGACAAAGCATGCTCCGTATTTTCCTTAAGTGCATCTTTCACTACATTCTCTGGCGCCTTTTTTGATGGTTGTGTAAGATCACCTGTACGGAACGAATCCTCTTGAATTTCAACTTGCATTTGACCAGGTTCCTCTGCATGACCTACTCCATATGGTGTTACACTTGTTAAAACGAATCCTGTTGTTAATGCAACTATAGCTATTTCTTTTTTATTTCCCATGATATTTACCTCGTATAAATTTCTATTATTTATATGAAACTGCTAAAATGTATACAATCTATTCCTAACATAAAAAGATGACTTTTGTAATCTACAAAAGCCACCTCTTCAATATGTAATATCCCTAAAATATTTTTAATACATAATTTCTATACAAAAAAGAAAAAAGCATTCATTAACGAGCATTTTGCAATACTTTTATTAGGTCATTTATATTTTCAACTTTCTGCTGAAACTGATCAAGTCTGCTATGTAGCAATGAAGGATTTTTATCTTCAGTTGAAATAACTTGTTTTAATTCATTTTCTAATTTATCATACATATCAAAGAAATTATCAAATTCTACACTTACAAGCTCTTCATTTTCGCGATAGAATCTTTTTGCTTCTATATAAGTCATATATGATTTATTTAAAAATCCTAATGAAATTAAATATTTAGAAGTGTTTTCTTGATAAATAGCAATATCACATGCTATTTTAATATCAGAATAAGTCTTTTGAACGAGACAATGCAATTCAAAAATCTTAAACTTTAATCCATTATTCATTTCATCCCCTCCCATCGTATCTATTCTACATAAAATTAGAATATTATACAAAGAAAATTATTAGCATAAAATTGACAATTTAAAAAATAACTTAAGGATAAACAAAATCCCTCTCATTACAAATTATAATTGCGGAGCATTTACCAACATAACGGCTAAATAAAAAACGAAAAGAATAAATCTTTCCGCTCTTAGAGTAATAAATACATTTCATATTGCGCTAAAGAATTCTTTTCAAATCCACATTTCTTTAAAAAACCCTCCAATAAATTATTGTTAGGAAACCCAATTGATAAACTTGATAAATTTAATTCTTCTCTTGCTACTTGTAATAATTTCATCCCAACACCAATATTTCTATAACCTTTGTCTACGAAAATAAAACTAATTTTACCTTGTTCATTTACGCATAGAGAGCCTTTTAAGTCATTATCGACATATACACCATAAAATACATTATTTGTTTTTTTAATATAATCAATATCATTTTGCCAATTTATATGGAAGTTTAACCATTTCTGAATTCCATCTTTAAAAGTTGGAAATTCTAATTGTTTTACTTCAATATCTTTACAATCTTTATTCATTATTTTAGTCAAATCATTTAAATTATAATAAAAAAGATCGTACACTTTTTCATAGCCCAGCTTATTATAAAAATGAATCGCTCGGTCGTTTCCTACAATGACTTCGAGAAAAAGTTGCTTACATCCATGTTGAATCGCCTCTTCTTTATGCAGTTCAAATAATTTTTGACTCACACCAATACCGCGGTAATTAGGATGAACCGCTAATGTTCCGCAGCGCATAGTCTTTATACTTTCATAATCCTTTATGCCACCTAGTATTACGCCAACAGATTTGCCTTCTTCTAAAGCAAGAAAAGAATGTTCTAGCAAATTACCTTCTGGTCCCAAAAAACGTTGTATAAAATCCTCATTTGAAACCTCCATCTTAATAATGTAATCTGAAAATCCATCTTTAAAAGCTTCATATACTAAATCAATATTTACTTCACTACACCTTTTATATTGAATCATATAAAATTGCCCTCCAACTGCTTATATTAAACTCAACGTGTACCCATATAATATATTCCATCTATTATAAATTTCAGCTCTTAATTTGAAATGAGCGGACATTTCCCTACATATAACTCACTATTGATTTGTTTTATAACAAACTATCTATTATTTACTACATTAACCTCATAAACACGTAAAAAAGCAATTAAATGCTCACATGCTCTTTCACATGCTAGCATTTTAAAGATTTTTTGTTCTTCTTTCGTTTTATCATTTGCTTGATCTGAAGCAGCTTTTAAACAGAGAAATGGTTTTTTATTTATTTGGCATACATAGGCGAAAGCTGCTACTTCTTGATCAACTGCCAATGCTCCATATACGGTATGGAGTAAATATCTCATTTCCGAACTACGAATACGTTGATCTCCTGATAAAAATGTACCGAAATGTATCGGATCATACGATCGTATTTTTTTTATTCTTCTTACAAGTGATTTTGTTGTTTCAATAGGTGCTGTTCTACCGTTATATAAATTAAAAACATCTTCTCCTGAACCCGCAGCAGTAACATCATGTTGTATTGCGTTTAGTGCGACTACAATATGACCGTTTTTCACCTTGTTTGATAAACTTCCGCATATTCCTGTCATAAACAACTCATCTGGCTGAAACTCACTAATTAACAATTGTACACAACTAGCGCAGCTTACTTTACCGACACCAGTAACAACTGATATAATTTCCAGCTCATTAATAGTATGAAAATGAAATTCCCAAGCTGCTCTTTTTTCAACACGTTCACTTGGATAATGTTGATGCAAATACGTCAGTTCTGGTTCCCATGCAGAGACAATTGCAATACGTTTCATTACACGCTTCACTTCCTCTATTGTCATTTAAATGAGTTATCTATACTTTCTCATTCATAATCTAGAATCCATTCTTTATATTTCTTATATAAATCTCGTATTATTTCTTTATTCTTCGCAATTACTTCACTTCCTCTATCATCATACATAAACATGACAATATCTTTCGTTGCATTTATGAGAAATACATTTGGATAAGAAATTTCTTTTTTTCGTCCAAATCGAGGATATAAATCAGAGAAATCCTCATGATTAGCAGCTTGTATAAGCGATTCATATTTAATATGTTCCGCAAGACATTTTAAAGAAAATTGATATGTACAATATAAAGTGAAACTTTAATCAGTGGGGGTTTTGTTCATCCTAACTGATTCAATCGGGCTGCCCGTTAATGCGGTATAAAGCTGCTTCTTCATCTTCAAATAAAAACGGTAACGTTTCTTATCTTATATGAAATCTTAAATCTCTTTTCCTAATATATTTATTGTATACATTTATTTTCTGTGGAGTTTTTATATTTTCCTTTTTAAATCTATAAACATTTGTCACTACAAACACTACATCTTCTTTTGAAAATATGTCTTCAAATAAGAATTTATTATATGTATATAGTTGAGAAAAGTATTCCGTATTTAAATTGTCGGTTCCTTCTACAATTTGATATTTATCTTTTCCAAAATCAAAATGTAAATGTTTTTCCCACTAAGAATATAAGTAGGGTACTAATGTAACTCCTGGAAATGTTTGATTCATATATTCTTTTAATTGCATTTCCTTGTCCTTTTTACTGTACAATTCCTTTTAAATCCCAGTATGCTTCTTCTAGCCACGGATGTATAACTTTCAATGTATCTTTCCTTTCCCACAAATATGAAATATATACAAAAGCTGCTTTTTCCAAAGATTTTTCCAATCCTTTTTTTATTTCTATTAAATATGGCGGTGTCCTTTTTTGATCCCATTCTATTTTATCTGCAACAAATAATACTAAATCCATCTTCGTTGCATGTTTACGCAACGTTGTGTGGCAACAAATTGCATTTAAAATCTCTTCATCTTCTACTTTAAATATTTCTTTTGCGATTACTCTCGATAGTTCTTGATGAATGATCATAGGAAACTTTCTTTCTGCTTCCACTATTTCTACACCAAATTCTTCAGCAACTGCAATCCGCTCCTCGTTCGGAAAAATGCCACTAATATCATGTAAATATCCTGCAATTGCTGCTTTTTCTTTATCTACGTGAAACTTTTCTGCAATCTTTTTTGCCTCATTTGCCACACGAATTGAATGTTTATATGTAAACTCTTTATTATATTTTAGTAGAAAAGCTTTAATATCATTTTCTACTTTTCCAGTTGGAGTAAATGAATATATATCATTACATAACATAGAAAATCCCCCTTATAACTAACTTTCATTATAATGTAGGATCTAAATATTCTCGTTATTTTATATTCGTTATTAATCTTTTTACTCCTTTTTAATACGTTACATGAAATTTTATACAGAATCATCGCTACAAGTACATAAATGTTTGATATTATAGTAATGTTGATGATTTGTAAGGAAAGGAACTACACAATGAATAAAAACATATTAATTATTGATGATGATAAAGAAATTGTTGAATTACTTGCTGTTTATTTGCGAAATGAAGGCTATAACATTTATAAAGCTTATGATGGCGATGAAGCATTGCAAAAGGTTTCTACATATGAAGTTGACCTTATGATTTTGGATATTATGATGCCAAAGCGAAACGGATTAGAAGTTTGTCAGGAAGTGCGTGAAAATAATACTGTACCAATTCTAATGCTTAGTGCAAAAGCAGAAGATATGGATAAAATATTAGGTCTTATGACAGGTGCCGATGATTATATGATCAAGCCATTCAATCCATTAGAATTAGTAGCAAGAGTGAAAGCTTTATTACGAAGATCCTCTTTCCAAAACGCTACTTCGCAAAAGAATGAAGATGGTATTATTCGTATTCGCTCTGTTGAAATACACAAACATAATCATACTGTTAAAGTAAATGGAGAGTATATTAAATTAACCTCTATTGAGTTCGATATTTTATATTTACTTGCAAGTAATACAGGAAGAGTATTTAGTTCAGAAGAAATTTTCGAACGCGTTTGGAATGAAGATGGTTACGGTTCAAATAAGACTGTAATGGTTCATATTAGCAACTTACGGGATAAACTTGAAACAGTAATAAATGGAGAAAAATTTATTCACACTGTTTGGGGAGTTGGCTATAAAATTGAGAAATGAAGCATTTGATATATTAAAAGATATCCCTAAATGGAAACTTATTTTTTGGCTCTTATTAGCTATCACACTCACGCCTATTACTGAGTTAATTATTTATCGCCTCGTTACGAGTGTAATTGAGAGTTCACTTACTCTAACTGAACTTGGTAAAGAATTCATTCGAATTTTTGGTTATGAAAAGTATAAAGGGATTAAAGAATCGTTATGGATGATGATTGTATCTTATTTGTTTTTATTTTCTATTTTTTCATCCTATCTTTACATTTTTTATCGTCACGAGAAAAAACTTTATTATGAAACTTGTATTAAAAAAATGATAGAAGAAATTCGTTATATTGCAAATGGAAACTTCAATCATAAAGTTTCTATTGTAAATCATAATTATCTAGAAGAATTAGCAATCGGGGTCAATGAAATTGTTGAACAATTAAAAGTCTCCATTGATGAAGAAAGACAAGCGGAACAAGCAAAAAGTGAACTTATTACAAATGTATCACATGACTTACGCACTCCCCTTACTTCTATAGTTGGATACGTAAATTTAATCCATCATGATAATTATAGAGATGAAGTAGAATTGCGATACTATATTCAAGTCATTTACGATAAAGTAACTCGTCTTAATGCATTAATGAATGACTTGTTCGAATATACACGTGTTCAAAATAAAGAGTTAAGCTTGTATTCTGTCCCTATTGACATAGTAGAGTTACTTGGGCAATTAACTGTTCAATTCCGTATACAATTTCAAGAAGCAAATATAGAATGTCGACCTTCTTTCCCATCTCAAAAGCTCATGGTATTAGCTGATGGTGAAAAATTAGTGCGTGTGTTTGAAAATCTTATTATAAACGCTATCGCTTATGGAAGCGAAGGTCGCTATATTGACCTTACTGCTTATGAAAGCAATAATATGATTACAATTGATATAACAAATTACGGACAACCTATTCCTAGTACGGATTTACCTCATATTTTTGAACGTTTTTATCGCGTTGAGAAATCTCGCTCTACAAACACTGGTGGATCTGGACTTGGATTAGCTATTGCAAAAAGTATAGTCGAATTGCATAAAGGAACAATTGAAGTATATAGTGATGATGAAAAAACAACATTCACTGTAAAACTACTCCCATACAAATGTTAATATTATAAATAAAAAGTTCAATTTCTTATCATATAAGAAATTGAACTTTTTCCATTAACACCCAAAATTTAATAATCCTTTATAATTCTTTAGAAATTCTTTACCTTTTCTTTCTTCCTAATTAAGCATTCCTTTTTACAATACTAGTATTGATGTCATAATAGGAGGATCGCTTATGCAATTCTTAAAGAAATTCGCTATTTTATTATTATCTTTTTTTATTACTGCACTTATCGTTTTATATTTTTATCTTTATGTAAATGGTCCCATTATTCAAGCTAAATCAGCTATTTTAATAAATGCTAATTCAGGTGAAATTGTTTATAAAAAAAATGAAGAAACTCCGATACAATCAGCTGCTTTATCTAAATTAATGACAGAATATATCGTATTGGAGCAACTAAATGATAGAAAAATACAGTTAGATGACTTCGTACAAATAAGTAACGAAGTTTTCCGAGTAGAAACAAGCCCTATACAAGTAACATCGAATGATAAAACAACGGTTCGTGATTTACTTCATGCATTGCTACTGGCAGGGAATAATCGTTCTGCACTCGCTCTAGCAGAACACATTGCTGGAAATGAAGATAACTTTACAATATTAATGAATAAAAAAGCAAAAGAACTAAAGTTATTACAACCATCTCCATTTCTAAACTCTACTGGAATTAATAATGATACAAATAAACAATCAACTACAACAGCGATAGATGCAGCTAAACTAGCAGCACGATTAGTAAAAGATTTTCCAGATGTATTGAATATTACGAAACTAACCTCTTACCAATTTACCTTCAAAGATTCCCAAGTTTTCAATACGAATAAAATGATATATTCCCTTAATGAAAACATTAAACTTCAAGGTGTTGATGGCTTACAAACTAGTTTTTCAACTAACGGTAATTATAGTTTTGTTAGTACAGCAAAACATGGAGATACTAGACTAATTTCAGTAATATTAGATGCAGATGAAGAAAACATTTCATTTATTGAAACAAAAAAGTTGCTACAGTATGGTTTTGATCCTTCCTCGTACTCTGCACTCCAAGCTTTTAAAGACACCCTTACATCCTGGACAATATTACTTCAGTTTAAAAATTTAATTATACAAACTATAATGATTTTTTTAATCATTACCACCTTAATGTTTTTACATATACGTCAGAAAAAATCCGAGGATTTCAATTAAGAAATCTTCTTATATATAAAAACCGACTTGCGTTTGAGATGCAAGTCGGTTTTTAATTCTATCATCCTCGTCCAATCAAATTTGCTGAAACAGATTGCAAGTTTAACTCCCTCGCCCATATAGATAGCTGACCAATATGATGAATTTCATATCCCATTACATCTCTTAAAACCTATGTTTTTCGAGGCATACATCCATCTCTGTTTCCTTTCGTTATGTTCTTTTGTTTGTATAAATGGGTTAATCTATTAATTCTATTAAATCCAACAATTGAACTATTACATTTTAAAGTTCTACTCATATACTATAGTAAATTACTAGAAAGGAGGTTTAACTATGGATAGTTGCGTTGTATTTGTAAACGGACAACCTTTTTTAGTTCTTTCAGTAGCTGGTATTGAAATTGCTAGATTAGAGATTTCCCTTCAAGTAGCATTAGCTCTAAGAGTGCTCGGGATACCAATCTGTGATTAATTACCAAATTAAAAGAAAAAGAGGGCATTAGCCCTCTTTTTTTATTTTCTTCTCACCTTTTCTTAACAACAAACAAAATTCAAATTTGATTAATTATAAAAAATTAAAGTATATGAACGTTACATGAAACACTTGTTAAGATAGCTGTCCCTCACACTATTTATTTCGCCGACGTTATATAATCAAAGCACACAATGATTAACTTTTTATACGGCTTATTTTAAGTGTGCTAGCATTCTATGCTAGATGATCATGACTGCAAAAAAACTTCAAGTTCTCGTTTATATAAATCAAATAACGCTTTCACTTTTTGAATCGATTGATAATCTTTAAATTGCGGTTTTCTATCTTCTTCTCCTTGAAGAGCACTAATCCAACTATACTCTACATCTACAATATGAAATAATGTTTCTAACATACCCCCAGTTTGCAAAGTAAATCTTCCTCTGAAAGTTGTTCACACCACTTAAACCAATTATCTCTTACTTGCCAATTATATTGAAATAAAGTGTACACATTTATCTCTCCCTTACTTCAATTATCCACCTAACAGCATCTGTTATATAATGTGGTTCATCTTTTTGAATATAATGACCACTTTGTTCTGCAATTATTAGTTTATTTTTGTTTGATAATCGTAATAATTCTTCTTGCAATTGTAACCATTTTATTTGTGCATCTTGCGAATAAAAAGCTTTTTTACCAGCAGCTAACACGACGAGTGGAATATCTCTCGTCAACTGACAATATTTATCTGCTTCACCCAGACTAAACATAAACTCTTCATAAGAACTTTCATGTACAAATTGTTTATAGTAAGCTTCTTGAAATTCTGGAGACATGATTGGCAAAAATGCTTCTTTATAATTTTCTGGTGTCGAATCAACCAAAACTATTCCCAACATATCTTCAGGATAAAAATCAGTAAATAAACGTGCATTTATACCACCAAAAGAATGTCCTACAAAAATATAAGGTGGCTTCAGTTGTAAAAGATTTAAGCATGTTCTCAAATCTTTTACCATTTCAGAACTAATACGTTTCTTGGAACTCTTCCCGCTTTTGCCTAATCCAGCCCGATCGTATGTAAGTATCGTACCATATTCCGTCAGTTCTTCAGCAGTTTGATTCCATGCCTTCGAATAATCACCATAACCTGATTCCAATATAATAACAGGCTGCTGCTTCTTTCCTTGGAATATTTTCGTATACATTTTAAAATCAGCAACTTGTATATATTCCTCTATACATTTAACCATTGACAATCACTTCTCTTCGGCCAAGTTCCTCTACAGCGTGATTAATTATTTCACTTACAGATAAAGAACCATCCAATATGATATCTGAATTCGGCTTAACAGTATGAATTGCCTCTAAATAAGCTTTTCTCGCATATGTCATGTAATGTTCCAAATCATTATGTATTTCATCTATTGTACCTTCCTTAAAATCTCGCAAAATCCTTCTAGCCATCGCAATATCTAAAGGCGTATCAATAAATATAGTTACATCAATGAATTTTCGCATCTCACTATTTAAGTATGCAAAAGGATAATCTACAATAATATAGTCTAAGGTATTATTTTGTATAAGTTGCTCAATATCATGAATTAATGGTGTTAATACCCACTCGTCGTAATTCGCCCCATCATCAATCCATTTACAAATATCAGCAGGAGATTTATCAAATGTGTAACTATCAAAATATAGAGCTTTTGAGTTTTTAAACTTATGCTTTAATCTTTCTGTAATTGTAGTTTTACCTCCCCCCGAAACAGCTGCAATTGAAATTATTTTTGTTTTATTATCCACTATACCCACCAAGCCCCTTCTGTCAACATAATATAATTATAAATTACTATCGTTGCTACTTCTTCCATTCATATTCTAACATACTCATTTCCCATAAATTCCAATACGTTTCTCCTACTCTTTTTGACTCTCTTAATAAGCCTTCTTTTACAAACCCTATTTTTTCGTAACATGAAATGGCCGATGTATTAAAATCATACACACCAAGAGTTACTCTATGTAGTTTTAATTCGTCAAAAGCAATATGAAGTACTGCTTTCATCATATGTTTTCCTATAGAACGTCCTCTCATCTTCGTATTACCAACTAATACTTTTCCAATTCTAGCGGACTTATTAATATTATCTATTTGCCCAAGCGAAATATGTCCAATAACGTCTGAAGTCTCTTCATCTACCACTTTGAAAGCGAGTGTATTTGCACTTTCTATATACTTCTCTAATTGCTGTTCGTCTAAAGGAAATGTGAATGCATTTCCTGACCATTGTATTAGAAATTCTTCGGAATTAATCCAATTTATTAATTGTTTAAAATCAGATTTCTTAAAGCTTTCTAGTTTAATCACTTCCTTGCTCCTTTCGTACATCATGCTTTATAACCTCAAACTTATTTCTATATAAAGAATATATTCTCCTTTTATATAAAATTAAAATAAAGCCATTCATGTGAATGGCTTTACAAAAAAGCAGCATAATTATGCTTTGTTTGCTACATCAATACCATTAAAATCAAAGTCAGCAGTAACCGTTGTAACCGGTGGGAAAATTGCTTCAATTTTGCAAATGGAAATAATTACTCCAACCGATCCAGGAATAGCCGCAAGCCTAACTACATCACAACTTACAGACGAAACAGTACCTACATAAGTACGTCCCTCTGTATTAATTTGAACTGTTCGATTAATTAATTTCTTAAGTTCATCTCTAATTCCTTGTACACAAGAATTATCACATTTCTCATGCTGTTCTTTTTTACACTCTTCGAATACTTCCCAACAATCATCTTGTTTACATGTACACTTCTTTTTACAATTATTAAATCGAGAACCCAATACCTCACCCCCTAATCCTTTCTATTAGTAAAGTATGTCCACTAGCTTAAAAGGGTACGAGGCAAACACATAAAAAGAAAAAAACAAACAATTGTACCAAACTTTCTTTTCATTATTCATTATAAAAACAGACTTCTCCTAATTAAAAGCTTTTTAATGAGCGGCCGTGAATTTAGTCCTACTCCATTTAATGTTTAGACACCACTTTTTAAAACAAACCTTTTTTCATTTAAATAAGACGCCCCTTAAAAACACACTAGATTTTCCCATTAACTCACATATACATAGACTTTATTTGTGGATTTCCCATTTTTCATTGTGAAATATACATTTAAAAAGCGTACTCGAAAATAAGATATTATTTGTAATCAGAACATTTTCTTCAACAAGTGTTTATTGAAAAATACCATAACTAGTAGTAGTTCTCTCCACTTTCTCTTAAAAATTAGCATAGTTTGTATGAATTCTATATCGAGTAGAAGACACTCTATCATATAAAGATAAAATAGTAGGTTAATAAACAAGCCATTTTTTTATTAAAACATAGAATAATATGAACACTATTGAAAGGAGGTAGAAATAAATGTCCTGGAAAAATGATTGCTGGAGTTCTCAGAAAAAGCATTGTTGTGATGATTGGTGGAAATCTAAAGAAAAGCATCATTGTGATGATAATTGGAGTTCTCAGAAAAAGCATTGTAATGATGATTGGTGGAAATCTAAAGAAAAGTGTCATTGTGATGACGATTGGAGTTCTCAGGAAAAACATTGTAATGATGATTGGTGGAAATCTAAAGAAAAGTGTCATCGTGATGATGATTGGAGTTCTAAACGAAATAAGTGTCGTTGTAAATGTTTCTTTATTTGTTGCCATTGTAAAAGAAAAAATTGGTAATATTTTTAATGTCAACGTAAAGGAAAGAATATGTCTTTTGGAACCAATCGGGCTTTTCCGGAAAGTTGATCCCTCACCTACTTCCTTGCTTTCGCTGAATTTTTAGGTGGGGGCATTACTGCTCGGCAAATAGCGAGATAAATACTAGAATGTAATATATAAAAAGCTGACTGCTTATAGTCAGCTTTTTATATATTAACACGTAAAGGTTTAAACAGACATATAAGCAGTCACGCTTTGTCATCACCTTGTTGTTGTAAATTAGTATTTCTCCATTGAATAGACATTCCATAATATCGTATTTTGATTAAAACTAAAAAACATACTTAACACTAATAGTAGAATTTTTCTTCTTCATCAACTTCACTTCTTCTCTTTTTATAAACATAAAAAAGGAGCTCTATTTATATAGAGATCCTTTCTAATTTTATAATTTACTAGACTGTAACCCCTGAATAAACGGAACTACTTCAGGATTTACAAGCGATGATAAATCACCTAATTCTTTTCCTAAGTAAGCTGCTTTAATAACACGGCGCATTACTTTAGAATTACGTGTTTTCGGTAAATCTTCTACAACGTGGATGTCTTTAGGACACAACGCTTTTCCAATATGAGAGTTTACTAAACTCATTAATTCTTTCTTTAATTCTCCTGTGAATGTTACATGATCTCTTAATACTACAAAACAATGACAAACTTCACCTTTTACTTCGTCAGGTACACCAATTGCAGCAGCTTCAATTACCTCGTTATGTTTCACAAGAATAGATTCATATTCAGCAGGTCCAATACGTTTACCTGCAATATTTAACGTATCGTCTGAACGCCCTGTGATGATATATTGTTCACCATCGTAAATGACCCAGTCACCGTGGACCCATTTATTTTCAAAACGTGACCAATATGTGTTCACGTAACGTTCATCATCTTCCCAGAAGCTTTTCGTCATACCTACCCAAGGTTTCTCTAAGCATAATTCTCCGACTTCATCTCGAATTGGTTTACCTTGATCATCCAGTACGACAGCTGCCATTCCTGGTAAAGATGCGTTAAAACTAATCGGTGCTATTGGCTTAATAAGAACATTACCGAAAATCCCACCAGAGATTTCAGTTCCACCTGAGTAGTTACAGATTGGGACATTTCCTTTTCCAACTGTTTCAAATAACCACATCCATGGATCAGGATTCCAAGGTTCTCCTGTTGATGCGAATACTTCCAAACTCTTTAAAGAATGTTTATTGACATACTCATCACCTTTTGCCATTAATGCTCGGATTAACGTTGGCGAAATACCTAAATGAGTAATCTCATATTTATCAACTGTCTCCCATAACCGGTCTGCTTCTGGGAAGTCTGGAACACCTTCGTACATAACCATCGTTGCTCCATTAATGAGTGAACCGAATAATAGAAACGGCCCCATCATCCAGCCCATATCAGTTACCCATAATACACGATCACCTTGTTTAATATTCATTCCAAATCCTGCATCAAAAGCTGCTTTCAAAGGAAATCCTGCATGCGTGTGTACTGTTCCTTTCGGCTTACCAGTCGTTCCTGATGTATAAATGAGCATCAATGGATCATCACTTTGCATTTCCTCTGCATGTATGAATGGTTTTTCTTTTTCTAGCGTACTCCACGAAAAGTCATAGTTATGTGGTGTAAAATCATTTCCTGCATGACGAACGATAACAACTTTTTCAACAGTTGGGCAATGTTCACAAGCTTTATCTACTTCATCTTTTAAAGAAACAATTTTACCGCGACGTGAAAATCCATCTGCGGTAATAATCATTTTTGAACCTGCCGCTTGCACACGTGTCATAACTGCATCAGACGCAAAGCCTGAGAATATTGGTGAAATAATTGCTCCGATTTTCATTACAGCTAGCATCGCAACAACTGTTTCTGGAATCATCGGCATATAAATTGTTACACGGTCACCTTTCTCAATACCCGCGTGTTTCAAACCATTTGCAACACGGCTTACCCAGTTGTCAAGCTCTTCATATGTAAATGATTTTGAAGTTCCATTTTCCCCTTCGTACTGAAGTGCTGGCTGTATTCTCGTCTCTTCATCCGCAAGCCAGCGGGATAAAGCTGATTCTACAACGTTACATGTTCCGCCATTATACCACTGTGCAAACGGTGTACCATTTTCTAAATCTAACACTTCTGTATAAGGTTTCATCCATTGATAGCCTACTGCTTTTTCTGCCTCTCCCCAAAACCAAGCTGTTTCCTCAATAGATTTATTATAAAAAGTTTCATAATCTTCATATCCCAATGATTTCATCCAACCATATAAACGTGTTTTTTCCTTGTACTCTTCTGTTGGAAACCAAACTGCTTGTTTCAATGTTTTCCCCTCCTTAACTTTTTGAGCAAGAAAGCCCTAAATAGGGCTTTTAAACTGGATATACAGGATGTTTACGATCTGTGAATACTTGATATTTACTCATATACATTTCGAAACGTCCTTTTAACTCTTCACGTAAATTGTTTGGATGAACAATACCATCAATCACCATCTCTGATGCTAAATGATAAATATCAATATCTTTCTTATACTCTTCACGTTTTTCAGCAATGAAGCTAGCACGCTCTTCTTCTGGTAAAGCTGCAATTTTATTTGCATATACAGCATTAACCGCAGCTTCTGGACCCATTACCGCAATAGAGGCTGTCGGTAATGCCAGACAGCAATCTGGTTCAAATGCTGGACCTGCCATCGCATATAAACCAGCGCCATATGCTTTACGAACAACGATAGAAATCTTCGGTACAGTTGCTTCACTCATTGCAGAAATCATTTTTGCACCGTGGCGAATAATACCGGCACGCTCTACTTTTGTACCAATCATAAATCCTGGTACATCCGCAAGGAATAATAATGGAATATGATATGCATCGCATAAATTAATAAACTTAGCAGCTTTATCAGCTGAATCGTGGAATAATACGCCGCCCTTCATACGCGGCTGATTTGCAATAATACCAACTGGCTTACCATCAATACGTGCTAAGCCTGTAATTAGCTCTTGAGCAAATAATTTTTTCACTTCATAGAATGAACCTTCATCAATAACTCTATTAATGAGATCTTTCATATTGAAAGGAGCATTTTGATTTTCTGGAATGATTTGTTCTAACGTTTTATCGAATTGCTTCGGTTCTTGAGGTGTAACCAATGGAGTCTTTTCTAAGTAGTTGTTTGGAAAATATGAAATGTATTGTCTTGCTTGTGTAATCGCATCTTCTTCTGTCTTACATAAAACATCTCCGCATCCTGATACAGAGCAATGCATACGAGCTCCGCCCATCTCTTCTAAAGTTACCTTCTCACCGATAACCATCTCAGCCATACGAGGAGATCCTAAATACATAGATGCATTTCCTTCTACCATCATTACAACGTCACAAAAGGCTGGAATATACGCACCACCAGCTGCAGAAGGTCCAAATAACAAGCATACTTGAGGAACTTTACCTGATAACTTCACTTGATTATAGAAGATTCTTCCTGCACCGCGGCGCCCTGGGAACATTTCTACTTGATCTGTAATACGCGCTCCAGCAGAGTCAACTAAATAAAATAACGGAACACGTAGTTTTTCAGCTGTTTCTTGAATACGTAAAATCTTTTCAACTGTGCGTGATCCCCATGATCCAGCTTTTACAGTAGAATCATTGGCCATTACACACGCAGTACGACCATGTATTTTACCCGTTGCCGTTACAACGCCATCCGCAGGTAAGCCTGTTTGTTCACAGTTAGCAAATAATGCATCTTCTACATATTCGCCATTATCAAATAGAAGCGCTAAACGATCTCGAACAAATAATTTTCCTTTTGCTTTATTTTGCTCATGATATTTCGGTGCCCCGCCTTGTTTAATTGTTTCAACTCGTTCTTCAAATGAATTAGATTGTTGTTTTTGGTCTAACATATTTACTCCCCCTTATACATCGGTTTGCGTTTTTCTTTGAATGCCTGTAATCCTTCTATTCGATCTTTCGTATGGATTACACCTTCATACGCTTGTTTTTCCATTTGTAATCCGGTATGTAAATCAACTTGAATACCATTTGAAATTGCCTCTTTTGCTAATCGAACAGCAATAGGTCCATTACTAGCAATTTTCTCTGCTATTTCAATCGCTTTCTCTTCAAGTAAATTAGCTGGTACAACAAATTCTACTAAACCGTATTCTTTTGCTTCTTGCGCTGAAATACGTCTACCTGTATAAATTAATTCTTTCGCTCTACCAACACCAATTAATCTCGGTAAGCGCTGTGTACCACCTGCTCCTGGTATAATTGCAAGTGTCGTTTCAGTAAGACCAAGACTTGCAGATTCAGCAGCAATTCTAAAATCACAAGCTAAACTTAATTCCGTACCACCACCAAGTGCAATTCCATTTATAGCAGCAATAACTGGCTGTGGTAATTGTTCAACCATCTCCATAGTAGTGCGAATCATACTAACAGCATGGCGAACTTGTTCTTCATTCATACCGGCACGCTCTTTTAAATCTGCACCAGCACAAAATGCTTTTTCACCAGCACCAGTCAAAATAACTACACGTACGTTTGAATCTTCACTTATTTGAGTTAATATCGTTTGTAGTTCATCTAATAATGCCAAAGATAATGAGTTTGCTTGTCTTGCACGATTTAACGAAATCTTTACTACGTGAGGTGTTACATAATCAACTGAAATGTTTTGTAATTGTAGCATCTTCTCACCTACTTATCGTTTTATGTTGAAGCGCTCTATACACATGACTCGGTAATTGGATATTCAACTTACTTTGAATAAATTGACTAGCTCTCAATAACTTTTCTTCGTCTATATTCGTTTGGACTCCTAATTTATGGAGCATATGTACTAGGTCATCAGTGGCAACATTACCTGATGCTCCTGGTGCATAAGGGCAGCCCCCGAGTCCACCACAAGAACTATCAAACGTTGTAATACCGTATTCTAATGATTTAACTACATTCGCTAGAGCCATTCCATACGTATTATGAAAATGCATGGCAAACTGCGAAGCATCATACTTCTTTAATAGATGTTCTAATACTTGTTCTACTTGTAATGGATTCGCTACACCGATTGTATCCCCAAGAGAAACTTCATAAATGCCGTATGAAAATAGTTGATTACATAATTCGTCAACTGCTGCGACACTTATATCCCCTTCATAAGGACATCCAAATACAGTAGAAACATAGCCTCTTACCTTTTTCCCTTCGAATAATGCCTGTTTTGTTATATCTTCAATTACAACTAATGCTTCTTTAATCGATTTATTAATATTACTTTTATTATGAGATTCACTTGCTGATAAAAAAACATTCACCTCATCTACATTTTGCAAAAAAGCTCGTTCCAAACCATTTTGATTCGGAACAAGCGCAGCATATGTAACATTTGGATCCCTTTTCAGCTCAGAAAATACATCATTTGCATCCGCTAATGCAGGGACCCATTTTGGGTGAACGAATGAGGAAACTTCAACATACGACAATCCTGCTTCTGTAAGTAGTTGAATCCATTTTACTTTATCTTTTGTGCCAACAATCTTTTTTTCATTTTGTAAGCCATCACGTGGCCCGACTTCTTTAATGACAGCAAAATTAGGTAGTTTCAATTCGATTCCCCCTATATCTCCCTATTCAATTTCTAATAATACATCTCCTTCATTTACAAAATCGCCTTCTTGCACATTAATTTTCATAACTGTGCCAGCTTCTTCTGAAATGATTGGAATTTCCATTTTCATAGATTCCAAAATGACGACATCCTGCTCTTCCTCTACTGTATCTCCTACTCCTACAACAATCTTCCAAACGTTTCCTGCCATCGATGCGTATACTTTCGTCATCATTTTTTCCCCCTTAATATTGTTAAATCTTATTTTTTAACGAGTTGTTTCGTTACAAAGCCTGTTGTATAAATACCCTCTTTGAACACTTCGTCTTCCAAAACTTGCAGTAGCATTGGTGTGTTCGTTTTAATACCTTCTACTTTTAATTCCTCTAGAGCATCATGTAATTTTGAAATTGCTTCTTCACGAGTCTCGCCATGTGCAATGACTTTCGCAATCATTGGATCATAGAAAGGTGTAATCGTTACATGATTTTCTAAGAAGTGATCAATCCGTACATTTGACGGTAATGTTAAATCTGTAATTTTCCCAGGTGACGGGAAGAATGTTTTCGGATCCTCTGCATAAATACGAGCTTCAATGGCATGACCACTACGTTTTACATCATCCTGAGTAAATGATAGTTTCTCTCCACTTGCAATCAGAAGTTGTTGTTCTACAAGGTCTAATCCCGTAATTTCTTCTGTCACTGGATGCTCTACTTGTAATCTCGTATTCATCTCTAAGAAATAGAAGTTCTTCTGATCATCTACAAGAAACTCAACTGTACCTGCATTTGTATAACCAAGTGCTTTGGCAGCTTGTACAGCAACTTCTCCCATCGCCTTTCGTGTACCTTCATCTAAAAATGGTGAAGGTGCTTCTTCGATTACTTTTTGATTTCGGCGCTGTACCGAACATTCACGCTCCCATAAATACACTGTGTTACCATGTGTATCTGCTAAAAGCTGAATTTCAATATGATGCGCGTCTGCTATATATCGCTCTAAATACATTTCTCCGTTACCGAAGAAGTTTTGCGCTCTCGTTTTATTACTTTCAAACGCTTTGGTGAGCGTTTGCTCAGTTTCCATCAACTGCATACCAATGCCTCCGCCGCCTGCGGATGCCTTAAGCATTAATGGATAACCAATTTGTTTTGCAATTTCAATTGCTTCTTCAGCAGTTTCAATATTTGTAGTAATACCTGGGACTACTGGGACATCTGCTGCTTGCATTGCGATACGTGATTCGATTTTACTTCCCATCTTCGTAATGATTTCTTCTGAAGGACCGATAAATACGATTCCTTCTTCTTTGCAGCGAACCGGAAAAGACGGATTCTCTGATAATAAACCATAACCCGGATGAATTGCTTCTGCATTTGTCTTCTTAGCTATTTCAATAATTTTTTCAAGGTTTAAATAGCTTTCTTGGACACGCGGTCCACCTACTAAGTAAGCTTCATTTGCCATTTTCACATGAAGGGCATTTTCATCTGCTTCAGAATAAATAGCAACAGTGCGAATGCCAAGTTTTTGACAAGTTTTCATAATACGAACAGCGATTTCCCCGCGATTCGCAATTAATATTTTTTGAAACATAGTGATTCCTCCCTTTTATCTACATCCTAAATGTCTAGCAATTACGAGACGTTGAATTTCAGAAGTTCCTTCACCAATTTCTAATAGTTTCGCATCACGAATATGTCGTTCAACTTCATATTCACGCATATAGCCATATCCACCATGAATCTGTACTGCTTGATTCGCAATACGGCTTGCCGCTTCCGATGCAAATAGTTTTGCCATTGCCGCTTCTTTACCGAAAGGTTTATCGTTATCTTTTAACCAAGCTGCTTTATGTACTAAATTGCGTGCTAGCTCTACTTCAGTCGCCATATCAGCTAATTTAAATTGAATCGCTTGGAAATTAGAGATTGACTTTCCAAATTGTTGACGTTCTTTCGCATATTGCAATGCACGTTCAAAGGCTGATTGCGCAATACCAACTGCCAATGCTGCGATTGAAATACGTCCTCCATCAAGTGTATATAAAAATTGTTTAAAACCTTTATTTACATCACCAAGAATATTTTCTTTCGGTACACGAACACCATCAAGTACGATTTCACAAGTATTAGAAGCGCGAACGCCCATTTTATCGTAAGGACTAGAAATCGTTAATCCTTCACTAGTAGTAGGTACGATAAATGCTGAAATGCGTTTTCTACCATTCTCTTCAACACCGTTGACAGCGGTTACAATAATGGTATTTGCATACTCTGCGTTTGTAATCCAACACTTCTCACCACTGATTACATACTCATCGCCATCTAGTACCGCTTTCGTTTGAGTACCACCTGCATCTGATCCAGCATTCGGCTCCGTTAATCCGAAGGCACCTAATGTTTTACCTGACGCCATTGGAACTAAATACTTTTGTTTTTGTTCTTCTGTACCGAAATAATAAATTGGAGAAGCACCTAATGAAATTGTTGCAGCATAGCTTAAACCAGTGCCACCACAAGCGCGACCAATTTCTTCAACTGCTAACGCATACGATACAGTATCGCCACCTGAACCTCCATACTCTTCTGGGAATGGGATGCCTAATAATCCTAGTTCGCCCATTTTTTGAAATGTTTCATATGGAAACTCTGCAGTTTTGTCATAATATACAGCTTTCGGTGCGATTTCCTTTTCAGCAAAGTCACGTACCATTTCTTTAATCATTTGTTTTTCGCGAGTTAGAGTAAATTCCATTCCGCTACACACCCCTTATCGAATATTGAGTTTCGACAGCGTGCGAGTTTCTACTACAAACATAACAACTTAAAAGACAAGAATATTAGTTAGACAATTGCTATAATTCTGTCATAACTTAATTTTAAAACAGATTCTGTACTAATGCACAAAAAAATTCCTACATTGTTCTACAACAACATAGGAGATTTTGTGTCGAATTATGTAATTTATTGTTTAATAATCTCTACCTTTTCCCGAATCAGAAATTTCTACTAATGCTTCAGGGTATGGTTCGAAATACGTTTGTCTTAATAAATACTTTTCATCAAATCGAATGGCCCATGATTTTAAAATTGTAAGTAAACTACTAAGTGGTATTTTCTTTTCTGCATACTTTTGTAACAGTTCTATAAAATGATCTTTTTCTTGTTTTTTTAGCTTTGTTTTAAAGTATCCAAAAATGTGCTCGCATACATTTACATTCGATGTATAGCGGGGGGTGCGCATAAATAATTCATATAAAGTCTTCTCATAGTTTTCAAATACAACTTCAATCTTTTCATTTTTTTGATTTGCAATTATACGCCCTAATTCCTTTTGTTTCACTTGATTGTATGCCATAAATAAATATTTATTGTCCGACTGAAACGATACAAGGTCTTTCATATTTTTATTATGTTTAATCATTTTGTAATATGCGATTGTAAATAACCTTGTAAAGAAATGCTCTCTAATAATAAAATTCGACAATCTACCTTCCTCTTCAATAGGAAGATGCGAAAATTTTTTTACTACTGCTCCGCCAAATAAGCCTGATCCTTTTCCCTTTGCTGGCGCTTTTTCAAAACCAGAATAAATTTTCACATCACGCGTACCACAACTTGGCGAACGATTCTTTAAAATAAAACCATCCACATCCGATATCGTTTGTAAAAAGTCATTTGAAAACCGCTCCATTTTTTCAGTTACATCTTCTCGTGTCGACGGTTGCACAAGTCTGTTCTCACCATTTTCTTCTACAATTCGTATCGTTTCACGAGGAGTTCCCAATCCAATCTCCACTTCTGGACAAACAGGTATAAATGTAACAAATGGCTGCAAATTTCGTATTGTTACATCTGGAATCATCTCTCCATTATATCGACAAGCATCAAATTCTAAACATTTACTTACGACGATTGTAGGTTTTGCAAATTGTCGCATCTCATTACCTCCTTAGTGCTAGTCCGTATACTATAAATTGTACTAAGATTAACATTTTAAGCAAAGTTTGATTCATTTATTTTTATGAGAAATATATATCCAATAATATATTAACAATCATTCAACTCTATTTTCAATAAATGTGCGCCCTATTATACTGGTTTAGATATTGTGAAATGAATAATACACAGATGCTCCGGAGAAATTAATGATTAAGAAAGGAGGGAATTGTTATGAAAAAGAAATTATCATCTATTTTAAGTGTTTTAGCACTCTCTATTATGTTTTTAGGTACATCTGCGCAAGCTGAATACGATGGAAATAATATGAATAGAGTGAATAACACTGATATTTCAACTCGAGTAAATGACAATAATTTAGACAGAGTTAATAATGATGTAAGAACTCGAAATGTAAATACAACAAATGATTTAAATGATAATCGTGATAGAAATAATAATTGGGCTTGGCTTGGTTTATTAGGACTAGCAGGATTATTAGGTCTTAGAAGAAGAGACAAAGAAACACGCTGATTTAGAATGTTTTTAATAAACAAGTACTTATTTATCAAAAATATATAACGAAAATAAATCGCCTTTTTAAAGGCGATTTATTTTTACTTAAAAAGTAATGTATGTAATTCACACTTCGACGATTAAATTCGTGGAGTTAATCCATACAATATAAATTGAATCGTATTTTCAATTTCTGCTTCATCATTCCATTTTTCTTCAGGCAATAATAAAAATCGTGTTAATAATAAACCTAATACAGCTGATAAAGTAAGACGTAGTACGGAAGATGGTGGTATCTCAATAATCTCTCCTTCTTCTTGAAATTTCACAATCAACTTTTTGAAATGTGAAAACAGTTCTGTTTCTACTAATTGCTGTATTTCATTTTTTAGTTCTGGTTGAAATGGTACTTCTTGAATTAATATTTTTATCATAGGAAAGTGTTTTTGAGCAAATTTAAATCTATTATGAATTACAACCCTTAAAAGTCCTTCATACGATTCATACTCTGATTTAAATATTTCTTTTGCAAAGGTTTGTACGAAAAATGGTGCAGCGAACTTAGTTAAAGTTGGCATTACGACCGCTAGTAATAAATCTTTTTTCGTCTTATAGTAGCGGAAGATGGTTCCTTCCGCTACACCAGCACGCTTTGCAATTTCACTTGTTGAAGTTGAAGCGTATCCTTTTTCTCCAAACATATCAACAGCCGCCTCTAATATTCGCATTTGACGTTCATTTCGTTTATCCGTATTAGTTGCAGCTATTAATTCCTCCAGCCAATCCTTCTGCATTTATAAAGCTCCTTTTTGTCATTATTATATTTTGCGATGTTTCTTTAAAGCAAATACATTTCCTACTGCAAATAATAGTGAAAAAAGTAATAACACAGTAAGATCTAATGCAATCTCTGTAAACCCTTGATTCCGAATCATCACTTGTCTCATTGCGTCAGCGCCGTATGTGAGTGGAAATGCTTTCCCTAACATTTGGAGCCACTTATTCATAGATTCCATTGGAAACAATCCAGAAAAGAAGATTTGTGGCACTATAACAAGCGGTATAAATTGAATCATTTGAAATTCATTATTTGCGTATGCCGATAAAAACGTACCTAATGTTAGTGCAGTTAAAGAGAGCATACATGTAATAAGTAGCGTTAGCCATATGGAGCCAGCTACGTATAAATCTAAAATATAAACGGAAAAGCTTACGATAATAATGGATTGTATAAAGGCAAAGATTCCAAAACCAATAATATAACCTGCGACTATTTCCCATCTTCTTACTGGGGTGGATAATAACCTTTCTAGCGTACCACTTAAACGTTCTCTTACGAAAGATACACCTGATAATATAAATACAAAGAAAAATGTAAAGAAACCAATTAATACAGGACCAAGCCCATCAAACATCGTAAAGTCTTTAGAGCCATGTAAATAATTTACTTCAGGTTTCATAATCGATACATCATTCTTCTCTGTGCTTTTTTGCAATACTTGAAGTACAGCACGATTTTTTGACGAATCACTACCTTCCAACAGAAGTTTCATTTTTCCATTCTCTATACGAAATACTGCATCTACTTTTTGTTTTTCCAACTCAGAAATCGCCTTTTCCTTACTGTATTCATAAATTGACGCTTCTTGATTTTTCATCATTTTTACTATTTGAGCGGGCATATCAACAACAGCAATTTGCGGTATATAGTCTTTCTGTGTAAACACTAGTGACAAAAGCCAAAGTAATAACATCGGTGCTCCAAACATCATTGCTAACGAACGCTTATCTCGAAAAAATTGACGAATAATACGTATAATTACACCAGTAACTCTCATGATGGCACCACCTCTTCTAGCAAAAAGACATCTTCAATCCGTCCAGATGACACGCGTTTTTTCAATTCTTCAGTTGTTCCAACCGCAACTAGTTTCCCTTCTCTAATTAACCCTAGACGCTCACAAAATTCAGCTTCATCCATAATGTGCGTCGTTACAATAATCGTTGTGCCTTTCTTTTTAAGATCATAAAATTTTTCCCAAATCGTTTTTCTAAGAAGCGGATCTATCCCCACTGTAGGCTCATCTAAAATTAATATTTCTGGTTCGTGAAGGAGCGCTATTGCTAATGATAAGCGTTTTTTCATTCCACCTGAAAATTGTTGTACTTGCTTTTTCATATACTGAGACAATTGTACAAGTTCAAAAACCTCTGCAATTCTTGTCTTTTTACGTTTTCCCTTTAGTCCATACATCGTTGCTATAAAATCTGCATTTTCATATGCTGACAATTCTTCGTATAATGCATCCGCCTGAGCCATATAACCAATTCTTTTCATTTCATTTAAATTAGGCATATTAGTATTATTAACAAGCACTTCACCTTTCGTTGCCTCATTAATACCTGCAATCATTTTAATGAGCGTTGTTTTCCCCGATCCAGAAGGTCCAACAAAACCAAAAATTTCTGCTTTTTCAACTTGCAATGAAAGATTGTGTAACACTTCTTTTTTTCCAAAACTTTTTGATACAGTCCGTAAAATAATTGAAGGTTGTTGCACGTTCCATCCTCCTTTTCCAATAAAATGAGTGAGTACTCACTTTTATTTTACCCTTGCTTAATTATATGTCAAACTTCATTGATTAGTATGTATGTTCAATCAACGATATTAAACAATGAAACAGAGTCGACATTAGAATTTCATTTCCTAAAGTCGACTCTGTTTCATTTAAACTATAAATTTCACTTTACGTTTTTAAATTCATATACTTCCGAATTCTAGCAACATCTAAAGAATATTCAATAACTAATTGCTGTAACGGTAAAATAACTGTGTCAGGATATAAATGTGCATATTGTAATGTTTCTGCATATTTTTCTAACCTTTTTTCTAAATACTTTATTATTTGATCAGGATGACTTACTAATAAACATTTACAATAATAATGTATTTGTTCCTCAATCGCCGTGTATTCTTCAATTTCATATTCTTTATGCATGTGTACACCCCTTTAAGTTTTTTACATGAATTACTTATCACAATTTTCACTCGACAAATTTTAAGTTTTTTGATTATTTACACTATAACAAACAATCAGGGTCAAATTTTGTTACTTTATGTAACGTAGAAAATTTTTAACAAAATTGTAATGTTAACTCCTGCAAAATACATAAAATCTCTTTACTCACTTTTGCATAAAAAAATCGTACAGCTTAATTTAACTGCACGACTACAATCTCTGGCCTATTCAAAATTCTTTGCGGAATGATACTATTTCCTAATCCTCTACTCACTACCATTGATGTATTTTGTTCTACATATAAACCTGCTGTATATTTAGGTAAAACACCTTGATTTGGAGCAACTAATCCACCGATAAATGGCAATCTAACTTGCCCTCCATGAGCATGTCCCGATAAAACCAAATCCAACCTCTCATTCGTATATTCCTTTATAAATTCAGGCCTATGGGATAATAATACATTATATCTATCTGGCTGCATTTCAATTTTTGCTTTTTTAATTTCATCTATTATAATATTTCCTTCATCACGGTTTCCAGTAACAAACTCTGGATCATCAATACCTAGCAAGTTTATTTCTTGCTCACCCTTTCGAATGCCTACATGTTCATTCCTTAAAACATTGACACCATATTTCTTCAACTCTTTTTCTAAACTGTTATACTTTCCAGACCATTGTTCATGGTTTCCTGTCACAAAATATACAGGATACTTCTTTACCATTTTTTGTATTAATTGCATACTCACTTCTGCATCGTATGATTTACTGTCAATTAAATCACCCGTAATCGCAATAATATCTGGGTCTATACTTTTTATTTTTTGAATTAACACATCTTGATTATCGCCAAATTTTTTATTGTGTAAGTCTGAAATTTGTAGAATTTTATACCCTTTAAAAGAGGATGGTATTTTACTAGAGGTTATTTTAACCTCAGTTATACTTATTAAATTGTTCTGTAAATATAAAAAGATTGTAAAACCTACTAATATACAAATAATCATTACAATTCTATTAATTTTCTTTTTCATATTTTCTCCTTTACATTCTCATCAAACACTTCTATATGCTAACTGAATTATATTATACTTTCTTGAAATTTATTTAAATTAATAAAATAATGCAGTACATGAAATTTCGTATGAGATATGTCATATATATTCGTTATATTTTTACTTTTACCTTTTTAATAATAAGAATACAAAAACGACTCTTATCACAAGAAAAGAGTCGTTTTCTAACTTTATACTTTTAATACTTTCATGTTAAAAATGCGAAAACTAAAATACTATTTAAGAGCCTTAACTATAACTTTAGTTGCCTCTGCAATGAGTTGATTATCATAGGTTGCCTCTTTCTCATCTTTACTAGATAAAATTGCGATGATAATTGGTGCTCTATTTGGAGGCCAAACGATAGCAATATCATTTCTTGTCCCGTAACTACCAGCACCTGATTTATCTCCAACTACCCATTCAGTTGGTACGCCTGCACGAATAAGTTTGTCCCCTGTAGCATTTCCTTTCATCCACTCTGTAAGAATTTTACGTTTTTCAGCTGGAAGTGCATTTCCGACCGTAAAAGCTTTAAGATTCGTAGCAATAGCTTTCGCTGTACTAGTGTCACGAATGTCTCCTGGAATAGCTTCGTTTAATTCTGTTTCAAAGCGATCAGACATAGTAATCCGATCCCCCATATGCCTAAGCGCTTTTTCATATCCTTTCGGTCCTCCTATTTTATTAAATAAAATGTTCCCTGCAGTATTATCGCTTGAACGAACAGCAGCCTCAGCAATTTCTCCTAGTTTCATTCCAGTATCTACATGTTTCTCTGTAACAGGTGAATAATCCACTAAGTCTTCTTTCGTAAATGTGATTACTTCATTTAATGTATCAATTGAGTTTTGCTGTAGTAATACTCCTGCTGCTAAAGCCTTGTAGGTTGATGCGAAGGCAAATCTTTCGTTAGATCGATAAGAGATTGTTTGATTTGTACCAGTATCAATCGCATATACACCTACTCGAGCATCAAATTTTTTCTCAAGTTGTGAGAACTCTTTATGCGTCGCCTGATTTTTATGTTTCACTTGTCCAGTCTTTTCTTTCGCTTCAACTTGCAGTGCCCCTCCTGTAAAAGCTTCTAGGCTTGTAATACTTAAACCTAATATACCAACGCATATTCCTATTTTTAGCATCCTCTTATTTTTCAAAATCATCATTCCTTCCAAATTTTTAGCACCTTTTTATACGTACACATAATAGACAATCACCGAACCAAATTTGTTCCACAAACTAAAAAAATTATAGCTAGTATGAGAGTTATTAACAAAATAAGAGATAGTAGCTACGACGCCTCTATCTCTTATTTCATATTTCATTTTTTTACTTATAAATGGCTTTATATGAACAGGGTCTCTTCCCTGAGAAAAGTACTCTAATTTTGCTTAGAACTACCTGTACTAGTAGCTTCACCATGTATACGTTGCTGTTTCAAATCAAAGTATACATCTAATACTTCCTTTCCAATTATAGAATTAATTCCATTTTTATCATCATGAAGCCATGGAACTACTACGGAAAATGCTACTTCTGGATTATCATATGGAGCATATCCAACTAACGTTAAGTTGTAACATTCCATACGTTCTCCTTTTGCATTTCTACCAATCGGGTCATCTCCACCATATACAGTTTGGGCTGTTCCTGTCTTTCCTGCTGGTTTATATGGCGCGTTTTTGAAATATTTCACGCCAGTTCCATCACCTTCTTGGAATACCCATCTAAACCCTTCTTTTATTCGATCAATATGTTCTTTCTTCATATCAATTCGATTTAATACGACAGGCTCTATGGAACGTATAACTTTGCCAACCTCTTCTTTTATTGATTGTTCTCGTATTTCTTGTACAATTTGAGGTTGCATTCTATAACCACCATTCGCAATCGTTGAAATATATTGCGCTAATTGCAACGGCGTATACGTATCATACTGACCGATAGAAAAATCTAGTAAAAACCCAGGTTGACTATCTACTTTTCTCGTTTGTCCAATTATTTCATTCGGTAAATCAATACCTGTTGGGACACCTAAACCAAATTGCTTGAAATAATAGCGCATCGTATCAAATGCTCCTTGTTTAATATCCAATGAGCCATTTGGTACGTAATTGACTCCCGCAATTTTTAAAGCTGTTTGGAACATGTATACATTCGAAGATACTTGTAAAGCCCGTAAATCATTAATATTACCAAATCCGGATACATTCCACGATTTCTTAGCTTGTGTACCTTTAAATTTCATCGGCGCGTCATAAAATTGATCTCCTGGATGTATTGCCCCTGTCTCATATCCAGTTAATAAAGTAGCACCTTTTACAGCTGACCCTAGCTCATACGAAGTTGTCATGTTACCTAATGCCAAATCCTCAACCTCTATTCTTCCTTCTTTTTCTACAATCTTTTTGCCTGCCATTGATAAAATTTGTCCGTTATTTGGATTCGTCATGACAACAAAAGCTCGATCGAGCAGTGGCTCTGAACTCTTAAAAGCTCTCAAGTTTTTCTCTATACTTTCTTCCACTTTCTTTTGTAATTCCATATCAATCGTTAATGTTAAACTATTACCACTTTTTCCTTTAGAGATTATTTCTGTGCTAACAATGTTTCCTGATTTATCAGTAATATTTTTCACTTCTTCTTTTGTGCCGTGTAATACATCTTCATATCGTTGTTCAATATAACTTTTTCCAACACGATCATTACGGTTATATCCACGTACTAAATAAGAATCTAAATTTTCTTTCGGTAATCCTTCTTCACTACTCGTAATATTTCCTAATACAGAACGAAATAAATTACCATTTACATAATTACGTTCCCAATCAACAGTTGCATCTACTCCTGGAAAATTCGCAAGGTTTTCACTTATCCGCGCATACTCTTCATCTGTTACATCTTTTTTAATAATTTGTGGTGTTAGTTGATAACCTGAACTCATTTTACTTTTAATAGCTAACACCTTTAAATCTTGTGCTGTTAATTCTGCTAATTCTACCTCTGTAACACGACCTCGTCTTAAGTCTTCTATTTTTTTATCTAACTCTTTTCCCTCTATACCCTTTTCTTTAAACTTTTCTATATCTTTCTTAGTAATCTTTGTCTCCGCACGTTTCAAATTCAACTGCATCCAAAAATCTTTTTTATCGATATCTGTTAATTTATTTATATCTTGTTCAGGCATTTCAAGTACTTTCGCCAAGTCTTTTGCTGTTTTTAAAATATCTTCACTCGTAATTCCCTTCACCCTTGTATACGTAATTGTGCGAAGAGATTTATTATTAACAACTGTTTTCCCTTCTCGATCTAAAATTTGTCCACGTGGAACTGGAATACTAGTTATTGCATTTTGACTACTTTCCACTTGGTTCTTATAAGCCTCTCCCTCAACGATTTGTACCTTTCCTAGCTGCATAATAATAGCTGAGAATAGTACAAATATGCAAAGGAACATTATATTTAATCGAATAGATATATATGTCTTCTGCTTCTTGCCTTTTTGTCCTTTCATAAATCCTCCATTTAATCCTTTCAGGAATTGCTACAAATACTAAAAGCATTCCTTATATATTAGATACCGATAATCGGTTATAAATATCGCCTCAATTTTTTGCTTAATCCTTGTAAGCAACCATTCCTTTTCGTTTAGCTACGGAATTAATAACTCTCCCTTCTTGTTTTCTCTCTATTTTTTTTGCCACTTGCATTAGAAGTGCTAAACTGTATAATAACTCTTATTAAACTTACATATAAACTTGCTAGTAAATTTTCATGCTAATTATTCCTTTCTTCATGC